>PLMK01000057.1 GCA_003142475.1 Ignavibacteriota bacterium
AGGATGTCAGCGTGATTGAACTCAAGGGGTACCTTGACGCTCACACTGCGCCTGATCTCGAAACTGCTTTTCAAAAGCTGATGACTGAAAATAAATTTAATATCGTGGTTAACTGCCGCGATCTTTCATATATCAGCAGCGCCGGCTTGGGAGTATTTATGGCATACGTTGAAGATGTGCGTAAGAATAAAGGAGACATCAAGTTGACAAATATGACGCCTAAGGTGTACAACGTATTTGACTTGCTGGGTTTTCCAATCTTATACGAAATATTTAAAGATGAACAAGAGGCAGTTGTTCGTTTCCATGAGATAAAGAAATAAGAATTAGGATAAAACAGATTCTGCAAAAGCCAAGAGTCAATGGAAATTCAAGCATCACATAGATCAAAAAAAATTCTCAGCCGGACAGACAATCTTTTCGAAGTTAGAGAGTTTGTTGCTGAAGAGGCACGTGCGTTCGGTTTTTCTGAAGAAGGCGCCGCTAATATTGTGTTGGCGGTTGATGAAGCGTGCACAAATATCATAAAGCATGCATATCAGTATGCAACAGACAAAGAAATTGAAGTTTCCATTCTTCCCAGAAATCGTTCTTTTGAAATTCGGATATTTGATAGCGGCAAATCGTTTGATCCTTCCACAATTCGTCAGCCGGATTTGAAAGAACATATTGGCCATCGCAAACGAGGTGGCCTTGGTGTCTATATGATGAAAAAACTTATGGACAGAGTTGAATATAATTTTCATCAGGGAAAACGAAACGAAGTGCGGCTTATTAAACATCTTTCCAGTACTTCCACCGTTGCAGGGAGATAGCAACGAAGCGTTCTCACCTACATTTAAACTCAGTAGATCGAAAGCAAACTTCGGATCTTCTTCCGTTGTTTGAGTTTAGCACTATCATTAATTCCTCGCTCGAACTCGATTTCATTCTCAGCACAGTTCTGCGTACACTGATGGGGAAAATGCTCGTTACGCGCGGTATAGTACTTCTTAAGCGCAATGGAAAATTATTTCAAGTAATAGCCGCAAAAGGTATCGATAATTCTATTGTTGGACAGAGCATCGAAGTAGAACACCCGCTGCGTTCTATTCAGTCGGCAAAGAAACTGATTCACGGAAGTCAACAGTGGTTGGAGTTTCTTAATCACAATCAGCAATCGCTGGTAATTCCCATTCTTTCACAAAGACGCATAGTCGGATATATCACACTTGGCGAACGATTGACGAAATCCCTATTCTTAGCACTAGATAAAAAAATCATTCAATCCTTAGTCAATCTCTCTGGCGCAGCGATAGAGAAAGCGCTGATCATCGATCAGGTGAAGGAGGCAAATCGAAGTCTTGACCGAAAAAATCAAGAACTCAACACTTTATTTGATTTAAGCAAAGAGTTCAATATCGGACTGGATGAAAGGAAAGTGGTCCGGCTTGTTACGTTTGCGCTTCTTGGACAAATCGGAGTGAAGAGTTATGCAATTTGTATTCGGAATGAAAACGAACTAAATATTATCGCTTCACGGATGGAAGGAAGCGCAGTTCTGAAAGAAATTCTTCCTGATCTATGCGATCTCACAAAATCTGCTACCACGCAGGATTTATTAAAGTTAAAGGCGTACCGCATTGCAGCGGCAAGTCTAATTAAAATGGGAATCGCTGCGGTGGTGCCGATGCATATTCAACAGAAAACGAATGGAATAATTTTACTCGGCGAACGATTACGCGGTGGTGTCTACTCGCAAGCCGATCTTGAATTTCTATACTCACTCGGCAACCTTGCTATTATTTCCATCGAAAATGCGCGGCTCTTCAAAACTGCAATAGAAAAACAACGGATGGAAGATGAATTAAACATCGCACGGGAAATTCAGCAGGGACTTTTGCCGGAAAAACTTCCATCCATTCCACAGTTCGATATTGCTGCACTTACGATTTCATCAAAAGAAGTCGGCGGTGATTATTACGATGTAATCACTCGCAAGCAGGATGAATATGTGCTGGCAATCGGCGATGTCTCAGGCAAAGGAACACCGGCGGCACTACTGATAGCAAATGTACAAGCAGCTTTACGTGCTCTTGCACCATTGTGTTCGTCAGTCTCTGAAACAACAGGACAGATTAATGATCTCACTTGCGCAAATACTCGTGGGGGAAGTAGATTTATTACATTCTTTTGGGGCATACTCGATACGCACACGCGTCAATTCCGTTACACAAACGCAGGACATAATCCACCATACGTGTTGAGAAAAAATGGAGCGATGGAGAAATTGGAAGAAGGCGGCTTAATTCTTGGTATCTTCAAAACGGCAACGCCGTATGCGGAGGCTTCGGTTACTCTCTTGCCGGGAGACGTATTGGTAATGTACACGGATGGTGTCAGTGAAGCGATGAATCAAGACAATGAACAGTTCACTGAAGAGCGCCTAGAAAGTATTCTAAAAAAAACAACTAATCTCTCTGCTAAAGAAATCATTCAGCAAATTCAAAAAGAGTTAGAAATTCATACGCAAGCCACACCACAATCCGACGATATTACATTATTGGTACTAAAAGTTTTATAATCACTACTGCTGTACTCCTATAAGAATTATCGCCCACCGCGCATTGAACCGCTTGCACGTCTGTCAGAAATTGGGTTTGTCGTTTGTGTGTTTTCGGACTGATCCGCGCGTTGGTACCCCGAGTTTCGAGTTTGAGGCTGGGGTTGCGATTCACTCACAGTTGATGTAGATCCTGCATTAGGCATTGAGTGAAACACATCGCATGATGGTGGATCGTATACGAGTACAGACACTGGCACATAGACTGTTACTATATTAGGCTGATTAATAATGGTCGTTAATGGTTCAAATGCCGAATCTTGCTCATTGTCCACAAGTGCAAGCTGCGTGTAACAACCGCTTAACCCTAAGGAAATGAATATCGTCAACAGTAGCGATAGGAGAGAAGCTTTGATTGTTTTCATTTTTATATTCCTCTCTGAGGACTGCATCAAAAAGGGCAAGAGTCGTGCCGCGAAAATTATCGAAATATTTCAGAAAATCATCTATCAACTGTATAAAAGAACAATCAGTGTGAACAATAAAATAGACAAATCCAAATATATCCATCAACCAAATAATTCTTCTAAAGGTGCCATGTATACGTAAGGCAGATAGATATAATATACCGATAGCAGGAGCCAGCTAAATAAGGTTCTGGATAGTTATATCTTGTTTTCTCTTTAGAAAACCGATACATTTTTGTAGGAGTACCTGGCTTATTAAATCTCTGATGTTAAATATGAATTTTGGAATATGAAATCGAGGAATAGAGAAGAATTGGATGTCGCACTCAAAATTAAAACTATCTAGGTGCTCAAATTGCGGCACGCATCTGTCCGTGTTGCGTAATTATTGTCCGCAGTGCGGACAGATAAACCACGATCTCAATATCCCGCTGAAACATCTGATTGCTGAGGTGATGGAAAGCATTTTCCATTTCGATACAAAATCTGTTCAAACGCTAAAAGTAATTTGCTTTAAGCCAGGGTTTATCACTTCTGAATTTATAAAAGGAAAGCGCGTGCAATACGTTGCACCAGTCAAATTCTATATCTTCATAAGCTTTATTTTTTTTCTGATCATTTCTCTGCCAAAAACAAAGCAGGGAACATCTCTAAATGTCGAAAATACCTCTAACATAACGTATTGTGGAATTAATTCGACAGAACTTCGGAGTGATATGCAACAGTCACAACTTGATTCTGTGATGCAATCCCACGCGATTGTATCGTCGATAATGAACAGGTACATAATACGTCAATTATCGCGTATCGGAGCTGACGGACAAGAGGGATTTAACCATATGCTTGTGAAAAGTGCTTCATATATGATGTTCGTATTAATGCCATTGTTTGCATTATTTGTTTTTATGCTTAACAGGAAAAAGGCAAAGTACTACATTGGTACATTAATATTTTCTCTCCATTATCACAGTTTCGTTTTTCTACTCTTGACGCTCTCTCTCATTACGGATCGGATAATCGGAACATCAATTATTCTAATTATCCCTATCATTGTATCGCCAATTTACCTGTTGATGGCTTTAAAGCATGTCTATGGAGATTCTCTCCTTCGAACGACGGCGAAAACAATATTTATAGGAATATCGCAGTTCGTTTCGATGGGACTCTTATTCATACTAACAACGTTAATTACTCTATTGATATTCTAATAAGTTACCGGCTTTGCGGTTCCTTCTGTTCGCACGTTGATAATAGGGTGCACTTTGCGTAAATTCTATGTAATTATGTTAACGTAACATATGTTGTATCCTCTATCGATAAAAGGATTTATCAAGAATGAAATATGACTTTCTAAGTATCGAAAATAAATGGCAAGAATATTGGGAGCGCGAGAAGACTTTTCGTGTACTAGATAATGAAAAGAAACCGAAATTATATGTGCTGGATATGTTTCCATATCCATCAGGAGCAGGATTGCATGTTGGTCATCCCGAAGGATACACGGCCACAGACATTCTTTGCCGTTATCGGCGAATGAAAGGTTTTGCTGTTTTACATCCTATGGGTTGGGATGCATTTGGTTTGCCCGCCGAGCGTTATGCAATGCAAACGAATATTCATCCAAAAGTGACGACAGAACGTAACATCGATACCTTTAGACGTCAAATCAAGATGCTTGGGTTAAGTTACGACTGGGAACGAGAAGTCAATACAACAGACCCGAAATATTATAGATGGACACAATGGATATTCTTAAAAATCTATAATTCGTGGTTCGATCCTCGTGAACGCAAAGCACGACCGATTGAAACATTAGAACAGAAACTTGCCGCACACGGAACTAAGAATCTGAATGTTGAACATTCGTTCACTGCAGATGAATGGAAACGGAAGACAAAAAAAGAGAAGCACGATTTCATTGCACAATTTCGCCTTGCTTATGTTGCTGAAATTCCAGTCAACTGGTGCGAAGCACTCGGGACAGTGCTTGCAAATGAAGAAGTTGCTGAGTGGACAGAGAAAGGTTATTCTATTGAACGCCGGCCGATGCGTCAATGGATGATGCGCATTACGGCATACTCTGAGCGTTTATTAGAAGATGCGAAGGAGTTAGATTGGCCAATCTCAACACTTGAGCAGCAGCGAAATTGGATTGGCCGTTCTGAAGGCGCAGATGTTGTTTTTGCAGTGAAAGGTAAAAAGGAGAACATTCGTGTTTTCACAACTCGTCCGGACACACTTTTTGGTGCAACGTATATGGTACTTGCGCCTGAGCATCCGCTAGTAGATATCGTAGCGTCACCGGAACAAAGAGAACAGATTCAGCAATATAGAAAAGAGACAGCATTCAAGAGCGAACTAGAACGTGGAATAGAAAAAGAAAAAACCGGTGTCTTCACCGGCGGTTACGCTATCAATCCGACTACAGGAAAAGAAATCCCAATATGGATTGCAGATTATGTGCTGATGGGATATGGTACAGGAGCTATCATGGCAGTACCGGGTCACGATAATCGTGATATGGAGTTTGCGAAGAAATTCGATTTGAAGATAATCAAAGTCGTCGATGGTGGACCGGATGTTGCTGAATGTTTTGTAGAAGATGGTATTGCAATAAACTCTGCAAATAAGGAAGTTTCGCTAAATGGATTATCGACACCTGAAGCAAAGAAGACTATCATCGCATGGTTAGAAAAGAAAGAACTTGGCAAACTGGCCGTCACATATAAACTGCGCGATTGGCTCTTTTCACGTCAACGATATTGGGGTGAACCAATTCCAATTGTCTATCTTGAAGACGGAACGTTGAAAGCAATTGATGAGAAAGAATTACCGTTGGAATTGCCGAGTTTGGAAAAATTCCAGCCAAGCGGAACAACGGAATCTCCGCTTGCTCTTGCAACTGACTGGGTAAACATTATCGACAAAGAAACAGGGCTGAAGGGACGCCGCGAAACGAACACTATGCCGCAGTGGGCGGGTTCGTGCTGGTACTATCTTCGCTTCATTGATCCGAAGAACGATACTGCTTTTTGCGGCATAGAAAAAGAAAGATATTGGATGCCCATCGATTTGTACGTCGGTGGTTCGGAACACGCAGTTTTACATTTGATGTATTCACGCTTTTGGCATAAAGTGTTGAACGATCTTGATTACGTCGGCACAAAGGAACCGTTCCTCAAGCTGCGGCATCAGGGGATTATTCTTGGTGAAGATTCCCGCAAGATGTCTAAATCGCGCGGCAATGTTGTCAATCCGGATGATGTAGTGAAAGAATATGGCGCCGATGCAATGCGGCTGTTCGAAATGTTTATGGGACCATTGGAGGAGATGAAACCGTGGAGTACACGCGGTGTGGAAGGTGTATTCCGATTCCTCAATCGGTTCTGGCGTTTGTTCGTGAACGAAGAAGGTAAGTTGGGCTCAGCCATTAAGGATGTTGAAGCTTCTGCAGACTTCGAACGGCTTTACCATCAAACTGTAAAAAAGGTTGGCGACGATATCGATAATCTCCGTTTCAACACAGCCATTTCTCAGATGATGATATTCCTGAACGAAGCAATGAAGTTAGAAATTCGTCCACGCAAACTTATGGAGAATTTTGTTCTGCTTCTCGCGCCATTTGCTCCACACGTTGCTGAAGAAATATGGGAGAAACTTGGTCACACGAAATCAACGGCGTACGAACCATGGCCAATGTATGATGAAGCCAAATGTGCAGAGTCAACAGTGGAGGTGGTGTTACAGATCAATGGAAAAGTGCGCTCGAAAATTGCTGTGGCGAAGGATACTCCTGTTACGGAACTGGAACTATTGGCATTTAAAGATACTAACATCAAACGTTATACGGACGGTAAACGCATTATCAAGAAAATCATTATTCCGAACAAACTTGTTAATATCGTAATTGGAAACTAAGCAAGGATTTCGCGTTGATTCAGCTTTCGGTCGTTATCATTACTTATAATGAAGAGCGTAGCATAGCTCGCTGTCTCGAGTCTGTCAAAGAAATTGCGGATGAGATTATTGTTGTGGATTCTTATTCTACCGATAAGACTATAGAAATCTGCAACTTCCATGGCGCAAAAGTATTCAAGCACAAGTTTGAAGGACATATCCAGCAGAAAAATTATGCTTTAGAGAAGACTTCATACTTTTACACGCTCTCTCTTGATGCGGACGAGGTTCTCTCAGATGAATTACAAAAATCCATCGTTTTGGTAAAATCTGATTGGAAATATGATGGATACGAAATGAATCGGTTGACTAATTACTGCGGCGCATGGATTCGACACGGCAGCTGGTATCCTGATCGGAAGATCCGTCTATTCGATAAACGAAAAGGGAAGTGGACTGGAGTTAATCCGCATGATCGATATGTGTTAAATGAATCTAATGCATCTGTCGGATATTTACGCGGAGATATCCTGCATTACAGTTATTATTCAATTTCCGACCATATCAAGCAAGTTGATTATTTTACGGAGATATCCGCGTATGTTCTTTTTGAAAAAAGAAAAAAGGCATCATTATTGCGATTGCTCATATCGCCGACATTTAGGTTCATTCGTGACTATATTTTAAAATGCGGTTTTTTAGATGGGTATTATGGATATATTGTGTGTATGATTTCATCGCATGCGGTATTTTTAAAGTATGCGAAATTGCGTGAACTTTGGAAATAATAAAGGAGATAATGATGACTTCAGCAGAAAAGAATGCTTCAATGTTTTTTAGTTTAGTAATGACTTTTCAAGCGGCAGCGATGCAACAGATGGGAAAACTAAAGAATCCGATTTCAGATAAAATTGAACGCGATCTTCAACAAGCGCAATTATCTATCGATATTCTCGACATGTTGGAAGAAAAGACGCGCGGGAATTTATCTGATGATGAAACTAAATTACTGAAAAGTATTCTGCAAGAATTAAAGCTAAATTATGTTGACGAGTTGTCAAAAGAACAGCCGTCAACAGAAAAGAAATAGAGTGTACTATGAGATTTGGAATAGCTGGAAATTTAGATAAAACGGAATTGCCGGAAGTAGTTGAACGGCTGATCACAAGGTTTGAAAAGGAAAAAGTGCCATACGTTCTCCATGCTGAAATGGCAAAAGGATTGCATGGAAAGATAGACAAACGTCTTCTAAGTCAGTCAGCTGTTGTATCAGAACACAAGCTGCCGAAGGCGTGTGATATTCTTATTTCGCTCGGCGGTGATGGAACAATCCTTCGTATGGCGCGACTCGTCAGCGGTATGGATACTCCAATTTTAGGCATTAATCTTGGTAAGTTAGGATTTCTTGCGGAAGTTTCACTCGATGAACTTGATGAGTGTCTTACCGAAATCATTAGTGGCAAATATATAGTTGAAGATCGTATGATGCTGCAAGCACGAATCGGTAAATCAAAAGTAAATGTGCATGCTTTAAATGATATCGTTCTTCATCAGACTGGTTCTTCGAGAACGTTCAGTGTGAAGACATTTGTCAACGGTGAATTTTTATCCAAATTTATTGGTGACGGTATTATTATTGCTACGCCCACAGGATCAACTGCATACGCTCTTTCTAATGGCGGCCCGATTGTAACACCTACAAATCAATTGATTCTTATCAGCCCTATTTGCCCGCATACATTAACGGCAAGAACAGTAGTTGTTCCTGGAGAATCAATTATCACTCTTAAAGTTGAAACAGCGATTGGAAAGATTCATTTTGCAGCTGATGGTCAGCAACAGTCATTCTTGCAGGTACCTGTAGATATCTTTATCGAACGATCACCGCTCGCGACTAAACTTGTTAAGCGAAAGAATAGAAGTTATTACGATGTACTGAGAAGAAAACTTAACTGGGGAAAGGATGCGCGTAATTCGTAAGGCATCAAAGCTCAGTTGTTTTTCGCACCTTCATCAATCCACTTTTTTATACCATTGCTTTGATTCGTTGTGAGCGGTTGACTGTTTAAAGGCATTCGGGGAGAACGCCTATTACTGCCGTCAATGTACATTATAAGAGGACTATTTTTACCGTTCTTTACAAGAACAATTGGCGGAGAAAAATCAATTAGAGAACGCCAGCAAACGTCGTATTCAAGGTTTAAATTAGCCGCTGGTTGACTACCGCCATGACATCCGGCTGCAACACACGTTTGTTGAAAGAGCGGACTAACCTGTTTACTAAAACTTACAAGACTATCTGGAAAAACGATATCCGAAGTATGATTTTGATTCGTTTGATCTTTACACGAAAGTAGTGTAAATGTACATAAAATCATAAAGCTGATAATAGGCAGAAACTGTGTACGTAAACAATCTTTAGGAGTTTTCGTAAATAGACCCGATCATATTTTTATGTATTCCGAAAGTAAAATATCAAAAACTCACGTATACTGCAATTACTTTCTAATTGACTTTGCTTCGATCCTTGGGTATATTTTATATAATTAACGGGCCGTTAGCTCAGCATGGGAGAGCGCCACAATGGCATTGTGGAGGTCACCGGTTCGAGCCCGGTACGGTCCACGTAAAGGACAATCTCACAGATTGTCCTTTTTTATTATCAACAAGAAGAAAAGAAAATGATAGCAACACAAATTAAACTATCTTCACCGGATGAACTTTCCATAAAATGGGATGATGGCCATGCAAGCATTATTTCTCTTCGCAAATTGCGTGATAATTGTCCATGTGCCGGCTGCCAGGGCGAAACAGTTTTACTCAAGACATACAAACCGGATCAACAGCAGTATCTTCCCGGAAGATATATGCTTACGAATATTCAACAGATTGGTCATTATGCTATTCAGATTTCTTGGGGTGATGGACATTCCACTGGGATATATACGTGGGAGATATTGAGAAATCTATAACAGACAGGGATAGATCAAAGATAATCTGTCCAATCGAAAAAACAGGAGGACTTATTTTTTTAGTTTCACTTCAGTGGTAGATTCCCGAAGCCACTGCAGTGGTCACATGTTACATGGGATTTGATGAAACCAGTACCTCCACAATATTGACACTCGGTTGTTCGAGGAGAGATGAAACCAAATCCTCTACAATCGTTGCACTTCACATGAGCGCTGGATAAGCCAGTACCGTTACATCGAAGACACATTACACTGTCTTTGGAATTATTACCAACCTCAGCACTACCTGGATTTACCATCATCTTCTTCTCCTTTAAATTATGAATTGCTTAGTAGGTATAAGATCGTCTTATCCTCTCATCGTTTCTCGGATAAGAATGGTCTGATAATTGGTTTAATTACAATGTCAAAGTTAATTGATGCAATTGAATAATGCAATCCAAATATTCAAAAGTGGAGATATGTTGTACATTTTTTAAACATATACTTGTTGCTGTGAACAAAATTTCGATGTCTATGGATTGAAAAAGTGGTTTTTAAGGCATTCTTGCTTTTATAGGGATGTAGGACTATATTTGCACCGTAGTGAAATAAAAAGAAACAGTAAATAGGGTGGTAGGGTCAATCATTCTGGAGAGACGTATACTCCATCAAGCTGTAATAAAATCAACCAAACAAATCGGAGGTAATCATGAAGCTACGTGTAAGAGCTTTTGGGTTAGCAGTCGGTATTGTGTGGGGATTGGGAATATTTGTACCGACACTTTTAGCCACCATGTGGGGAACCGGAAGAACACTTGAGATGCTTAAGGCATTTTTATTTGGATACGATATAAGTTTCGGTGGGGCTATTATGGGATTGATTTGGGGTTTCGTTTTTGGCTCCATCAGTGGGGCATTGATTGCATGGATTTACAATAAACTCCATAAGGCACTCTATAAATCGGAGGGGACGAGGGCATAAATAATACACGGCTATTGAGAGGTATTTAAATATGATAAACTATACGCCCCAACAAACTCCAGTNNAGTATAAGCATCTGAAAATTATTGTGAACAAAATTTCATTTGTACTCCATTAAGGAAAATTTCTCTCACGAATTGAGAGAATGCAGTCCTAGACCAAACGAATTGCTTTTAGCGGAGTCTATGGTGGTGGCTTGCGGTCTTTTATTGACGCAGATATACAAGTTGAACCAGAATATTTTTTTTTCTATCTTTGTATAGTCATTAAGCAATTAGGGTACTTGATTGCGGGCGCTTAGCTCAGCTNNGATTTAAAATTGGGCGCTTAGCTCAGCTGGTTCAGAGCGTACGCCTCACACGCGTAAGGTCGCAGGTTCGATCCCCGCAGCGCCCACAAGTACGAGTGTTCTTTGAAGATGTTCCTTTAATTCCTATCCAGCGAGGTAGGAAAGGGATGATCAATGTGCAGTGATCTACGAACGATGGAAAATATTAATTGATCACTCATCATTACTACTTGAAAATTGAAAACCCCCTTTTCCGAATTTGCTGGAAGTGGGGGTTTTTTCATTTTAAGAAAGGTGGATGATAATGAAAACAAAAGTTTTAGACGCCGATGGTCTTCGACGAACCGTCAACCGTCTCTCTCACGAAGTGGTGGAGAAAAATAAAGGCGTGAAGGATGTTGTGCTTGTTGGGATTAGAACGCGCGGTGAATTTCTCGCACATCGTGTTGCGAAGAAAATTGCTGAAATCGAAAATATGAACGTGCAGGTTGGCATATTAGATATTACACTCTATCGCGACGATCTGCGGGGGCGTCTTGATCAACCTGAGTTGAAAAGTTCAGAAATACTTTTTGATATCCGCGGAAAAGTTATCGTTTTAATTGATGATGTGCTCTTCACCGGGCGTACAATTCGTTCAGCACTAAATGCACTGATGGATCTCGGACGTCCATCTGAGATACAGTTACTAGTATTGGTAGATCGCGGACATCGCGAGTTACCAATCAAAGCAGATTATGTCGGTAAGAATGTGCCAACTGCACGAGAACAGAAAGTACAAGTAGCAATGACGGAAACAGATGAAGAAGACGCAGTCTATCTTGTAGAAAATGATGATAAGGAGAATGGGCAATGAAACTGCAAAGCCGTCACTTACTCGGATTAGAAGGAATGAGCAAGGAAGATATCACACTCATTCTTGACACAGCGGCGTCATTCAAAGAGATTTTGGAACGACCGATTAAAAAGGTACCACCGCTGCAAGGAAAAACAATTGTGAATTTATTCTTCGAGAGTTCTACTCGTACCAGAATTTCATTTGAGCTTGCAGAGCGACGTCTCTCGGCAGATGTAGTGAACTTTGCAGCATCCGGCAGCAGTGTAAATAAAGGTGAGACACTGAAGGACACAGCTCGTAACATCGAAGCAATGAAAATCGATATGGTTGTAATCCGGCACTCAGCATCAGGCGCTCCGCACTTTCTAACGCGCGTGGTTAAAGCAAATGTGATCAATGCTGGCGATGGAGCGCATGAGCATCCTACGCAAGCGCTGCTCGATATGATGACACTACGAGAAAAGCACGGTTCACTCGAAGGGCTACGTATCTGTATCGTTGGTGACATTTTACACAGCCGCGTCGCACTTTCAAATATTTATGGATTAAAAACTATGGGTGCAGAAATATCAGTGTGTGGTCCGGCAACACTTATTCCTCGGAACATCGAAGATCTTGGCGTACGTGTATATCATAGATTAGAAGATATTATTCCACATGTCGATGCGCTGAATGTTCTTCGCATTCAATTGGAGCGGCAGAAGAGCGGACTCTTTCCGTCGCTTCGCGAATATCATCGTTACTTCGGTGTAACAAAGGAAAAAGTGGATCGTGCTTTGAAGCCAATCACTATTATGCATCCTGGTCCAATTAATCGTGATGTTGAACTTTCGGCTGATCTTGCCGATGGACCGCATTCTGTCATTCTTGAACAGGTGACCAATGGTGAAGCAATCAGAATGTCAGTACTCTACTTACTTGGAACTTCCAATTGAAGGAATAAAATATGAAACTCCATTTGAAATCTGGTCGTTTAATTGATCCCATTAAAGGGAAAGATGTCGTCACGGATATGTTGATAGTTGATGGAAGAATTGAACGACTTGGCACGTCGCTTTCCAGCGACAAGTCCTTTGAAGTAATTGATCTGAAAAATAAGATTATCGCTCCCGGATTTATCGATATGCATGTGCATTTACGTGAACCCGGGTATGAACACAAAGAAACTATAGAAACAGGTTGCGGTTCTGCTGCAGCTGGTGGATTTACTGCTGTATGTTGCATGCCGAATACGAATCCTGCAATTGATGAAGAATCTGTCGTGCGCTATGTGCAGGAAGAAGGAAGACGCGCCACTGGCGGACTTGTAGATGTGTTCCCAATTGCTGCCGCATCAAAAGGGAGGAAGGGCGAAGAATTATCGCCGATGGCTGAATTGGCAAAAGCTGGTGCGGTTGCTTTTTCAGATGATGGATCGCCTATTGCCAATGCAGAGTTAATGCGCCGGATTTTTGAATACTCGTCCATGTATAATTTGCCTGTCATCCAGCATGCAGAAGAGTCGACGATGACAAAGAATGGATTGATGAATGAAGGATTTGAGTCGACGCGGCTTGGTATGCCCAGCATTCCTCCGATTGCCGAAGAGTTGATGATTGTGCGAGATATTGTTCTCTTACGTTATATCCCGCGAGCGAAATATCATATTGCGCACATAAGCACGATCGGATCTATCGATTGTGTACGCAGGGCGAAAGCAGAAAAGTTGAATATTACCTGCGAAGCCGCACCGCATCACTTTACTCTCACTGACGAGGCAGTTGGGAGTTTTGATACGAACTTAAAAATGAATCCGCCGCTACGAACAAAGGCAGATGTACAAGCGATCAAAGAAGCTTTACGCGATGGCATCATCGATGTTATTGCTTCTGACCACGCTCCGCACACGATTGATGAGAAGGAAGTCGAATTTGCACAAGCACCGTTTGGTATTGTAGGCTTAGAAACTGCTATTGGATTGTCTATCACTGAACTAGTTCATCAAAAATATCTTACACTTATTCAATTGATCGAAAAATTTTCAGTCAATCCACGCCGAATTCTTTCTTTGCCTACGATTAATATTCAGGAAGGCGAACTGGCGAACTTAACATTGCTGGATCCAAACATCAAATGGACAGTGGACATTCAATTGTTCAAATCAAAATCTAAGAACTCCCCATTCCACGGACGGTCATTGAAAGGAAAGGCAATCGGAATAATTAATAATGGAAAAACTTATTTTGCAAAATAGGAAGACTAGTTCAAAATATTATACAGATGTACTATCATTTAGGAAAATGAACAGGTCGCTTTTTCATTGATTGACTTTCTCCACGTTTTCTGATAATTTGGACGCGAACGATGAAACGAATGTTTGTCATATTACTTTTATTTTATTCTTCTGAAGCACAGGTAAGGCAGATATCTGATGTCAGTCAAAAAAAAGAAATAGTCGGGACACCGTCTACCAACTTAGATCAACAACATTCCAAAGTGTTAGCCGTTTTTAAAAATATTGAGTACGGCATACGGATGTGTACGGTAGAAGAATTTGAAGGAGAACTTTGTGCAATGGTTTCTATCGCTATCGGTTCGGGTGAACGCAGATATTTTTCAATGAACCAAGCGGTCTCAGTGCTATCTGGATATTTTTCAGGACGCAGACCAATCTCTTTCGAGTTTTCCCGTATTCATGAAAAAGGTGCTGCACCATACGCTACAGGCCGTCTTGTTTATATCCAAAAGGGAAATCAAGAATCGGTGCAAGTGTATGTATCACTAACACGACAGGATTCTCGGTGGGTAATAAATCAGTTCAATATCTATTAATGAAATAATGGGCATGACAAATGATTATGTAAGATATGCCCGCCCTGCTCTGTGGGGCTTTTTTATTTGTATTGCCATCACTGCTGTGCTTATTGTAGCACGGTTTTTCATTCCAACGTTTATAAGTTATCATTGGGATGGAGAACGCTACACACAGCGAACAAGAGCCGAACAAGTTATTCGTGAAGCATTTCAGACCAGAATCGAAAAGCTGACTGAAATCGTTGAGCGTGCATCTAGGGATACATCACTAAGTACAAGTATAAACCCAAACGATATACCTGTTACACTAAAAGCATTTCAATCTCTTAATTTTTACACATTAAATGATGATCAAACGATAGATCTCGTTGATTCGCAGGGAAATGTACTTGCTTGGAATGGAACGAGCATTTCGTCATTGTATAAGCGAGAGCTTGATCAAAATTCTCCCGAACCATTTGTATATGTGACACAAAATGGATTGCGTATCTATCTAACCGTAGGTAAAAGATTAGCTTACAATAGATTGTTTTTATTGGTAAGTGAGCCGCTTGAAGTGAATTCCCCGATTTCAAATCGGTTTGTCCAGAAAGTAAGTTTTTGTTCAGAACTTTCGCGGACATTAGGAACACAAGTCACATTCAGACTTCCGCAAACGTACGTAGCGCATCAAGGAGAGTATAGTATTCCTGTAGTCAATCGAGCGAATAAGACAATTGCCGAATTCTTTATCGCAGAAACAACTTTAGAAGGAGAGACTTCGTCAAAGACAGATTTGTGTATGATGTTAATCGCTCTTTGCTTGGCGTGCGGCTGTTTGTTTTTTGTAAGTACTATCACATTGTGGATTGCAAAGAAAAATCATAGATGGATGACAACTACAGTGCTGATTCTTTCTTTGTGGTTTGTTCGATTCGTATGGCGGGAATTAAATATTCCCGCAACTCTCATTGGTGGATGGCTCTTTAATCCGAATTTATATGCTTCACCTTTTATTCTTGGATTAAGTTCATCTCTCGGCGAACTTATTATTACGATAATAACAGCAGCAGCTTCAGCTTGGTTCTTTTTTACACGTAACATCCTTGTTAATGAAACGAAAGGAATAGCAGCGAGAATCGGCTCAAGCTTTGGGCGAATAGGATCTATAATATTCGTATGTATTATTTCAATGCTGATCCTGTGGCTTTTTCGTGGATTTAGTGAAGCAGTGCGGAGTTTTGTTTTTGATTCAACAATTCGGTACAGCAATCCATCGGAGATTCTACCAGATGGAGCCGCTGCACTTATGTATTTTAATAGCATAATGCTTGGTGTCTCTCTGCTGTGTATCTCGACTGTTTTAATATATGTCGGAAGAAAATTACTCTTTATCCAATATTCTTCGGCTGAAAATAGATCCCGAATTATTTTCGTCAGTTCTATAATTATTAGCATTCCAATTTTTGCATTGCTAGATAGGACTCAAATAATTCCACTTCTTAGGTCAGTCCTCTTTATTACCATCTGTATTGTTTTTGCAGAGTTCATTATTTATTGGAAAAACGCAGGATTCAATTTAATATCAAGGCGATGGAAACTTGCAGTGTGGATAGTTGTAAGTTCGTTTATTTTTGGAGCATCTCTATTACATCAAGAGCTTCAGCAAAGAGAACGTAAAGAAGTAGAAGCCGTTGCGAATGAATTCTTGCGTTCTTCTGATAGTTGGTTGACTTATATTGTACAGGACGGACTCCGATCATCTGCCGAAAGTTTTACTGTTAATTTTAACTCATACTCTTTTTCAACCGCAAAAGAAGACAATCTTGCATTTGTTCTTTGGGCAAAATCATTGATTGGCAAAGAAGGATACAACTCTGCCCTTATTTTGTACAATCAACAAGGAAATGAAGTGGATCGGTTTGTTGTGGGTATGAATAAACAAGAACAGCAGAATATCCTAATAAAAGTCTTTGCAGGTGAAGAAGAAGCGGTGCACGTTTTTGATCGAACAGGGCCGAAAATATTAGGTAAACAATATGGAGCGTGGACGACCGTTCGAGATTCAAGCGGACAATTACTTGGCAGTATTGCAATACTTTTATCCGAACGTCAAAAAACAATATTTCATGAAGAAGAAACAGAACCGCTTCGACAGTATGGAGATCGACTGGAAAATGATGCAATACGCGAAATTGCGGTTCACGAATATATAAATGATTCACTGGTTTTCTCAACAGGTAGAAAACTGTATCCAGAACGTATTTTATCTGCAACTATGGATGGTGAACTTCAGAGGACAACAAATTCTGCTTTGTGGGAAAATATAATAATTAATGGATATGAAACAGAGACAATGTTTATGAGAGATGTTAATTCTCCGAAAAGAATTGCAGCAATCAGTCTAGAAGATTTGGATTTCCGTTGGGATATGTTTGAATATCTGAAAGAATTCTTTATTTGTCTTGTTGTTTTAGCGGTAATAGGAATATTTATTTGTATTCGAAAAAGTATTCAGAAAGATATACCGGCGCTTGGATTTAGAGGTAAACTTCTAATTGGATTTACCTGTATAACACTTGTGCCGCTTGTGGTTCTAAGCTACTACAATAAGCAGCTTGTTGAAGAGCGAGTGCAAAAACAAGGTGAGATAGAACTCTATAGTGAGTTGGTCAGATTACAAGATCGAATTAGTGCATATGTTTCTGACGAAGAAGATTTTGTAAAAGGTATCGACGACGATTTCTGTGAAGCACTTGCCGCTGAATATGGAGTTGATTTTTCGATTTATCGTGGTGCCTCAATCCAAGCAAGCAGCCGATCGGAACTTTATCGCACATCTCTTTTAGACGGACGGCTTAACGGTAAAGTCTTTGCTTCAACGATTCTTGATGGAAAAACTCATGTGCTGGCAAAAGAAAAGATTGGCTCTGTGGCGTACGTTGTAGGTTATACTCCGCTTTCAGTAAATGAAAGTGTTGTTGGTGTGCTTGCTATTCCGACGCTGAATAGACAAAAGGAAATCGAAGCTGAATTGGCACAGCAAAATGCATTTGTTTTTGGAGTGTACGCGATTATCTTTGGAATTGCATTAGTAGGCGGTGGATTGCTTGCTTTACGTTTTGCGCGTCCTTTGCAAAAACTGACGCAAGCTGTAGAAAACGTAGCCGAAGGAAATCTCGATATAAATGTATCCGTGAAATCACACGATGAAATAGGCACACTTGCAAAATCATTTAATGATATGATTTCAAAGCTGCGCTCAAGTAGAGAGGAACTAGCAAAACATGAACGCGAAAACGCCTGGAGAGAAATGGCGAAACAAGTTGCTCATGAAATCAGAAATCCACTTACACCAATAAAGCTTTCAATCCAGCATTTGCGGCAGGCATTCAAGGATAAAGCGCCTGAACGGGAAGAAATTCTTCAACGCGTAACACAAACAGTGATCGATCAAATTGAAACTCTTTCACGCATAGCAACAGAATTCTCTCACTTTGCTAAAATGCCGGAAAGAAAATATGAACGAGTCGACATCGATAATTTATTAAAAGAAGCAATCAATTTGTTCAGGGAGGTTCAAGGAGTCAGCTTTATCGATCAACTTGCGTCTCCAACCATAAAGGTAATTGCAGATAGCGATCAGCTTCGCGGAGTATTTATCAATATTATTAGGAATGCTATTCAAGCAATCGAAAAAGCAGGAACGATTACCATTAGTACCATAAAAGAAGGGAGGGTGTGTCTTATTACAATTTCTGACACAGGTCTAGGAATTCCAGAAGAAATACGCTCAAAAATATTTGAGCCGAATTTTTCAACTAAGTCAGAAGGAATGGGAATTGGATTAGCAATTGCAAGAAGAGTTATTGAAGATCATGGAGGAAAAATAACTTGTCAAAGTGAACGAGGAAAAGGGACGACATTTGAAATTCGACTTCCAGTATGACATGGATTAAGAAAACTGTAATAGCGCCAAAAATATTTTCAGGTTATCCAGAAATACGCTCAGGAATGAGTACGAAGCTTGGACGTAAGAGTCAAGCTGGTTTTGAGATGAATCTCAGTTATAAAGTCGGCGACGATCCAGCAACCGTTGAAATAAATCGGGCAACATTCTTCTCTCAATTTGAGATATATAATAGTGAACTTGCGATTCCACTTCAATTTCATTCCGCAAATGTTTGTAGGGTAGATAAACCGGGTGAGTATAACAACTGCGATGCTCTTATTACAAACGCAAGCGGAGTGGCATTAGTTATAACGGTTGCTGATTGTGTCCCAATCCTACTCTTTGATCCAATTCAAAAAGTAATCGGAATAGTGCATGCGGGATGGAAAGGCACTGCAAATGCCATCGTGAAGCGAGCAATATATAAGATGCAAGAGGAGTTCAAAACGGAGACTGAAAATGTGCTTGCCTTTATTGGTCCATCAGCTGGAGTGTGTTGTTACGAAGTGAGTGAGGAAGTCGCTGTGAAGTTTGAGAATAAAATAGTACCTTATGACAAAGCAAAGATATTTGTAGATTTAAAGAAAGAAAACGCGTTCCAACTGCAACGGCAGGGAGTGGTTCCGGGTAATATTGAAATCAGCGAACTCTGCACAATTTGCGAAAAACAATTGTTTCATTCTTATAGACGTGATGGAAAAAGCGCCGGCAGAATGATGGCTGTTATTTATTTAAAACCTTAATTAGAGGTGAACTATGTGTGGTATTGTTGGATATGTGGGCAATCGGATTGCGTTGCCAATTCTTATTGATGGATTGAAACGACTTGAATATCGCGGCTATGACTCTGCAGGAGTCGCGTTACTTCAAGATGGAAAACTCCTAATTAAGAAATGTGTTGGGAAGGTGTCTCAATTAGAAGAGATGACCAAGGACCTCAAGTCAACAGCGACTGTCGGTATTGGACATACTCGCTGGGCAACTCATGGTGCACCTAATGATATAAACGCACATCCTCATATGGATTGCCATAACAACATTGCATTGATCCATAATGGTGTGATTGAGAATTTTGCAACCCTTAAAAAGAAATTAGAAACCCTTGGACACGTTTTCAAATCAGCGACGGATACCGAAGTTTTAGTACACCTTATAGAAGAGTTCTCTAGGTGGAATGAGGATTTGGATCAAGCTGTTCGTGGTGCACTGAAAGAAGTAACGGGAACCTATGGAATTATTGTTTTGGACGTTTTTAAACCAGATACCCTTGTTGTTGCTCGCAAAGGTAGTCCCTTAGTAATCGGATATGGTGATGAAGAGATTGTAGTCGCTTCTGACGCTTCGGCGCTCGTGCAGCATACCCGGAAAGTGACATATTTGGAGGATGGTGAGATCGCCATCGTTACTGCTCACGAAGTGACAATAAAAACCTTAAGTGATGTGGAAATCACAAAAGTTGTAGAAGAACTCACATTTGATCTCGAACAGATTGAAAAAGGTGGATTCACTCACTTTATGTTGAAAGAAATTCATGAACAGCCTGAGACGATCGAAAATTCAATGCGTGGTCGTTTGCTGGAAGAAGAGGGAACGGTAAAGCTTGGTGGTCTTAGCGAAGTGGCTGACAAAATAATACGCGCACCTCGTCTGATCTTTGCAGCCTGTGGCACATCTTGGCATGCTGCGCTCATAGGTGAATATATGCTTGAGCAGTATGCCCGTATTTCAGTTGAAGTGGAGTACGCTTCTGAGTTTCGTTATCGAAATCCTATTCTGACAAAAGACGATGTTGTTTTATTGATCAGCCAAAGTGGCGAGACCGCGGATACACTTGCAGCATTACGAGAAGCTAAAGCCCAGGGTGCGACTGTTATTGGAATATGCAATGTTGTGGGAAGTTCTATTGCACGTGAAAGTGATGGCGGTGTGTACATACATGCCGGACCTGAAATCGGAGTTGCATCAACGAAGGCATTCACGTCACAATTAACCGTACTGGCATTGCTAACAATTCTTATTGCACGGGGCAAAGGAATGTCGCGGGAGAAAGGTATCGAACTTGTTAGGGAGTTGAGAAGATTGCCGGAAAAAGTGCAAACAATTCTTTCCGATTCGAAGAAAATTGAATATATCGCACAAGAATTTAAAGATACCAAAAACTTTCTTTACCTGGGTAGAGGATATAATTTTCCTGCAGCTCTTGAAGGTGCATTGAAATTGAAAGAAATATCCTATATCCATGCAGAAGGATATCCCGCTGCAGAAATGAAGCACGGACCTATCGCACTGATTGATGAGAATATGCCGGTTGTATTCATTGCACCTCAAGATAGAACATATGAGAAAATCATGAGCAATATCCAGGAAGTGAAAGCTCGAAACGGAAAAGTGATTGCTATTGTGAATAACGAGGAAGATAGTATTCGTAATTTGGCGGACTATAAAATCTACGTTCCACAAACACTCGATTTATTCTCACCGATTCTCTCAGTTATCCCGCTGCAACTACTGGCGTATTACATTGCTGTGTCACGAGGTTGCAATGTGGATCAGCCACGGAATCTTGCAAAGAGTGTTACGGTAGAATAGAAAATTGTTTTTCTGAGAATTCTTTCTATCTTAAATGACATTTTATTAAAGGAAAGTGCAAAAAGATATGAAGCAAGAGTCGAAATTTAAACCGAATGAGTGGGCGCTTATACTTGGCGCTTCTAGTGGATTCGGCGCGGCTACTGCTATTAAGCTGGCAGAAAATGGGATGAATATTTTTGGTGTGCATCTTGATCGTCAAGCGACGATGTCAAATGTTCAAAACCTCATAAAAGAAATAAAGCGCACTGGCGTTAAAACGATATTCTACAATATTAATGCAGCAGATCAGATCAAGCAAGAAGAAACGCTCGATGATATTCAAGAGCAATTTGCTGTCAATTCTTCTGATACAATAAAAGTGCTTCTGCATTCACTCGCATTCGGAACGTTAAAGCAATTCATAGCTAAGAAACCGGAAGATGCTTTAACGCCGGCACAAATGGAAATGACAGTTAATGTGATGGCGCATAGTCTTGTGTACTGGGTACAAGGATTGGTCTCGCGAAATCTTATGAAACGTGGTGGACGCATTTTTGGAATGACAAGTTCAGGTGGACATACAGCCATGCCGTACTATGGTGCTGTATCGGCGGCAAAAGCCAGTTTGGAAGCACACCTCCGCCAACTTGCAATGGAACTTGGACCTATGAGTATTACAGCAAATGCTATTATGGCTGGAGTAACAGATACACCAGCGTTGCGTAAAATTCCTGGAAATGTTTGGATGCTTGAAGCAGCACGTGCGAAAAATCCAGGTGGGAGACTCACAACACCGGAAGATATTGCACAAGCAATTGTTCTTCTTTCCACTGACGAAGCGCATTGGATATCCGGCAACGTCTTAGGTGTTGATGGAGGAGAAGATATTGCTGCTTTCGCTAGTACAAGAAATCATCACGAAAATAAATAACCTCAGACTTAATCGAAATAAAAGGAATTAATATGTTTCAGTTTGAATTCACGGAAGAACAAAAGATGCTGCGGGATATGGCGCGAGATTTTGTGAATACAGAGGTCAAGCCCCTCGCTCAGAAGATGGATGAAGAAGAAAAATTGTCACCTGAATTAATCCGTAAAATAGCCGACATAGGCTTCCTTGGCGCATCATTTCCTCAAGAGTATGGCGGCGGTGGATTTGGAGAAGTTGGTTATTGCGTTATGCAAGAAGAAATGGGAAGAGGTGACCTTGCAACATCCACATTTATCGGTGCACATCAGTCTATCGGAGCGAATGCAATCTATATTGGCGGTTCCGAAGAATTAAAGAAAAAGTATCTCGTTCCGCTTGCTGAAGGGAAATACATTGGAGGATTTGCACTGACAGAAGCTTCAGCGGGTTCCGATTCATTTAATTTAAGAACGAAAGCACGCCTTGATGGAAACGAATGGGTGATTAATGGCGAGAAACTGTGGATTACGAACGGCGGTTTAGCAGATGTTCTTTCAGTTTTTGCTCGGACAGAGCGGGGCATTAGCGCTTTCGTAGTTGAAACAAAAACTTCGGGATTCACTGCAGGCCCTAAAGAAAAGAAAATGGGTATTCGCGCCAGTATGACAAATGCATTGACGTTTGATAATGTTCGCATCCCAAAAGAAAACATCATTGGCGATGATGGACGCGGATTCCTTATTGCAATGAAAACGTTGGATGCAGGCCGACTTGGCTTAGGAGCGGCATGCCTTGGCGCAATGAAAGAATTATTGGAAATGAGCACGAAATATGCAAAAGAAAGGAAGCAATTCGATGCACCGCTGTCACAATTCCAGGCAATTCAATTTATGCTTGCGGACATATCAATGACAATCTATGCTTTAGAATCAATGGTCTACCGAACGGCTCAAGATTATGATGAAAAGAAATCGGTTTCCCGGCAGGCTGCATATGTAAAGCTGTATGCATCAGAGAAACTCGTTAAAGTAGCCGATATGGCAGTGCAGATTCATGGCGGAATGGGATATTCGAGAGAACTGCCCATCGAGCGTTTTTACCGAGACGCACGCATCAATCCGATATTTGAAGGGACAAGTGAAGTACAAAGGCTTG
>PLMK01000051.1 GCA_003142475.1 Ignavibacteriota bacterium
CGGTTCAAAGGATGGAAAAGAATTCTCTATGACATCAAAAGAATTCGAGATCCTGAAATACCTCTGGCAGCACCGCAATGAAACCGTCAGTCGGGACGATCTTTTAACGAACGTCTGGGGGTATGACGAATCTGTGAGCACGCGGACAGTAGATAATTTTGTTTTAAAGATAAGACAAAAAATTGAGGATGATCCCGCCCATCCTAAAATCGTTATCACTATTCACGGCACTGGTTACAAGTTGATCGCTTGATTCCATGACAATCTTTTACAATTCCTGACTTTGCCATGACATCTTTGACCTATTGTGGGCGTATTATGTATCAGTTAATGAAACATAAATCCACAAATAAACAGGAGGATGTCATGAAAAAAAATACTTCAGTCATACTCAATATTCTGAAATCACGAACCATCAGCATTTCAATTCTCCTATCGCTTATGCTGGTTTCTTTCGCGGCGGCAGAAGATTGGCAATCCGTTCTCGACCTCCGAGGAAAATGGAAGTTTGAACTCGGCGATGATGAAAAACGTGCAAGCATTGCTTTTGATGATTCAAAATGGAACGAGATATTTGTCCCTTCTCCATGGGAGGATGAAGGATATCCCGGCTATGATGGTTATGCGTGGTACCGCAAACATTTCCGACTGCCGCAGGGAGCAGAGAAAAAATCGCTTTACCTGCGCCTGGGCTGCATCGATGACGTTTCCGAAGTATTTCTCAATGGAGTGATCATAGGCATTACCGGTGATTTTCCCCCGGATTATAGAACTGCGTATAATACCCAAGTTATTCTCACCATTCCTCAAAATATTCTCAATGTTTCGGGAGACAATATCATTGCAGTTCGCGTCTATGATGATCAGTTTGAAGGCGGAATCACGCAAGGCAAAATCGGTTTATATGAATCGAAGAACTATCTGGCACCTGAAATTCCATTCGCAGGAATGTGGCGGTTCAAGACGGGTGATTCGGAAAAATGGATAGATCCTTCATTTGATGACTACTCGTGGGATCAGATTTTTGCTCCGGCATACTGGGAAACCCAGGGACATGCCAGGTATGACGGGATGGCATGGTACAGGCTGCACTTTAAAATACCAGCAGAGCTTGAGGGAAAAACGCTGATCGCCCTTCTTGGCAAAATTGACGATCTTGATGAAACATATATCAATGGGGAGGAAATAGGTCGCACTGGAAGAATCCGCTCTAATCCGTGGCGGAGTAGTCATGATAACGAATATAGAGAATTTCGTGAATATACTATTCCCTCCGGATTGTTGAAGGCAGGGAAAGATAATGTCATTGCTGTCCGTGTATTCGACATAGGAGGAGAGGGCGGTATTTATGAGGGACCGATTGGCATTATCTCGCGTGAGCACTATAAGGATTGGAAGAAAAACCGTTCTTGGAAAGAGAACCAGTATTGGAAAGATAACCAAAATTGGAATAATAATTCGGGTAATTTCTGGCAGAATTTTTTTGATAAGCTATTCGATAATTAGAAATATATTTTAAGCTTTTCAAAAAGGAAAGGTATATATTCCCTGCGGAGAATTTTTTTAAGATTCTCCGCTTTTTATATGCGAAGTAATACGTAAGATTGTTCAAAAAATGTATAACCTTCTGATGTGAATATAATCTTTGTCTAAAATTGTTTTTGAATCCAGCTTGGAGATCGTGCAATATTATTATTGCAAATAAAGTAGGGACGTATAATTGAACGTCACAACTTCAATATTGACACGACTAGATTCTTGACATTATCAGGCCTCCGGCTCTACTTGATTCTTGCCTGATAACTCGCTAACATTTCTTCAAGAAGCGTGTTGGGGAGACATTTCTTACCCTCCGCTATCTTCAGATTCCAAATCGGATTCTTAATATTAGTTTAGTTGTCATTTCTATTTTTTACGCCGCAATGTTAAGATTGATCTGAAAATGCATATACAAGAAATAACAACCGTTCATGAACTGAAGCGATTCGTATCGTTTCAATATGCTTTGTACCGCGATAATCATTATTGGGTGCCGCCGCCTTATACCGACGAAGTTAATTCATTGCGAAAAGATAAAAATCCCGCATTTGATTTTTGTGATGTAAAATGCTGGATGGCCGAAAAAGACGGAAAGATAGTCGGTCGCATTGCAGGAATTATTAATAAGCGGTATAACGAAAAGTGGAATGTGAAAACTGCACGTTTCGGCTGGTTCGATTTTATTGACGATGCGGAAATCTCATCAGCATTGCTGAATACCGTTGAACAATGGGCGAAAGCTAATGGAATGACTTCTCTCCACGGTCCATTGGGGTTCTCCGATATGGACGGTGAAGGAGCGCTCGTGGAAGGATTTGAAGAAGTAAGCACTCTTGGCTCATTGTATAATTATCCTTACTATCCTCAACATATCGAACAAGCGGGATATGTGAAAGATGCCGACTGGATCGAATACGAAGTAACCATGCATGGCGTGCTGAACGAAGAGATTCAAAGAATCGCCGAGATCGTTCTGAAAAGAAACAATCTTAGAGTGCTCAGAGTGAAGAAAGCAAAAGAGATTCTTCCGTACGGGAAAGAAATATTTCAACTTCTCAATTCCGCCTATAAAGATCTTTACGGTTTTGTTGAGCTGTCGGATAAACAAATAGATCTGTACATAAAACAATATTTTGGTTTTATTCTCCCCGAGTATGTGCCTATTGTACTGGATAGCAGCGGCGCTATCGTCGCATTCGGCATTACCATGCCATCGATGTCCCGCGCTTTTCAAAAGAATAAAGGGCGCTTGCTGCCGTTTGGATTTCTTCATGTCTTGCGTGCTTTGAAACAAAATACAAGAGCCGATCTTTATCTTACTGCCGTTCGTCCGGATATGCAGAATAAAGGGATCAATGCTATCCTAATGCATGAAGTCAATAAAGTCTTTGTTAAAAACCGCATTGAAAAAGTGGAGACGAATAGAGAACTGGAATCGAATTCAAAAGTACAGGCACAATGGAAATATTTTGATAAGCGGCAACACAAAAGAAGACGATCCTATAAGAAAGTACTGACGTAAACATTCGCTATCGTTAGATTCCAAATCAGATTCTTCAATATTAGTTTCAGCGCGATCCTTTTCAGCACCCATCATTTATAATACTGACAGAAATAGTTGTACTAAAGACTAACCGTCCCCTCTCTCAATATTTATTTTTAAGTAAGAGGGGACTTTTGATGGACTTTATATCGACGGGATGGATATAACAAAGAATGATAACAGAATTACTGTATGATAACGATGAGGATTATTAATAATCGTCCGAAACAAAAGCGATTACGGCAGCATCTGAGAAATACTGCATCTGATGATGAGGGCAAAATATTATTTGCCCTCATCAGATCGAATTCCAATGGTTACTATTTGTACGAGACATCCCAGCTATCGCCACCGATTACCTCAAGGATATAAGGGCCGGCTTCCGGTATATCAACTTTCGAATTGAGCATTGGCGAAGTTGTGTTATGGCATAGGTTACTGACGTACTTGCCCGTGTTCGCATCGTAAAGATTAATCTCAAGTCGCGAAGACCACTGGCCTTTTAACTTTTGGTGCATAGTGAATGCAACCGATCCTTTGTTCAGGTGGAAGAACGGCGTTACTTTATTCGTAGTGCCGCTGAACATAGTTTTATCGGATAGCGGTTTTGGTTTCGGATTTTTCAAAATCTCAATCGCCCACGGCCCTTCTGCATCATCTACGTAAATCATGTAATCTTCTGACTTTGCCGAACCCTTAGACAGGATTTTCTCGGTCGTATTCGGCCCCATCCAGTTCGTTAACATGCCGCCAACTGTTTCTTTATCTGTAATCATTTTCTGGGTAGCAAGTGACAACTGGCAAATACTGGGATCAGTACCTTTGTATACAATCTTAATAATATACCATCCGTCTTTGCTGAGTGCGAATTTGTCCGAAGCGATTTTTTTACCATTATCGCCCGAGATGCTAATTTTTTCTGCAGTTTGAGTGACAGTGATCTTACCGGCAGCTACCGACTGAGATACGGCAGTCGCTGCGATAAAAGCGGCAACAATGATGAGAGCCAGATATTTACTCTTCATAACATACCTCCAATTAGGTTAATATAATAATTGAATGACCATATTGATGATAGAGAAAGTTAGCATGGTTATCAAGAGAGTTTAGAACCTATCTCAATTCTTGACCGCCATGCAGTTTGGCGGAAACGTACCTACTATAGTTTACCCCGGAAATATGGAATATAATTCCTATCGGTCTGGAGAATATGATTTTGGAGCCAAGCACTTAAGAATTTAAGTAATTCAATATCGACGGTTTTCTGGCCGCGTTCATATTCCAGTGCGAACTTGTTTACTTTTTGGATCGCTTCTTCATGTTCCAGTTTGTGCTTGTTCATATCCGGATAGTGATACAATTTCATCCAGGACTCTTCGGATTTAAAATGAAATATCACATACTGTTGCAATTCCTTCAATACCGGTCCTACAATCTCTTCACCTTTGCCCTGCAGTATAGCATCGTATAACACGTTGAGAAGAGAAAAGAACTTCTTATGTTGTTCATCAATTTTTTGTATTTCAACTGAAAATGTGCTGTTCCATTCTATGAGAGGCATACACAATCCCTTTTGATAATTATTGATTCTTTTCATATCTAAATTCAAATTTATTCTTCAAAGAGGCAAGTAATTCTTGATTTTTTAATGGAAGTACAGGTTATCCTGTCTGTTATTACGCCTTGCCTGTAATGTAGGCGTCCATCCCCCGTCTGCGGACATCCCAACGATTGGAGGTCGGTGTGGTGGATTCGCGTAGTTTATTTTTTTCTACTCATTGACCAATTTGCTTAATGATTCATCGGCTATTTCATCTTGATTATTGGCTGATATCTCGCCCTCATTTTACAAGAAACGTGTCGGAGCTTTTAGTTTATGGAGTGTGGCCATTGCAAACAAGCCAAGGGTTTGGTAAATTAACGGTGACGGTACTGTGGTCTGATCCCAAAGTTGTGCCAAGATTGTGAATGAGTTGAACGAAGGGGGTATGTTATGAAAACAGTTATTCAGCGTATATCTATTCTTCTTATAATGTTCTTAGTGGTAACAGCGTTTGCTTTATCAGGGCAATGTAAAGCAATATTAAAAAATGGAACCCAATGTAAAAAGAAGGCTCAAATTGGATCTCTATATTGTAGGCAACATACGCGAATGTATGGTAAGGGCTTTACTAAATCAATCGCTCCGGCAAAAATAGAACAAACTTCTCCAGCTAAGACAGAACCGACCGCTCCAGCTAAGACAGAGCCGACCGCTCCAGCTAAGACGGAACCAACTTCTCCAGCTAAGACAGAACCAACTTCTCCAGCTAAAACCGAACCAACCTCTCCTGCTAAGACAGAGCCAACATCTCCTGCTCAAACAGAACCAACCGTTCCTGCTAAAACAGGAAAATGAAAAGGGATCGAAATGACAGAGTAAGAGGGTAGTAGATTTTTATTGTCCACAATTAAAGTTAATAGTCGAAATAGATTGCGATTCTCATAAAGGGAAAGAAGAGGCGGATTGGATTAGGCAGGAAAAATTGGAATCGTTGGAATTGGGATGTGAAAAGTAATGTCGACAGAGATATACTCAATCTGTAGAACCAAGACAAACGAGAAGTTCTCAAATTGTTCATCAAGCGGATAAACTCAACAATACAATCTTTTATATGTTATGCGGACTGTCGGATAATAAGTTCGGGCTTAAACAGAACCTTCTTGGGATTTCTAAGAATTTCTTCTCGCTGTATTGTCGCCATTTTATATGCCGCTTCCACTATTTCCCTCATAGGTTGCCTGATTGTTGTGAGTGGTGGAGTTGAAAGCAGCGCAACCGGTAAATCATCAAAACCGATGATTGCAATATCCTCGGGTATTCGAGTTCCTCGTTCTTTCGCTGCTGAGAGAAGGCCCAGTGCAGTGTTGTCTGCAGCTGCACAGAAAATGGCATCAACACCTGCATTTATCAGCTTTGGCATCGCTGCAACACCGTCTTCACGAGAATAATTCGGCACTTCGATTTCGCATCCAATCGGTATAGAAAGTCCTTTATGCTTTAACGCTTCGCTAAATCCTTTGAACCGCAATCTTGCGCAGTAATTTCCTGATAAATTACCCACAGCTCGAGCCCTGCCATTAACAATTGCTATTTTCTTTTTTCCTTTCGAAATGAAATACTCTGCAGCAAGTTGTCCACCCATATAGTTGTCTGTTGCTAAGGTGGATGCTCCCGGTGCTTCTTCATCCAATAATATAATCGGAACATTGTTCGTCTTATACAGCGAAATAATATCCGGAGACGGAGACATAGATATTGCCATTAAAACAGTCGGCTTATTTTCAGTTAATAATTTTCTTAAACTTTCAGATTGTTTATCCAAATCATTTGTTGAAGATCGGAATCCCAAATTTTCCGGAGCTACGAGCTTTTTAAAGTGATCAAGTATAGCGATTTGGAAAAGCGATCCAAAATAGGGTGCTGTGACTACTATTTTTAACGATTGACTTGGCATGAGGTAATCCTTTCCAAAAACTCATTTGTCTACAAGAGCGTATTCTACTATTGAAAATGTATATCTTTCTCATTGAATATACAAGGTTAAAACGTATGTATATATATGACATAGTATGTTTCTCTTGATTCTTGGCTGATAACTCTCTGCCATTTTTGCGAGAAGCGTGTTGGGGAGACATTGCTATCCATCCGCTGTCGTCAGATTTCAAATTAGAAATACAAGTCGTCATTGCGAGGCTTGTCCCGAACGAAGTGAGGGAACTTATAAAGCAATCCGCAAAGATTGAATCACCTTTGGAAATTCCAAGTGTGCAGATTGTCCCGCAAAGCGGGATGATGCGAGGAAGAAGGAATACAACAATGAATGATAAAACAATTATCCCAAGCGAAGTGATCGAAAAACGAATATTTCTTATTCGCGGGCAAAAAGTGATGCTTGATCGCCATCTCGCAGAGCTTTATGGCGTGCCTACCATGCGTTTGAATGAGGCCGTTAAAAGAAATACCAAAAGATTCCCGCCAGATTTTATGTTCCAACTTTCAGTGGATGAAAACGATACTTTGATATCGCAATTTGCGATATCAAAAGGACGAGGCGGACACCGAAAATTGCCTTTTGTATTCACCGAGCAGGGGATTGCTATGCTTTCTTCGGTTCTCAAAAGCGACAGAGCAGTTCTTGTGAATTTTGAGATTATGAGGGCATTTGTAAAATTGCGGCAATTGCTTTCTACTCACAAAGACCTTGCTGCTAAGCTTGAAGAGCTGGAAAAGAAATACGACGCCCAATTCAAAGTTGTCTTTGACGCTACTCGACAAATCATATATACTCCCGAAAAGCCAAAGCGGGAAATCGGCTTCCGCGTGAAGGAACCGGCAGTAAAGTATGGAGTGAAAAGGCAAAAATAACGGAGCTATATTCCCCCGCATAACGGCAAATTGCCTTGGTAGAGACGTTCAATTGAACGTCTCTACAGAGCGTATGGTTTACCCGCCGTCTTGTTTGGAGGGCGATACGCCCCTACGGGTGTACCTCTTGATTCTTGGCTGATAACTCGCTACCATTTTTGCGAGAAGCGTGTTGGGGAAACATCGCTTACCAGCCGATTTTCTTTTTGAGCTTACACCGCAGGAATATGCAGCTTTAAGGTACCAATTGGGCACCTTAAAGAGCGCTTGAAATACAGTGATGGAGATATCATGAAATGTGATATCCTCGCGTTCTTAAAATAAAGTAATGAGTATGTTATGACAAAAACGGTTTATAAATATTCTGAATCGATTGAACAACATATTTTTTTCATTCGGGGGATGCGAGTAATTCTTGATAGCGACCTCAGTGCTATTTATGGAGTAAAAACGAAAGTGTTGAATCAGACGGTTAAGAGGAACAAATATAGATTTCCGTCTGATTTTGCATTTCAATTGAAGCTGGAAGAAATTGCAGCCATAGACAATCAGCGTGGTATGCGGTCACAAATTGTGACCGCATCAAAACGCAACATTCGATTCCTCCCGTTTGTGTTTACCGAACACGGCGCAATGATGGCTTCCAACGTATTAAAAAGTTCTCGTGCTCTTTCGATGAGCATTTATGTGATTAGGGCATTTATTCGTTTGCGCGAAACACTTGCGCTCCATAAAGATTTGGCGCAGAAATTATCGGAATTAGAACAAAAGGTTCAGTTGCACGATTCAGAACTTCAAGCAATTGTCCATGCATTGCGTCAATTAATGGAGCCGTCGGATAAGCCAAAGCGAGAGATCGGTTTCCGTGTAAAAGAAACATCGGCAAAATATGGAGTGAAGAGACAAAAATAACGGAGCTATATTCCCCCGCATAACGGCAAATTGCCTTGGTAGAGACGTTCAATTGAACGTCTCTACAGAGCGTATGGTTTACCCGCCGTCTTGTTTGGAGGGCGATACGCCCCTACGGGTGTACCTCTTGATTCTTGGCTGATAACTCGCTACCATTTTTACGAGAAGCGTGTTGGGGAGACATTGCTTACCAACCACTATCGTCAGATTTCAAATCAGATTCTAAACGATAATTTCAACGCGATTCCACGTTCCAGGTTATTGTACAAAGTGTGTATTAGTGTAATTATTAAATTTTTTGACGGTGGGATGGATGTGAGGAAGAAGGATATAACTATAGCTGTATTTGAAACATTAGATTAAGAGCTTGGGTCAGTGGCAATCCTCTTTGAAACCTCATTGAAAATGTGTAAGTTTCAACAGTCTTTAACGGGAGACAATACGAATTGAAGCCAAAACTTGTACGACTTTTCCTAGCAGAAGAAATTCCAGATGGGTTACGAACAATCGAATTGTCAAACACAACGGTAATTGGCACAATCTTTCCTCGCAGTTCAATAGATACTTTTGCAAAACGAGAAGCCGCAAGTAAACCCGGAGTTTATTTATTGATTGGAATTGACCAAGATGATCCTAATTCAAAAAGGGTTTATGTAGGTGAGGGTGATCCCGTCCTCCCTCGTTTGAGGAATCATGTCGTAAGTAAAGACTTCTGGACACAAGCGATTGTTTTCACAAGTAAGGACGACTATTTAACAAAAACGCAGATTCAATTTTTAGAAGCATCAGTAATTGAAAAACTTAAAAGTGCATCGCGCGCATTAATTGATAATGGAACTTCACCGACATTGCCTAATATATCTGAAGCAGAGAGATCTGAAGTAGAACATTTTTTAGAAGTGATGTCTCTCTTGCTCGCTTCCATCGGAATTGATATACTTGAACCTCGTAGTGCGACGGCTCCAGTTATAACAACAGAAGGGAATGTTTATTCATTCTCAGTTAAAGATGCAATAGCAAAAATGGTTATTTCCGCACAAGGTTATGTGATATTGAAAGGTTCGACATCTGTACGTGAAGAAAGACCGTCTGCTGCTTCTTTTATTTTAAAGATGCGACAATCATTGATTAGTGCAGGAATTCTTTTTATAAGAGATACAGATTTATATGAATTCAATGTGAATACTCCATTTGATAGTCCAAGTACTGCTGCTTCGATGATAGCAGGCGGCAATATTAATGGTAGAATAAAATGGAAATTACCTGATGGTAGAACTCTTAAGGATGTTGAAGAGCAGGCTGCAGTAGAATGAAAGCTGAAATAAAAAAAATAGAAGCACAACCATTTCTTCGCTGGGCAGGCAGCAAAAAGAAAATTCTCCCTCAGCTCTCTGAATATCATGGGAAAGACTATAAACGTTATGTCGAGCCTTTTGTGGGATCGGCATCGCTTTTTTTTAAATTGAATCCCAAAAGAGCCATTCTCGGAGATATTAACAAAGACTTAATCTCCACTTATAGAGAAATTAAATACAGGTTACCTGGAGTTTCTCGCGAACTTGGAAAGCTCAAAAAAGGTAAGCGACGATACTATCAACTCCGAAAACTAGATGAAGCAATACTTACACCAGCGCAGAGAGCGGCTCGATTTATTTATCTCAACAGATTTTGTTTTAATGGACTGTATCGGACGAATATGAAGGGTCTTTTTAATGTTCCGTACGGTGGCAAGAAAGCAGGCAATATCCCATCTAATGATGCCCTTTCATCCTGTGCAAAAGCGCTGAAGAAAGTAAGACTAGTTTCCGGAGATTTTGCGAAGACAATTGAATGTGTTAAATCCGGTGATTTTGTTTATATGGATCCCCCGTTTTTTGTAGAAGACAGAAGAGTGTTTAAGGAATATAGTGGATCTATATTTCAGAAGAGTGATTTAACCCGCTTAAAAAAGTGGATGGATAAATTAAACAAGAGAAAAATTGATTTTGTTGTTAGTTATGCAAAATGTAAAGAAGCAGAGATACTTGGAGAAGGTTATATAAAAAAAACGGTTAAAGTTAGGCGTAGCATAGCAGGATTTAGTGATAAACGAAGGCATTCAAAAGAATATATAATTACTAATATCCGCAGATCGTTACGTCAATAAAAAAAAGAAATTCTCAAAATGAAAAGAAAAATTAATCCTCATTCTTAACTTTAAAAGACAATACTAATGAAACGAAAAAAAATACATCGACTTGCACCTGCAACGATTGGAGTTAAGAAAATCCCGACTATAAGTCTGGTGCCTAATCCACATAATCCTCGAATGCTATTTGATCGTGAACCTTTGGATACTCTCAAGGCATCAATAGATAAGGTTGGTATACTCGTACCTCTTACAGTATACTGGAGTAAAGAACAGGGAAAGTATATCATTTTGGATGGCCAACGGCGTTGGCTTTGTGCTCAAGAATTGGATTTGAAAGAAGTTCCAGTAAATCAGGTCGCTGAACCTACTTTAGTACAAAACATTGTCACGATGTTTCAAATTCATAGACTTCGTGAAGATTGGGAACTAATGCCAACTGCCCTCAAATTGGAGGTATTAATGAGGGAGTTAAGCGAGAAGAATGACAAGAAGCTATCAGAATTAACAAGACTTGACAAAGCAGTAGTTGTAAGGTGCAAAAAACTTCTTTCTTACCCTAAGAAGTACCAGGATCTTATGTTACACCCTGATCCGACCAAACGTGTAAAAGCAGATTTCTTCATTGAGCTTTATGCTGTTAGAAACGATCGAATGGTTAATAAGATGCCATGGTTTGCGAAGGAAAAATTCACGGAGAGAATGCTAGAAAAGTATCAAACTAAATCCGGTGGTTTTAAAGCGGTCACTGATTTCCGTCTAATGAAGCAACATATCACAAATGCAGTGAACGTTAAAAAAACTTCTGCAATTTCAAGGCGTCTCGAGGAATTCACGAATGATGACAATCTTTCAATGGATCATCTAATGATAAAGTCTGCTGATGTATCATCAAGTGCTCGTAAACTACTAATAAATGTTCATAGACTGGAAGCAGATATTAATTCAATCGATGTTGAAGAATTCTATGGTGAAGAAGATTTATGGAAAAGTTTGGAGAAATTAATTTCCTTAATAAGAACGAAGCTTCAAGCCGCCGGTAGGAGGCTTGATAAATGAAGAGACCGTTTCCAAGAAATTCTGCCGTTGATGAAAACAGAATAGCTGAGTGGTTGATCCTTTTCTCACAATATACACATTCAGTTACAACTGGTATAATAGAAAGGTGGCTCCAGCAATTCACACCAAGAGATAGAGACATTGCGGCAAGAGTATTAGATTGCGTGCATTTTATTACAAATGAGCAAATTCTTAGTTCATTTAAATCAACCCTAGAAAGTCTTCCTGGTTGGGACAAAGATGAAAAGCGAAGAAATGGAAAATGGAGATTTGTCCCATTCACTGCAAGTTCGGGAGAAAGTGGTGATTCTATGATTCATAGATTCCGACGTGCAAACAATCTTAACTTTAAAAAGTACAACAGCCTTTTTATTTATAAGAGTGATCTTTTGCTAGAAAATTTGAATAAAGATGATACAGTAGTATTTATCGATGATTTTTCTGGAACAGGAGAACAAGCAGAAACTACTTGGAATGAAAACCTTCAAGAATTATTGCCAAACGAACCAAACATTTATCTTGTTTTGATTGCTACGAGTGTAATTGGAAGAACTAGAATAGAGAATTTTACAAAATTGAGAGTAAGCAGTAGTGTTGAGCTAACTGATGAAGATAATATGTTTTCATCTCATTGCCGACACTTCTCATCACACGAAAAAAATATTATCATTCAATATTGCCGTAAAGCGAATAATTTAGAACCAAAGGGCAGAGGAAATTGTGGTTTTGTAATAGTATTTGCGCATGATTGTCCAAACAATTCAATACCTATTCTACATGCTTACCATAATCGATGGAGGGGCATGTTTAGGAGAAATTATTAATAAACATCTTATTATTTACTTCATACTTTGAGGGAGCTTCATTCTCGAAGTGGTAAATACTGATTCTGAGATCCGCCTTCTCGTTCATTAAAATAAAAGCTCAGAAAGAAATTATAACCGTCCCGAATGGAGAAACAGGAAGGATCACTAAAAATCTATTTTTCCTTCGATGCGAGTCCTAATCCCAGTAGCATTAATGCAAATTGCTTTTCAGAGTGTGCAAGAAAATCCTTTTCTAAAAATATCGGACCCCGTTATTCTTCAGAGTCCGGTGTTATGGATTCCCACTCACAGGAAAAGAATAAAGAGAATACAAAGATCATGAAAGAATATTCTTACGGCGGGGCGCGCGCGTTGATTGCATTGCACGGACAGCACATGCGCTCGTTATCCTCGTTCCCAAACTCAGTTTGGAAAAGGACGGATAGTGGCAATAAATTAAAACATATAACCAAAAAGGTAGCTTTTCGATGGTGAAAATATTAGTAGTCGATGATGAAATTGATATGCGCAAAGCAGTCGTTGAAATGCTTAGAGTAAAGGGACACGACGTCATATATGCGGAAGACGGTGTGAAGGCATTGGAATCAATAAAAAAGAACTTGCCCGATGTGGTTGTATGCGATATAGAAATGCCATACCTCAAGGGGTACGACGTTCTTACCGTCATGCGTGTAAATCCAAAGTTATCCAAAATTCCCATCATCTTCCTCACGGGAAAAACCGATATAGAGTATTTAGTCCGGTCGATGCAGCTTAATGTAAACGATTTCCTTACAAAGCCTTTTACCGAGGAAGAATTGCTCGGAGCGGTCGATGTGCAATTGAAAAAGATCGGCAGAAGTACACAATAATTAACCTCGCAGGGATTTGATTTATCAAATCCTTAATTCGGACGTGATGAATCACGTCCCTGCAAAAGCTGTTCAAACTGCCATTCATGAATAATCCGGCTGCGGGAAAGACATCTGTATGGATACCACTTATGGAAAGAAACAGAGGAGAGAAAGATCATGAAAGAATATTCTTACGGCGGGGCGCGCGCGTTGATTGCTTTGCACGAGCAGCACATGCGCTCGTTTCTGGAAACTTGGCGAAAGGCAAAAAAGACGGGCGTTACACTGCCTCAAACGACTGATACTGCATACAAATCCATGGAGGCTCTTTTATGGCACCCGCTCAAATCGTCGCGCGGATATATCATCTGGATATGTCAGAAACTTGAACTGCCCGATCCGAACATTGATTCTATGCCGGTAATAGAACAAATAGAATCCTCGGCAGATGCATTTCTCGAACATTTGCTGGAACGATGGGATTTGCCTTTGCGTGAAATTCCTGAAGAGCGTTTCTTCGATCGTACGTATACCTCCAACTGGGATGCGGAGTACTGCATTGAAGCGATGCTCGAACATGCCGTTATGCATCCGATCCGGCATGAATTTCAACTCCTCAACCTGATGAAATCACTCGAGGGGAAGAAGAAATGAGGGGCGATGTGATTTTACAGTAACCATCCCATCGTCACTCCCGCGTACGCGGGTATGACAAGAATAAGATACCGAGGTTAACGACACAATCAGTCATTTCGAAGGCACGTAGCAAATGAGAAATCTTAATTTAAAAGAAAGATTTTTCGGTCCGCTCGGAATGACAAAGCGGTCGAAATGACAAGAACACTCATTGGATAGTAAGACAATTCTTTGCAGCAATAAAAAACCGGGCCCCGTTGTTCTTCGGAGTCCGGTTGATTGTTATTACCCGACACATTTATTTTTTAGTATCCGATTATTTCTCTGAGTCTTTACAGCAGCGAAACAGAATATGTGCGAGGACAAGCAATCCGATCGCCTGCCTCTTTCAATAAAAAGACTTAATCCTTCTTTCATCCCTTTGGTCTATTACGCTTTGCGTATTTCTTCGGTAACGTATTAAAAGGAAATTATAAACCGACTGTTCGCATAAGAGCAGCAGCATCGATTCCTTTTCTCGCTTCATTATTATCCTATTTTATTTTGCCAGGGATTTTCACTATAAAGAGCTTTCATACATATTAAGAGAAAGAGAAATTCTATGTGTTTTTCAGCAGAGGCAAGTTTCGCAGGCGGAGTTGTCATTTCAGCTATAGGTATTGCAACTGTCAGGGAAGTCCATAAACCTTCCCAGCTGGTCTTTGCGAGTATTCCTTTGTTCTTTGGACTACAACAATTTACCGAAGGCTTTTTATGGTTAACACTGCGAAGCCCGCATTTCGGCAATGTTCAAACATTTTGCACATATATGTTTTTAATAATGGCAGAGGTTCTTTGGCCAACGATGATTCCCATTTCAGTTCTTTTCATGGAAAAGAGTAAAAAAAGAAAAAAGATATTATGGGTTCTGCTCGTTATGGGGTTATTAGTGTCATTGTATTATGCTTTTTGTTTATTGTTTTTCAATGTCACACCGCAAATCAACGGTTATCATATTCAGTATAAGTCCGATTTCCCCAGCTCCTGGACTATGCTGGCTTTTATGTTCTACTTTATTGCTTCTGTCATTCCCCTTTTTGTTTCGAGTATTAAAAGGACGCATCTTTTAGGCATATTAATGTTTTTATCGTTAATAGTTACTGCGGTATTTTATTTGCAATATCTTGCTTCAGTATGGTGCTTTTTTGCCGCACTCATGAGCGGGGTTATCTTCTGGATCCTCAGAGATGCAAAGAAGAAATTCAATTTTGATAAAATTCATGCGCTGGAGAATCAGATCAAATCGATGATCGGATAAATGAGCAACCTATCTTCCTGAACTGAAGATAGGTCGGGTGTACAACTCTCTCGCAGCTTGCTTATTTAGAGGCCGATCCACCTAAGAACCGGCCTTTTATATTTTCGCATATCAATAATCCGGCGAAGCTATATTTTCAGCGTCCTGCCTGGCATACTTTCTTTACATCCTGCTAAAGATGCTCTACGTCCTCCCGGTTAAAATATTGGCTGCGAAGAAATGCACTTTCGGTTTGGTCCGTATTTTTTATATCCTCCAGTGCGGAGTGCGACAATCTTGTAAAGCGGGATTACAAAAGCGTTGAAGTCGAAATAATTACTTTTCCGAAAGTTTTGCAAGCTGCTGCCGTGTTTCATCCTGCTGGTATTTCTCGCGGAAGCTTTTCGGCTGCATTTCTAAGATGCGGCGCAGGGAGGCGACGGCTTGCGCTGTATCTCCCATCGCTTGATAGGTCAAGTAGAGTTCGTAATATGCGAATGAATTAGCCGGGTCGTAGTGCAGCGCTAATTTCAGATTCCGCACCGATGCCTCCAACGTTCCGGAAACGTCTTCGCCAAATACCACACGGACAACACCTTTCTCGAACCAGCTGAGCTTAGATCCTTCCCGTTCGAAGATGGCACGAATGACATACGAATAGGAAAATGTAGAATCCCGCTCCAGTGATTTCTGCACGTGCTGCTTTACTTCTTTTCCGATGGAAATCTTTTTCCAAACTCCGACGAAGGGCAGAAGGCTTCCTTTGGCAAGTGCGTTCCAGAATTGTGTTGCCGCGCTGTCGGGGTAATAATGCGCAAGTGAGTCCGCATACATGACGGCTGTGCGGTATTCCGATTCTGACACTGTATCGTGACTCAAATGAATCTTTCCGTTGTCGTTATAGATGTGCACCATCCGGACGAGAGTATTATAATCTGTCGGGGATTCTTTGTATGCCTTTTTGTATTCTATTAATGCTTGGTTGTTGTCGAAGGCAAGATAGTATTTATCCCCGCGTGCCAGATGATTTTCTATCGGCAGGGGAGTAAAGAATAGTATAAGGGCAATGTATGGAATGAACATAATTAAGTCACATTGTGTGTATTATAGAACACATAGTTAGCCTGAGTAAGTTCCGCCAAACAACCCCGCCGTACGGGGTGACGTAAAGCGGCACATAATAGGCAAGAATTATACGTTCCCCCATAACAATTTATGCTCTTTCACATCTCTGAAATGGAACGGTACTCCTTATATGTATGTTTTACATATAAACAATGGAAGCTGTTGTTTTCAAAAATATTAAAGACTGATATCAATGCCGCTTCGACGCACACTCAGGTTAATTTTTTGTCTCCAGTTCTTTTGGATACTCTTCGTCACTGACGTGTTGGCCGGTCCCCCTTTTAAGACTGACGATCCGCAACCTGTTGACTATCTTCATTGGGAGTTCTATGTTGCATCCGTGCAGCAATTCGGAAGGCACGAGATCGACGCAACATGCCCTCATTTGGAGGTTAACTACGGAGTAGTGCCAGACGTGCAGTTCCATGTTCTTCTCCCCATCGGATATGTACACACAGATAAGACAACTCACTTCGGTCTTTCGGATGCGGAGATCGGCATGAAATATAGATTCATTGAAGAAACAGAAACACTCCCACAAATAGGACTCTTCCCTTTACTCGAGCTGCCGACTGGCGATGAAAATAAACAATTGGGTACGGAGAGAATCCAAGCATACTTTCCTGTATGGGCTCAAAAAAGCTGGGGAAAACTGACAACGTACGCAGGCGGAGGTTTTTGGTACAATTCCGGGCCACAGCAAAAGAATTGGATATATACTGGCTGGGAGGTTCAATACGATTTTTCACATGTGATTACGCTTGGAGGAGAGGTCTATTACCAGACTGCCGATGCCCAGGATTCTGAATCCAAGGGAGGGTTCAACATAGGCGGGTCTATTAATCTGACTGAGGAACATCATATTTTATTTTCTCTTGGCAGTAGTGTGTCTGGTCCAGAGACAATTACCGGATACATCGGTTATCAACTTACGATCTAAATAATCGGCTAAATAATCGAAAGACCAACTATGGAAAAAGAAAACAGCAAATCGTCATTAAACGAATTCATTCACTCACCATTGCCATACAAAGGGCTTGATAAGGCAATCTTCCTCATTCGAATGATGGTTGGCTGCGTGTTTCTTTCCGAGGGCATTCAGAAAATCTTGTTCTCTGAATCACTCGGTGTGGGTCGTTTTATCAAGATTGGTATCCCTGCGCCCGAGATTATGGCTCCCTTCGTCAGTGTTGTTGAAATAGTCTGCGGGACGCTTGTTCTTTTTGGCCTGATCACACGGCTCGCCGCTATTCCGCTCATTATTGATATGCTCGTTGCAATCTTAACAACTAAAATTCCGATTCTTCTGGAAAAGGGATTTTGGGCGATGGCACACGAGGCACGAGTCGATTTGGCAATGATACTTGGTTCACTTTTCCTTTTCATCGTAGGTGGAGGTCTGTGGTCGTTGGACGGATTGATAGCAAAACATAGCAGTGAACGGAAACAAGAGATACATAAAACTTAAAAGCCGTGATCGGCCTGTCTGCACGAACGCCTGCGGAAGGCGGTCTTGCCTCACCGTTTTTGAGGTCGGTGATCACAGCATGCAAGAAACCGAGGTCATCTATCCAGTAAGGCCAGTAAGACGGTGAACGAGACGACTTCAGCTGTAGAACTCTTGGATTAAGATATCCTTTGTACTTTATTAAATGTCCACATATATTATCATCAAGGAGTTGGAAATATTGTGGAATGATGAGGGGAAAATAGTATGGACGAGTTGAAAATGGAACCGCTGGAACCATTAGAAGTGCCAGAGCCGATAGAGAAACAAATTGCTTCATCAAATACGCAGCCATGGAATTTTAAGCGATGGATTCTTCCGGCATGTATTGTGCTGGGCATTCTCATTGTTGTAGGGATCTACTTGCTGTTTTCTCCTACCTCCGAGAAACTCACTGCACAGGTTTTCAAGTATGATATAATGCCGAGACCGGATACGGCGATGGTGGTTGTCTCTATCACAAATAAATAGGATAAAACGGCAATCATTGTACAATTGTATCCTGTTTTTTTCGGGAAGGAATATTCCAGTCTCTATGCAAGATCCATAGAAAAATCGACGATTGAAGGTGTCATACTGCCGCTGATAATGAATCCCGGTGAAGTTCGGATGCTGAAAATCCATTTTTCAATCGAGAAAAGTAATCTGGATAATTACGCCGATAAACTTAAGGATTCCAGTCATATCATAATCTTTAAGGATGGTCCACCTCCTGGACAACTGCAAGGATCTCTCGGATTGGGCTGGAAGGTTGTGGATGCCGATGGAGAGAATTATACAAATACCGGACGTATTGTCTCTTATATTCTCACTCCAACGCCTGTGGGATTTGCAGACCGCACAGCTTTGACTCACTATTGGATAATCTCCGATGAACCGTTTGAATTATGTACGAATGAAGGTATCGTGAAATAAATGAGAGTTGGCAAAATGATTTTATAGCCGCGACCGATGCCCGCGGCATATTGAAAATGATCAACACAAGATCACAGTAAAAATTTTCTCAGCTATTCTGCCGCTCCTTGCCTCTGTATCGCCGCTGATGTATATTTATTAAAAAGAAGTTTGTTGTATCTTATCTCCAAGCAGTTTCCAGAGAAATTATGAACATCAATTTGTTGATCACGTTTTTAATAGGGATGATAGTACTTGCAGCTACTCCGGGTCCCGGTGTATTCGGATCTATGGCAAAAGCGGCAGCCGAGGGTTTTAAAATGTCGCTTTTCTTCATCGGGGGACTGGTTATAGGAGATAGTATCTTACTTGCTCTTGCATTACTTGGATTGTCGGCGATCGCAAAACTGATGGGAGGCATGTTCCTGGCAATCAGGATTGCCGGGGGACTATACCTGGTATACCTTGGTATCAGGATGTTTAGAAGCAGCAGTATAAATGTGTCCGCAAAAATGAAGAAGGAAGAAAATAAGTGGCAGACATGTTTGAGCGGTATGCTCCTGTCGCTCGGGAATCCCAAGCCGATTTTATTTTATGCAAGCGTGCTTCCCGCCATTATCAATTTTAACGAAGTAAGATTGATAGATGCTTTACTGATGATGGTACTCATTGCTTTCGTTTCTTTCACTGTGGTAGGGACATACAGTTATATCGCGAGCTTAACGCATAAAATACAAATGAGCGAGAAAATGCAGACAAGGACAAATCAGGCAGCCGGGTTTGTTATGGCGACCGTTGGGATATTTGTAATGATACAGTAAGGTCGACCAATCGGCCATCAAGATTTTCATCAAAAAAAATGTTAGAATCCAATAGTCTGTATCAATTCGGAATACACGACGATAACCATCAATACTAATAAATCATCTCTCACACGAAAGGAAAAATCCTATGCGCAAAATTATTTCTGCTTTCATGTTGAGCGCACTTACTGCGCTGCTCGTTACATTCGCTTCGGCTCAAGCGAAAAAACCAGTCGAACCTCCAAAACCTGCTCAAAGTTCCTCTCAAGAGTTGTTATGGGGATGGAACAGTGTCGGGAATAAATTGATTGCGATGGCGGAGGATTTTCCAGAAGATAAATACAACTTCAAAGCTCAGAAGGATGAGCGGACGTTCGGCGATAATCTCCTGCACGTTGCAGTAGATTACTATTACATGATCAATGCCATCAAAGGGTCAGAAGTGGGGTACATCGGGAACGGTGATTCTTTGCGGAAAAAGTATCCGACAAAAACAGACATCGTGAAATACCTGAAACAGGCAGTCGCCGACGGTGCGGATCTGATTAAAGCGCAAGGGGACAGCGGATTGATGCGCGAATTTAAATTTCCATGGGGCAATATGATGGTTCACGGTTCGTTCGGTTGGATGGGTACTCTCGAGCATGCAGGCGAACATTATGGACAATTGGTAGTGTATTACCGCCTCAACGGAATGATACCGCCCGCATCCCGGCCGAGAAAATAATAGAGGCGAAAGATAGCGGAGAGGAAATCCTCACTTGCGATTGACAAGACAGGTGAATTGAGGCGAGTAAACAAAGCGGTGGCCAGGGTGACATTGGCTACAGGAGTACTTAGAGAATATCGGAATTGTATGAAATCAGAACAGCCGAATAATCCATTGCATGGAAAGACATTGGAAACAATCTTGCATCATTTGGTAGATCACTATGGGTGGGAACAAATGGGAGCAAGGGTTAAAATCAAATGCTTCAATGACAATCCAAGTATTCAATCGAGTTTAAAATTTCTGCGTAAGACTCCCTGGGCACGCATAAAAGTGGAAAAGCTGTATCTTGAAAGCATAGGAAAATAAACATCGGCTGAGATCAATAGCATCGCCTATAGAAATATCGTATAGATGTTGACCGGAAAATGCTCGATTTTTTTTAACGAAAATTAGCCTTATATAGGAAATGATGAAAATATATAGTATCCTACATCCAGAGAGATACACTATAGGATTCGTTAATAATCAATGGTTCCTGCCAAATAATAACTCATGATAACGCTTCTAGAGAAAATCACTTGTATAGATCACGTATCAAACAACAGTAAACAATAACAATTTCTTTTAAAGGAGAAACACCATGAAAATGTATGTCGGTAATCTGTCACGCGATATTACGGAAGACGAATTGAAAAAGGAATTTGGAGCGTTTGGGGCAGTTGATTCTGTTGCTCTCATAAAAGACAAATTTACCGGAACAGCGAAGGGATTCGGATTTGTAGAGATGCCGGTAAAATCGGAAGCAGAGGCGGCTATTGCCGGATTGAATGATAAAGAACTCAATGGGCGGAAATTGGTGGTGAACGAAGCACGTCCGATGGCCGACAGAAAGTCGGGAGATCGCGGACGCGGCGGTAACGGCGGCGGTGGAAACCGTTCTCGGTACTAACTATTCTGTATTTTTTGTCTCATCTTTTCCGCATCTCCGAGGGAGTTGCGCTCCGGAAGTGAGAAATCCTCGTAGGGACGTATAATTATACGTCCCTATAAAATAAAAATATTGTAACCACGATGGTTCGGTTTCGCTCACCATTCAAACACTCAAACACAGTTATCTCTGTGCTATATGCATCAGTAATTTATGCATATATTAGACTATCTTATGTACGAATGATAGAGTATAGTCCTGCAATGAAGGAGTGATTTATTGTGAACAAGTCTGATTCCAAATATATAATTGTCTTAATAACAATTACCCTGACCTTCCTCTTTGTTAATTACACTGCGCTGGCCTCCATAGTATCATATACAACTGATGCCGATGGAATAACATGCACATTGGATAAGGGCTTCATGAAAGTTAAAATTTGTAAAGAGGATGTCGTTGAAGTCAAATATACATCGTTGACGGCGCTCTCTCAAAAAACATCCTTGGTAGTAACAAACTTGTGGACATCTCAGCCTCAATTTCAAGTTACTGAAAACTCAACCGAGATTATTATTTCCACCGGCAAATTAAAAATCAAATTGACCAAGTTAACCAATTCAATCCAGTATATAGAATTAAACGGTGCTCTTATTCTTGCCGAGGATGATTCTGTAGGAAAGAAGATGACGGCCGCGACTATTGCCGGCATCAATACATACAATTGCGAGACACTCTTTCGATCGCCGGTGGATGAAGCGTTGTTTGGATTGGGCTGTCATCCGACAGATGCAGGAGCCATGAATTACAAAGGCCGGAATCAGGATATGGCTATCCAGTACATGACTGGCGCAATTCCTGTTTTATTATCCAACAAAGGGTATGGACTTATGTGGGACAATTACTCTGCATCGAATTTTTACGGCGCCGAAGCAGGTAATATGAAATTCAAATATGTATCGGAGAGTGGCACAATGGTAGATTATTATTTTTTCTATGGTCCCGACTTCGATCATATCATTGCACTTTACCGCGAAGCTACAGGTCAAGCACCGATGTTCCCTAAATGGAGTTTTGGATTATTCCAATCGCAGGACAGGTATCAGAGTCAGACTGAAGTGTTATCCGTTAAAGACAATTACCGAAACAATCACATTCCTATTGATTGCATTGTTCAGGATTGGTATTACTGGTATCCCGCGGGCATTGGATCGCACATAATGGACCCTACGAATTATCCCAATCCCAAAGCGATGGTAGACACGTTACATAAAGCAAATATTCATGCCATGATTTCTATTTGGCCGGTTTTCGCAAGCGGGACGAATAATTTTAATGAATTAAAGAACGCAGGAGGTTTGACAGATATTACCTGGAAGGATGTCATGACGCAAAATTATGATACATACTATGACGCCCACAGTTCCAGTGCACGTGATATATATTGGAGACAGGCGAATAACAGTCTTATTACTCCATATGGATGGGATGCATGGTGGGTAGATCAATGTGAACCGGACAACGGCGGACTTTTAGATGCTCGCAGAAAAAGTACTTTTGCTCTTGGTAAAGGGATCGATTATTTCAATACCTATTCATTAACGCATACTATTGGTCTTTATAAAAACTGGAGGACTGATATCTCAGGGAAGCGAGCATTTTTCCTCGTTCGCCAAGCATTTGCTGGGCAGCAAAGAAACGCTACAACCCTCTGGTCGTCCGATATTACGTGTACCTTCGGTTCATATAAAATTCAAGTGCCGCAAGGTATTAATGCTTGTGTATCCGGCATACCGTACTGGACATCAGATATTGGAGGATATCATTTAAACTGGGTATCTCCCGATTGGAAAACCGCTGCAAACAGAGAACTATTTACTCGCTGGTTCCAATTCGGCACCTTCTGTCCGATATTCAGAATTCATGGAAAAGGTGAGCGTGCTTTGTTTTCAAATAATTGGGATGCGAATACGAAATCAATTTTATTGAATTACGATAACTTGCGGTACCGACTTTTACCTTATATCTATTCTCTCGCGTGGAAAGTAACGAACGAAGCGTACACAATTATGCGAGCGCTCGCATTTGATTTTAGAACAGACGCAACGATTAATGATATTCAAGATCAATATATGTTCGGACCGGCGTTTCTTGTCAATCCGGTGACCGCACAAGCAATATCACGAAAGGTGTATCTTCCGAACTCATCCACGTGGTATAATTTCTGGACAGGTGAGTCTTTCGCTGGCGGCCAGACTATTAATGCGCAAGCACCCATCGAAACCATACCGTTGTATGTAAAGGCCGGTTCTATTATTCCGTTGGGACCATTTATTCAGTATGCCACTGAAAAACCCGTGGATACGCTCGAGTTGCGAATTTATCGGGGTGCGAATGGACAATTTGCATTATATGAAGACGAAAACGATAACTACAATTATGAACAAGGAAAATATTCTGTTATCCCGATTACGTATTATGATTCTTCAAAGCAACTGATCATTGGGACCAGACAGGGAACGTTTACCGGTATGTCACAGAATAAGATTTTCAATATCGTTTGGGTTGATACGGGAAAAGGTATTGGTATCAATAGTCCGGTTAAATTCGATACAGTCATTCATTACCATGGTTCTCAGACGGAGATTACCTCGGTTTCTCTTGGTTCTTCACTTCCGAATCAAATGGAATTGCAGCAGAATTATCCCAATCCATTCAATGCATCAACCAAGATTTCTTTTTCTATCCAATTGAGGTGTCACGTATCACTGAAGATTTATGATCTCCTTGGAAGAGAAGTTGCTATGCTAGTTGATCAACGGAAAGAGCCTGGTTCCTATTCAGTGGAATGGAACGCCAAGAACTTTTCCAGCGGTGTATATTTGTATCGACTTCAAGCGGGTGACTTTATGAAAACGAAAACACTTATTATGTTGAAGTGAGAGAACTGCTCGTCTTTTTAGACACTCAAAAATTTCTCCCAACGCCGGAATAACTCTGCCGTTGCATGCAAATCCCGAAGATTGTATTCCGCGATCTCTCGAAACCGTTTCTCTTCGGTCAATTGTTTCATATCCAATCCGGTTACGCCATGTGTCTTCGGGCTTTCGATGCCGAAGGATTTGCAGTAAAAATCTAAATTAAACTTCCGCAGTGCGCCGTAGAACGTGAATTGTTCCAGCAAATCGCAATGAATGGATGCATCATACCGATAAGGCATCAGGTTGCGTGTTGGCAAGACCTGAAGAATCGCAGAGCGCATCATCAAAAATGGACAGTCGAACGCCCGGCCATTGAATGTAACAAATTGGTCGTAATGTCCGATGTCTAACCAGAACTGTTCAACAATTTCTTTCTCGTCTCCTGATATGAAGTGTACTAATTCATTATCCGAATGATAATCTAATTTATCATCCGATTGGAAAAGAATTTTAGCGCGATTCGTTTCAGGATTCAGCATACCGATGGCGATAATTTGTGCGGTGGTTGGGTAAAGGCTGAGTTTCTGGATTGTTTCTACACGGTCTGCATCTGTCTCGGCAAATTTCAGTAAATACTTCTGCTGAGTTTCATCAAATGATTCGACAGGGAAGCCGAGGGTTTCAATGTCAAGCACTACATGTGACATATTATTTTCCCTTTCTAAGCAGTGATGCGGTAGTTTTTCAACCCCCAATAGGTTTCAACGGCAGATGTTTTAAGAATTGTTGCAATCGGAATGGCAAGCAGCATGCCGATAATTCCCATCAAAGAGTTCCCAATTATTAAAACAAAAATAACTGTAACCGGATGCATGTCGAGTGTACTGGAAAAGCAAAGCGGCTGAATGATAATATTATCGAGCAGTTGTACCAGAATTAACGTAACAGCGATAATGGGAAATGCTTGTCTGAAATCTCCGCATTGTGAAAGTGAGATCAGAAGCGCCGGAATAACACCAAAGAATGGCCCGACATATGGAATGAGATTCGAGATTCCGGCAATAATACCGAGAAGAATAGCATAATGCACACCGATAAGATAAAAACAAGCGATGTTAAGAAATCCGACGATAACAGAATCAAGAATCCAACCGCGCAAGTAACCGACAAGATCTTTTTTGATCTTGTTGAGCACATTTAATAACATTTCAAAGTATTTATTCGGAACCCGCTCAATTAATTCTTTGATTGCTATGTCGCCTTCAATAAGGATAAAGAAGGTGATGAAAGGGACGATAGCAAGGTTGACAAGAAATGCAGCAGTGGAAGCGAAAAAACTACTCAACAATTGTAATCCGCTTTGAACAAATGCATGAACTTTTTGCGTCACCATTTCCGGATCCGTGAACGGAATATTCGCTGTTAAGTTGACGGCGGCTTCATTTAATTTCTGGTCGAATGGAAAGTTTTTAAATCCATCGTACAATATTTTCAATCGTTCAATTGCAAAGGGAATAAATAGAACACTCATAATGATGAGACTGCCGCCAACAACAAGAAAAACGATGCAAACGGAAAAGAGCCTGCGAATTCCAAACCGGAATTCAATCAATACTACAAGAGGACGAAGAATGAACGCTAAAAGTACAGAGAAGAGGAGCGTAAGAACCAGATCGGGGAAGAATGAAATAATCCAAAATCCGAAAATGATGATTCCAAGAAGGAAGAGCACCTTTGTCATCGGTTTATTGGATGTTGCTGTCATGAAGCGTATGCGTTCTGACGACATAACGTTTTATGCTGTGATTGTGTAATGTTTCAATCCCCAATATGTTTCTGTAGCTGAAACACGAAGGATCGTTGCGATAGGAATGGAAATCACCATTCCCGAAACCCCCATTAATTGATGGCCAATGATGAGTGTAAGTACAACGGCAACCGGATGCATATCCAGTGTCTTGCCAAAACAGAGCGGCTGCAAGACAAGATCATCAATGAGACGAACGATGATTAAAAGAAGGGCAATGGGAATAAACATTTCGAAATTACCGGCGACTGTAAGTGATGCTATCATAGCTAGACATGCACCAGCAATTGGGCCGAGATATGGAACAAGGTTCGCAATCCCCGTTAACACGCCGATGATGATTGCATAAGGAACACCGATAATCATGAATCCAATAGTTGACAGCACACCGACAATGCTGCATTCAAGAATCAATCCACGTAAGTATGAAACAAGTTCTCTGCCGACCTTTTCCATAATATTCAGCGACATCTCAAAATATTTATTCGGAATATTTTCAACAATATTTTTTGTTCCAATGTCGCCCTCTGCCAAAATAAAATAGGTGACGAAGGGAATGATAGCCAGATTCACTAAATAAGAAATTGTAGAGCTGGCTGTCTCACCGGCGGAGAGCATGAGCTGCTGTATAAACTCACGAACCTTCATTTCAATGGTTGAGGAATCCATAAAAGGAATATGTGTCGCTATTTCCTTCGCCGCTAATGTTAATTTCGCTTCAAATGGAAATTGCCGTAGTTGTTCATACATCAACCGGAGGTGGCTAATCAAGAGTGGAATCATTTCAAACAATGTGAAGATAATAATTCCCCCTACACACAAAAAGACCAAAAAGATGGCAACTCCTCGCTTGAGATTAAGTTTGAATTCTAAGAAACGTACAAGCGGTCTAAGTATGAATGCGACAAGGATGGAAATAACGAGCGTCAAAACAAGATCGGGAAAGAACGATGCGATCCAGAAAAGAAAAATTATAAGTCCCAAGAAAGCGATGACTTTTACAAATGGTTTGTTCACTGTTGATAGCTGCATCGTTTAATGATCCAATGTTGTACGAATAGTTTTTAGTGCTATTTCATAAGAAAATCCGCGACGAAGAAGAAAATCGAGAAGACGTTTCTTACGTTTCTCTTCGTCCAGATTTCTTTTTGAGTATTTCGTCAATTGTATTTTGCGTTTTGCCGCTTGAAGTGCCGACGTTTGCTGGCTCTGCGGAGAAATCAACTCGGCAAGTACCATATCGGCCATTGATGATGTAATTCCTTTGGCAAGCAGCTGCATGCGCAATAACGCTTGACCTGTTGGTTTTCGTTTCAGTCGATCCCGAACAAATGCCCGGGCAAATTCGAGATCGTTCACCATTTGTACGGATTGAAGCTTGTGCGTTACATCTTCAGCACATTCACGTGTGAACCCCTTCTTTATCAAATGATCTATAATCTCTTTTGAACTTCGCTGCCGATATGACAAATAATTGATAGCAATATTTTTCGCCTGCGTCTCTGCTTCTGTCGATTTGATTTTGTCAACAGTGTGTTCATCAAGATCATCTCCGGTACGCAAACCATACTTACCGATAGTCCAATCGCTCAGTTCTAATGCTGGCACGCCATCGAGATGCACGCTGTACCGTTGACGTTTTCCACGAAGTCTTTTAATTTTAGTAATAATCAAATTTGCTTAACTGCGCTTTGATTTTTTGGGTTCAGATGCACTTGCTTCTGTTTTCTCTGCAGCCGGTTTCGGTTCTTCACTTATCAACCCAAGCTGCCTGCGGAGTTCCGTATCAATTTCTTTAGCGACAGTTGGATTTGCCTGAAGAAATACTTTTACCGAGTCGCGCCCTTGTCCGATGCGATCCTCCTTATAGGAGAACCAGGATCCACTCTTTACAATAATATTTTTTTCAACTGCGGTATCGATCAAATCTCCGAGTCTGGAAATTCCTTCATTATAGAGAATATCGAATTGAGCTTCTTTGAACGGCGGCGCAACTTTATTCTTTACAACCTTTACGCGCGTTCGATTACCGATGACGTTGGTGCCGTCTTTGATTGCTTCGATGCGGCGAACATCCATTCGAACAGAAGCGTAAAACTTGAGCGCGTTGCCGCCGGTTGTGGTTTCCGGATTTCCAAACATTACACCGATCTTTTGACGAAGCTGGTTAGTGAACATGACACTGGTTCTCGATTTACTAATTGCAGATGTGAGTTTGCGAAGTGCTTGAGACATCAACCTTGCCTGAACTCCCATGGTAGGATCACCCATTTCGCCTTCTATTTCTGCGCGCGGTGTCAATGCCGCGACGGAATCGATAACGATAATATCGATGGCATTACTGCGCACAAGCGTTTCTACAATTTCAAGTGCTTGCTCACCGAACTCTGGCTGGGAAAGAAGAAGATTGTTGACATCCACACCTAACTTTTTAGCGTACGCAATATCCAACGCATGCTCTGTATCGATGAACGCCGCTAATCCGCCGGTCTTCTGCGCTTCAGCAATAATATGTAAGCAAATCGTTGTTTTGCCGGAAGATTCCGGACCGTAGATTTCGATGACACGCCCGCGCGGTACACCGCCAATGCCAAGTGCGGCGTCTAACGAAATTGATCCAGTGGAAATTGCATCGATCTTAGCAATGGGTCCTTCATTTAATCGCATAATGGAACCTTTGCCGTGCTGCTTTTCAATTTGATCAATGGCAATTTTGAGCGCTTGCAGTTTTGATTCTTTAATAGTTTCGGTCATGGGACTTTCTCCGGTTAAGTGAAAAGTGGAAATGATTTCAAAATTGTGTAGATAGAACCGCTCGGATGTAACTCACTTTTCATCAGTAAAATTTCCGAGCAATGCGTTTCGATTGGTTCAAAAGTAATGGTTTTTATCGCTTCAGTCAAGCGAACAAGATTGCGATCCCCTTTAACTCTGCCTAGTGTAATATGCGGATGAAACGCCCGGTCTTCTTTAGGAAATTCGAATTTCGTGCATGTCAGTTCTACCATCGTCTGAAGATCAAGAACCGTTTGATTGGATTTTATACCGATCCAAACAATGTGTGGGTTGTGTGTATTAGGAAATGCACCAAGTGATTCATAAGTAACTGTTAACGACGAAAATGGTTGAACTGATTTTGCCAGTGCTGTCGAAAGCAATTCGAGTTTTAATTGTTCAACATTTCCTAAAAACATTAACGTAATATGAAACTTCTCTTGAGACTCCCATTTCACATCGGCTTGCGTTGCTTTCAGTTTTGTTTGAACCTCGGCAATTGCATGTTGGGCAATTGATGGCCTGGGAAGGGCGATGAATGTGCGAATGCCGGGCATCGAATTAATCTGTGATCTTTAAGATCTTTCGGCGCACCAATTCCAGCGCAGCTTGAGCTGCTCGCTCTTTTATAATTCTGCGTTCGCCGCCAAAATTGAATTGCAATGCGATTGTTTCGTTCTTATCGGAATATCCAATCCAGACAAGTCCTATAGGTTTTTCGGGTGAACCTCCAGTTGGACCGGCAATACCGGTGGTAGAGATACCGATGTCAGTATTGGATCTGGTACGAATACCAAGCGCCATTACTTCAGCTACTTCCTTGCTCACTGCGCCATGCTGATTGATTAATTCTGATGGTACACCAAGCGCGTCTACTTTTGATTTATTGCTATAGGTGATAATGCCGCGTTCGAAATATTCTGAACTCCCTGAAACATTCGTAATCCGATCTGCAATCAATCCGCCGGTGCAGGATTCTGCGATGGCAAGTGTCAGCTTTCGTTCGCTCAACAATTTGCCGACTGCATCTTCTAAATCCATATCGCCGGTCGTGTAAATAAATTTTTCGATTTTACTGCGGAGCTTCGTTTCAACGTTATGAATTTTATTTTCGGCTTCATCCACAGAATTCGCCTTGGCTGTAATACGCAATCGCACACCGTATGAACTTGGAAGAAACGCCAGAGTGATGCCGGAATCCGGAGAAAATATTTTATGCACATCGCCAATTTGTTCGGCGAGGAACGATTCAGCTATACCTGTTGTCTTCAATGTTCTATGGCGAATGATCAATCCGGTTTTATGTTTTTCGAAGAACGGGAGAACGAAATTATCCATCATTGCTTTCATTTCGTAAGGCACACCGGGCATAACGATAAAATACTTTCCATCTCGCCCGAAAAAATATCCCGGTGCAGTGCCAAGCCGATTTTGTATGACAGTGCAATTACGCGGAACAAGAGCTTGATCTTCATTGATTTTACGAGGGACTGATTTACGCCTTGCAAAAATCCGTTTTACATTTTCAAGAGCTTCATCGTTAATAATAGAATCCGTATTAAAGAACTTGCAAACGACGCTGCGCGTAATATCGTCATGTGTAGGTCCAAGTCCGCCAGTTACAGTAACGATATCATGAGAATTGTAGGCCTTTTGGAACGCCGAAAGAATTTCGTTTTCATCATCGCCAATCGTTGTCATCTTATCGCCAAAGATACCAACCGAGTTGAGCTTTTCCGCAATGTATGCCTGATTAGAATTGATGACTTGACCAATAAGCAATTCATCACCTATAGATATGATTTCTGCTTTCATTGTTTCTATCACAACAATAATTCTTTGATCACTGGAATCAACAGTGCGAGTCGAAGAATGATATTTGCATAAATGCCGGCAATCACATCGTCCATCATAATACCGAAACCGCCGTTCATATTATCAAACTTGCGAGCCGGAAATGGTTTGATGATATCGAAAAAACGAAAGGCGAAGAATGCTGTAATTACGATTAATATTTTTTTAGGCAGCAAAACCAATGAAATCCACATACCCACAACCTCATCAATTGTCACCTCAGCCGGATCATGGCCGTATCGTTGTTCCATTCTATTAGCTGCTTTTATACCAAGAACGAATACAATAAGTATCGCTGTAGCGATGATAATTAAGGATTCAAATCCAGGAATGAAGTAGAAGGCAACCGCAACCGCACTGCCCACCGTGCCGGATGCGATGGGTGAATATCCGGAAAATAGAGCAGAGGCGAATAACTTTGTGGCAAACGAAGGTTCAACTACTGTCACATCTTTATTCGGGTTCGGAAAATTTGTTTGATGACTCATAGAGTTCGCGGATTGTTTTCCAGTTGTTGATAAAATAAACGATACCGGTATATATAGTAATGCCGGTGATAATAAACATTGTTGAATAAATGAATGAATAATTTAGGAGCGCTTTAATTAGTTCGCTAAAATTAGCTTCAATTGATGAAGTATTTTGCGCAACATATAAAATTAATAAATAATAGATGAGAACATATTGTGCAAAAGTTTTTACCTTCGCAAGATTGGATGTTTCAACTGGTTTGCCTTTGTATTCCGCATAAGAACGAAGAATAGTGATAATGGCATCGCGTATGACGATGATCCATACCATCCAGCCTGATACTAAGCCAAGATATGAATAAGCAAGGAGCGCGGCTGATGTGAGAACTTTATCTGCTAACGGATCTAAGAAAGCTCCCCATCGTGTAACATAACCCCAACGCCGAGCAAGCCATCCATCATACCAATCGGTAATGGCAGCGAGAATGAAAATTGCAAGTGACCACTGACGTAAAATAGAATTGTAAGATAACAAGAAGACAAGAAACACCGGTGTGAGTAAAATTCTCAGAAAGGTCAATTGATTTGGAGGTGAAAAAAATTTCATCGCTTGAGTAAGATATTCGTGACGAGTTCACCGATAGATCAAAACATGCCGTCATTGTTGCCTCTCATAAACGGCTGACAAAAAATCCCGCTGAGGGGCGGGATTTCAAAAGTTCATAATGCCCAAAAACTTAAGCTGCTTTTTGAATCTTCCCAGATTTAATGCAGTTTGTGCAGACCTGGATGCTTTTTACAGCACCAGATGCTAACTTTACTCGTGCATTTTGAAGATTGGGAAGAAAACGTCTTGGAACACGATTATGTGCGTGGCTGACGTGATTACCTGCCATCGGTTTCTTACCACACACTTCACAAATTCTTGCCATTTGCAACTCCACTAAATTCCTAATTTCAATGTCATCAATTACAAAACTAATATAACGAGAAAACCCACGAGAGGCAAGGGGAAAGTCCATCATTAACAATGATGAATGAATATTGAAATCATATAACTACTATTCCCAAGTCCAAATTTTGGTATTTGATGTGGTCATTCTACAGCAGACAATTTCGGCTGTTACGTTGCACAAAGAATCAAATTTGGTTATCATAACAATAAGTATGACCATTTTAGGAATTGAAACATCTTGTGATGAAACTTCTGCGGCGGTTGTACGGGATGGAAAGCTCCTCTCAAATGATACCGCAGTGCAACTCTTTCACTCAGAACACGGTGGAGTAGTACCGGAACTGGCTTCGCGAGCACACCAACGGATCATTATTCCGATTGTTGAAGATGCATTGCGAAAAGCTTCGGTTGAAAAAAAAGATTTAGATGCAATTGCCGCAGTCTATGGTCCCGGACTTATTGGATCAATTTTGATTGGCTTAAGTTTCGGTAAAGCGATGGCGATGGGACTCGGTATCCCATTTATTGGTGTCAACCATATGGAAGCACACATATTTTCAAATATGATTGAGGAACCGAAGCCATCATTTCCTTTCGTCAATTTGACTGTTTCTGGCGGGCATACACAGCTTGTGCTGGTGAAGGATTATTTTAAGAGTGAATTGCTGGGCGAAACGATGGATGATGCGGCAGGTGAAGCTTTTGATAAGGTAGCAAAAATGCTCGGTGTCGGTTATCCAGGCGGGCCGCTTGTTGACAAGTTTGCTGCAAAAGGAAACGCGAAAGCTGTCAAATTTCCGCGCCCATATCTTGAAGAAGGTTCACATCAATTCAGCTTTAGCGGATTGAAAACCTCTGTACTATACTATTTGCGTAAAGTCGGATTTGATAAAACTGCAAATGTGAACGAGCAGTTCATTGCCGATGTATGTGCAAGTTTTCAGGCAGCAGTTGTAGATGTGCTGATTGATAAGTTGTTGACAGCAGCAAAAAAATATGATGTGAAAGATATTGCGATGTGCGGAGGAGTATCGGCAAATTCGGAACTACGCCGCCGTCTTGAAACAGAAGCGAAAATCAATCATCTGCATCTTTTCATTCCAAAACTGGATTTCTGTACAGACAATGGCGCGATGGTGGCACAAGCTGGATATGAACGATTACGCAAAGGATTTGTTTCAAATCTTGAACTCACGGCTGAACCGAACCTACAATTAAATTGATTATGGATGACCCCAAGAAAGAAATATGCCGTTGGCGTGATCGAATAGACGAAATTGATCTCGAGTTGGTGAAGTTGCTGAATGAGCGGACAAAATGTGCCGAAGAGATCGGGAAGATCAAATTGCTTCTTGGATTGGAAGCATACTCGCCTGAACGCGAAGAAGAAGTGAAACGGAATGTCACAACGGCAAACCGCGGCCCACTTTCTCTCAAAGCTATTCAGCGGCTCTTCGAACGCATTATCGATGAATCACGAAGTGCTGAGCGTATTACGATGGACGAAAAAAAGAAACGTTTGAAGTAAAACGCATGAAACGCCAGTTGTTCCATCGGTTCATTATTATCACGGCTATCTTTGGTGTGCTTGTGTTCGCTTTTGCGTACTATATTTTCCTGCTGCCGTATCATTATAATGATCCGAAAGGAAAAGTGGTAATAATTCCACGCGGCGCATCATTTCGTTCAGCAGTTGATTCTTTAGTAAGCTCACATGCTATTCGAAACCAGTGGTCATTTCAAATTGCAGGTCGTTTGATGGGTTACACGAAAACAATAAAAACAGGAAAATATCTTTTCGTTTCCGGCCAATCTAATTTTGATATTCTTAAAGATATTCGCGTGGGAAAATCGCGTCTGATTATTCCGGTCACCATTCCAGAAGGATGGCGGATGGATCAGATAGCTCGCCGGTACAAGCATGAAATTGGANNTCCGCATGAAATTGGAATTGATGAAGAAAAATTTCTCACACTTTGTCATGATAATATATTTCTTCATGAGCAAGGTATCGAAGCTGAGTCATTGGAAGGATATTTAATGCCGGAGACTTACACATTTTATTGGCAGACAGATGAGCGTGAAATTATTGAACGGATGCTCACAGAGTTCAAACATTTCTATAATGATACGCTT
>PLMK01000015.1 GCA_003142475.1 Ignavibacteriota bacterium
GGTTTTGATTATTTGCGCGACAATATGGTGGTGAATGCAGAAGAAATGGTTCAGCGCCCCTATAACTACGCCATTGTTGATGAAGTGGATTCTGTGCTGATTGACGAAGCGCGAACGCCTCTCATTATTAGCGGGCCAGTAGCAAGTGAAGATCATAAGTTTGATGAAATGAAACCATATATCGAACGGTTAGTCAGGGCACAACAGAATTATGTTGCAAAGATTACATCCGACGCAGAATTGTTCCTGCAGCAAAATAGGACAGAAGAAGCCGGTGTACAAATGCTGCGTGCACAGCGCGGTCTGCCGAAGAATAAAAAACTTTTAAAACTATTCGCTGAACCATCTAACAAAACACTCACCCAAAAAACCGAACATGAGTATATGCAGGATCAAAGTGCGAGAATGCATGAAATTGACGACGAATTATATTTTAGCATCGATGAAAAATCGCATCTTGTTGATCTTACAGAAAAAGGAAGAGAATTCCTTGCGAAGGAATACCCCGGCAACAATAAAGATTTGTTTATCATTCCAGACATAGGAACTGAATTAAGCATGATAGAAGGCGACGCATCGCTTTCAATCGAAGAAAAGCAGAAACGAAAAGACGACGCAAATAAATTATTTGCAGATCGAAATGATCGAATTCATACAATCCATCAACTTCTGAAAGCATATGCTTTGTATGAAAAGGATGTTGAGTATGTTGTTTCAGAAGATGGCAAGATTATGATTGTCGATGAATTCACAGGCCGTCTTTTATCGGGAAGACGTTATTCAGAAGGATTGCATCAAGCTATAGAGGCAAAAGAAGGTGTTAAAGTGGAACGTGACACTCAAACACTTGCGACTGTAACACTTCAAAATTATTTTAGGATGTACAAGAAACTTGCCGGTATGACTGGTACAGCCGAAACTGAAGCTGGGGAATTCTATGACATCTACAAGCTCGATGTTGTTGTTATTCCAACAAATCAACCCATGGTTCGCGAAGATCATGATGATCAAGTCTTCAAAACAAGGCGTGAGAAGTACAACGCAGTCATTACTGAAATTGAAGAGATGCGAAAGATTCAGCGGNNATTGGTCGGAACTACGAGCGTCGACGTTTCAGAAACCATCAGCCGAATGCTTAAACGCAAAGGTATTCCGCACAACGTTTTAAATGCGAAGCAACATCAACGCGAAGCTGAAGTTGTGGCTCATGCCGGATTGCCGGGCGCTGTCACAATTTCTACAAACATGGCTGGACGAGGTACAGATATTAAACTTGGTCCGGGAGTTAAAGATACCGGCGGATTGCATATCGTAGGTACTGAACGTCATGAAGCAAGACGCATTGATCGGCAATTACGCGGGCGCGCGGGACGTCAAGGCGATCCAGGTTCATCGCGATTTTATCTTTCACTCGAAGATGATTTAATGCGCTTGTTCGGCAGCGAACGCATCGCAAAAATTATGGAACGCATGGGTTTGAAGGAGGGAGAAGTTATTCAGCATCCGATGATCACCCGCTCTGTTGAACGTGCCCAAAGAAAGGTTGAAGAGAACAACTACGGCATCAGAAAACGTTTGCTGGAATATGATAATGTGATGAACCAGCAGCGTGAAGTAATTTATGCACGCAGGCGTCATGCTTTGTTAGGTGAACATTTACGTGATGATATTTTTGATATGCTGCGTGATGCCGTTGACAAATTGGTACAAGAATATTATCACGAAGGTGATATTGAAGGATTACGAAATGAAATTCGCGCTCGCTTTCTTACTGATCTGAATATGACACCGGAACAGTTCCAAGCTCTTGGCGAGACGGGCGTTGCAGATGAAATTATAAAAGCAACAGAGAATTTTTATCGCCGTAAAGAGGAACAAATTGGCGCGGAATTCATGACGATGCTTGAGAAAATGGCGATGCTTCAAGTAATCGATAACAAATGGCGGGATCACCTTCGCGAGATGGACGACCTTAAGGAAGGCATTCACTTGCGCGGTTATGGGCAGAAAGATCCATTGGTTGAGTACAAAGGTGAAGCCTTCAAAATGTTTATCGAGTTAATGGAATTGATTGCAACCGATGTGCTCAATATGGTTTTCAAATTATATCCGGAACGACCAGAACAAATGCCAATGCAGCGCGGACGGCGGCAAACGCGCCATGAAGATATGGTATTGACTCACGACTCTGCAACCGGTGCTGGATTTGCAGCTAATAAAGAACCTATTACTTCCGGAGATGGACAGCAAAGAGCACAGCAGCCAGCAAGTGGACAAAAAGTACAGCAAATACGAGTTGGTCCTAAAATAGGAAGAAACGATCCTTGTCCCTGTGGAAGCGGTAAGAAGTATAAGAATTGTCATGGTGGATAATTGTAAACTAATTTATGGAGCATTGTGCATTGAAANNTGCGGAAGCGGCAAGAAATACAAAAATTGCCATGGCGGGTAACGTAATAACTTCTGGAACAGAGAGAAATGAAAAAAATTGAAGCAATTATTCGTCCATTCAAAGTTGAAGATGTGCATGAAGCATTATCTGAGATTGGTGTCAAAGGCATGACGCTGACAGAAGTAAAAGGTTACGGTAGGCAAAAAGGACATACGGAAGTCTATCGTGGTGCAGAATATATTGTTGATTTCCTACCAAAGATCAAAGTAGAAGTTGTTGTAAAAGATTCAATGGTGGAACAAGTTTTATCGACAATCGTTAAGGTAACAAAAACTGGACAGGTCGGAGATGGAAAAATATTTATTTCGCCTGTGTTAGATGTTATTAGAATTAGAACTGAAGAATCCGGTGAAGATGCTGTGTGATTTGTGTGACTCTGATCAATAGACTAATTAGAATATGTGCCTTTGAGCGTTCTATCATTAAATAAACTGATGGAACGCTTTTTTGTCAAGAAATATGGAAACAATAAAACCAAATTATAAAACCGGATACGTTGCTATTGTTGGTGAACCAAACGTTGGAAAATCTACGCTTCTGAATGCTTTACTAGAGCAAAAGATTTCTATTGTTACCAATAAACCTCAGACCACTCGTCAGCGTGTACTCGGAATTCTCAGTAGGGAAGATGCTCAGATTATTTTTTTAGATACACCTGGATTGCTCAAACCTAAATATCTTCTGCATAAGGAAATGGTAAAGAGTGCCGAAAGCGCTCTTGCAGAAGCAGATGTCGTTCTCGTTATGACACAAACATCACGAGGAACTGATTTGCCGATCGAAGTAAGCGAACGCATTCTGCCGCTAGGTAAAACAAAACCGATGCTTCTCATAATTAATAAAGCAGACAAAGTTAATAAAGCGGATCTGCTACCTATGATAGCAACATTTGCCAAACTCAGTCACTTCAAAGAAATTATTCCTATTTCAGCTTTGCGACACGATAATTTGGATGCCGTTGTACAATCGCTGATTCAGTACTTACCAGAACATGAAGCTCTTTATCCACAAGATATTGTCAGTGAATCACCTGAACGGTTCTTTGTGGCAGAATTTATTAGAGAACAATTGTTTGAAAAGTTTAGCGAAGAGATTCCGTACTCCACAGCAGTAGAAATTCGTGAATTCAAGGAACGAGAGTCAGGAAAAACTTTTATTAGCGCCGACATTATTGTAGAACGCGATTCACAAAAAGGAATCATCATAGGCAAGAAAGGGGAAGCGCTCAAGAGTGTAGGCACATCCGCGCGAATCCAAATTGAGGGATTTCTACAGCGTGCTGTATTCCTTGAACTTCATGTAAAAGTGAAGGAAAAGTGGCGAGAAAGCGAGGCCATGCTGCGCCAACTTGGATATAGCAGTAAGAGATAATTGAGTCAACCGATGTCAGTTCGACTAAAAGTATTACTTGGCTTTATTGTCATCTGCCTCATTTGGGGATCATCTTGGGCAGCGGTAAAAATTGGTATTGAGACAATCCCACCACTTCTATCCCTTGGAATTCGTTTTACTCTTGCAAGTATTATACTTGGATTTATTGTTTTCGTGAAGCATCTCACGGTTCCGATGGGAAAAAAGTTTTGGATGCTTGTACTTATCATGTGTTTAACATCGTTTACTATTCCATTTGTGCTAATTTATTGGGGTCAACTTAAAGTAGGTTCCGGACTCGCCTCTGTTCTCTTTGCTACTTATCCTTTTTGGGTTGCGTTAGTTTCACATTTTCTACTTCCAAATGAAAAAATCACACTTGTGAGAATAATCGGGATAGTAATCGGATTTCTTGGCGTGATATTTATTTTCAACAATGGATTTTCTGATTTCAACGCCGAAATATTATACGGAATGGTAGCTATTATCGTAGGGGCAATCATTCAGGCATTTGGTTTAGTATCTCTGCGGCGATTAGGTGAAAATGCGCATCCGGTGACTCTAAATTTCTGTTCTATGTCTTTAAGTGCATTACCATTATTTGCTGCAAGTTTTGTCTTTGAAGATTATTCAAATTTAATTTTCAATACACAATCTATTGGATCCATCGTATATCTTTCCATTTTCTGTACTGTAATCACATTTGTGATTTACTTTTGGCTAGTAAAGTACGTCGAAGCTGTTATTCTCTCTCTTTCAGCATTCATTACACCAGTCATTGCTATTGTCATTGGTGTTATAGTAATGGAAGAAAAAATCACGAACGATGTGTACATAGGATCAGTACTTGTTTTGATTGGAGTTGCGTTTGCATCGATAGGAGATCTCTTTGCACTTTATCGTCGAAGTGTTATAAAAGAATATCGGTGAGCTATCGGTTGTTTGATGGCGTTAATTGAGATATTGCATTCACGACATAATCATAATTTATTTATGTCTGATAAAATGAATAATTCAACAATCACACTTCCTGGGGTAGATCTTTCGTTGCTTGAAAAGATCGAAGCGTTGCCAACTAAACCAGGTGTGTATCAGTTTAAGAATATTGATGGTAAGATCATCTATGTCGGCAAAGCGCAAAACTTACGCAATCGAGTTCGACAATACTTCCATAAATCTCGAATAGCTGATCTCCGAATTGATGCGATGATTTCTAAAATCGTCGATGTCGAACTCACAGTTACAGACAGTGAGATTGAAGCGCTAATTCTTGAAGCCAATCTAATTAAACAGCTTAAGCCGCGTTATAATGTCCTTCTAAAAGACGACAAGAGTTATCCCTACATTGCTATCACAAAAGAGCCATTCCCGCGTGTTTATGTAACGCGGCACAAGACGTCTAGTGCTCGCTACTTCGGTCCTTATACTGATGTAAAATCCATGCGTAGTGCGCTTAAAACAGTAAGAGATCTTTTTATGGTTCGCAGTTGCAGCCTTGACTTAACGGAAGAATCGATCAAGAAGAATAAATTTAAAGTGTGTCTCGATTTTCACATCAAAAAATGTGAAGGCCCGTGTGAAGCATATGTTTCACAAGAGCATTACAATTCGTTGATTAATCAAGCGGCACAAATTCTTCGTGGAAAAACAAAAATTGTAATTGAATCACTGAAAAAAGAGATGGATGCTCTTGCCGATGCATCAAGATTTGAAGAAGCAGCAATAATTCGGGATCGAATGAATGCGCTCAATGTATATTCAGAAAAGCAAAAGATAGTAGATTCAACGGAAACAGATCGTGATATTATTGCGCTTGTTTCTAAAGATGATGAGGCATGCGCTGTTATTTTCAAGATGAGAGAAGGCAAAATGATCGGGAGTCAGCATATTTATCTCTCAAATACCTCTGGAAAGCCCTTTAGCGAGCTATTAGAGGCTGTTCTTGAGCGTTATTATCTTGAACAGGAGGATATTCCACCTGAAATGTTTTTATCCGCTGAGATAAGCAATACGGAGATTATTCAAGATTGGTTAGAAAAAAAGAGCGGTCATCCAGTAAATATGCAATTCCCAAAATCAGGAGATAAAGTTAAACTTGTTGCACTGGTGCGCACAAATGCGCAGTTCTGGTTAGATGAGTTGGAATTATTGAGACTCAAGCGCGGAGATATTATACCTCATTCACTCAAAGCGCTTCAGCGAGATCTCCATCTAATTGCGCCGCCACGAAGAATTGAATGCTTTGATATTTCAAATATTCAAGGATCTGACACTGTGGCTTCACTTATCGTATTTGAGGATGGTAAACCAAAGAAAAGTGAATATCGAAAGTTTAGAATCCGTACAGTTGAAGGTCCAAATGATTTCGCCAGTATGCAAGAAGTCGTTGAACGAAGATATGAAAGACTTCTTCAGGAAAAGAGCATACTTCCTGATCTCATCATGGTTGATGGGGGAAAAGGACAACTCTCCAGTGCAATCGAAGTGCTGCACAAATTAGAACTTCATGCGGTACCGATTATTGGTTTGGCGAAACGACTCGAAGAAGTATATTTACCAAACCAGAACGAGTCTGTTCAATTGCCTCGGACTTCATCGGGACTTCGATTGATGCAGCAAATTAGAGACGAGGCTCATCGATTCGCAGTCACATTTCATCGCTCTGTGCGTACAAAGAGAATTATTCAGACAGAACTTGATATGATTCAGGGTGTTGGGAAAAAACGAGCCAAAAAGTTGCTGGAAACATTTGGTTCTATACAAGGTGTTCAAGTTGCTACCGAAGAACAACTCCTCACAATTGTTGGCAAAAAAGTTACCAAGAATATTTTAAAATACTTTAATGATTCAAAAAGTAGTACATCAGCAGATGCTGTACAACATTAAGATGGTTTTTCAATGAATTGCGATTCGGACGATTTTATTGTATTATTTAAAATAATATGAGTCCTTCAGGTATTTTTTTTCGACTTCTTAAATACTTTTTAAAGTATAAATGGCGGATTGTAGCCGGTCTTTTATCGGTTGCAATTATGAGTTCTGCAGATACTGCATCGGCATATCTAATTGCCCGTCTATTTGAAATCCTACAGACAATCAGCCAGCAAGTGCGCTTAGGCAAAGAGATATTAGTAGAAGTACCCTTAAACCTCTTCAATAAACTACTTTATTCATTCACAATACATGGACAGCAAGAAAGTTTTGAGCTGATCTATAAATTTGCTTTTGCAGTTATTGTAATCATTCTGATAAAAGTAACCTTCGTTTATGTACGCGAATATTTGATGAGTTCTGTTCAGCAAAAGATTATGATGCGGTTTAGAATTGAATTGTTCGACCGCATTGTTGTCCTGCCAATTAAGTACTTCGACGAGAATAAAACAGGATATATTATGTCGCGTATCACAAACGACGTGAATAATATCGAACAATCAATCACCCTTATCGTCGAAATGGCACAGAACTTGGTTTATACTTTCGTTTATGCAGCGGCATTATTCTACACAAACTGGCAATTAGCGATAGTGACAATTCTTATTTTTGCTTTTTCCGGAGAAATCTCGCGCAAATTCGGCGACAAGATTCGTTCATATAGTCATGCACTCACAAACACACTAGCAGAAATCTCCGCTTTTATCCAAGAACGTATCTCGGCAATACGCATTGTAAAATCGTTTACGCGAGAGGAAAAGGAAAAAAAATCGTTCAAGCAGAAGGTAGAATCCAATTATCATTATTCAATGAAAATAGTCCGGGTTACTGCATTGCTGAGTCCGACAAATGAATTGTTCAATACGACTGCAGCTTCTTTGCTTGTCATCTTTTGCGGATATCTTTTTATTAAGGGTTCGATGACAATCGAGACTATGCTCTTCTTTCTTATCTTGATGATTAACTTGGCAAAACCTGTAAAAGCTTTAGGTGAGAGCGCGGCAAGGATTCAAAAAACCCTTGTCTCTGCCGGTTATATTTTTGAGATACTCGATCAACCCAAAGAATCAAACACGCAGACAGCTCATCCCATCACGATTGCAAATGGAACTGTAGAATATCGAGATGTGTCATTTTCCTATAACAATGATATTCAAGCATTAAAAGACATCAATGTGAAAGTGAGAGGCGGCGAAAAGATAGCGCTTGTCGGACCAAGTGGGGGGGGAAAAAGTACATTTGTCAATATGATTCCACGGTTCTATGAAGCGCAAAAAGGAAATATTTATATCGATGGAATAAATACAAAAGATGTAGATCTGTATTCACTGAGAAGGCAGATAGCCATCGTTCCGCAAGATGTCATTCTATTCTCAGGGACAGTCTTTACTAATATACAGTATGGCCGGCTTGAAGCAACTAAAGAAGAAGTACTTCAAGCTGCAAAAGATGCAAACGCACATGATTTTATTGAGAAACTGGAAAAAGGATATGAAACAGAAGTCGGTGAGCGTGGTCTTCAGCTTTCTGGCGGTCAACGGCAGCGTATTGCAATTGCGAGAGCAATTCTTCGCAATCCTAGAATATTGTTGTTAGATGAAGCCACTTCTGCATTAGATACGGAATCTGAACTTATGGTTAAGGATGCACTTGATCGTCTAATGGAAGGGCGAACATCTTTTGTCATTGCTCATAGACTTTCAACTATAGCTCATTGTGATAGAATTATTGTGCTCGATGCTGGCATCATTGTCGAAATAGGAACGCACGAAGAACTCCTTTCAAAAGAAAGTGGCTTATATCGGCGTCTTCATGCACTTCAATTTGATGAGAATCCCGCTTGAATGAGAGACTCCTTTCTAAAACGCGTCGAGATATTATTGCGCCGCTTACTAATTTTTGTCTTGGGATTCTTTGTTAACAGACGAAATCCACCATCAAATAATATTGATTTTAATTCAAGCAAAATTCTCTTCATCCGGCAAGATAGAATTGGTGATGTCCTCGTTTCCACCCCAATATTTAGATCAGTCAAAGGACATTATCCTTCAGTCATAGTAGATGTTCTTCTAAGTGAGAACAATCATTTCGTTTTGATGAATGACTTATTAATACACAAATGCTGGATCTATCAAAAAAATATCTGTAAAGTGTTTTCACTACTGAAGTCTATTCGGAAAGAAAAATATGACTTTGCCGTAGACTTGATGGATAACCCATCCGTGACGTCAACTTTTCTTTGTTTATTATCTGGCGCTCGTTGGAATGTCGGTATTGCAAAGGACAACAACTACGTGTATGATATTAGAGTGCCTATGCTTTCTCGAAGTGATGCGCATATTATCGATCGGATTGCTCAATTGCTGACATCGTTTCATATTAATCCTAAAACTGAGAATCTTTCCATCCGATATTTTACATCACCAGATTCAGATGATTTTGCAGGGCGTTTTCTTTCAGCGAATCACCTGGTCAAATATCCACTAATTGGTATAAATATTTCTGCTG
>PLMK01000052.1 GCA_003142475.1 Ignavibacteriota bacterium
ATTGCACGAAGTGCAATACAAATACAGGGCTCCGCCTGTTAGGCAGCAATTCATGAAAGGCTTTTTGTATGGATTGGCAGATAATCATAAAGTCTTTTATCGGTTTTGTTGTTGTATTTATTATTCAGCTTCTTGCAAAGAGCAAATATTATGTCTTATCGGCTCTTGTACCTTTATTCCCATCGATGGCAATATTCTCATATTACTTTGTTGGAGAACAAGGAGATGCAGAAAAATTACAGGAAACGATAATCTTTGGAATGGTCTCGTTAGTCACATATTTCGCGTTCTTGCTATCATTATTGATATTTTCGAAATATTATAAGCTCGTAACAGCCATAGCACTAGCATCGGTTGTTTGGTTTATTTTTGCAATTGGCCAAACGTTATTATGGAATTATTTTAAGAAACCTTTCTAATTGCTTCCTAACCAGGCACTTCCTGCAAAAATAAACAACGGGATTTCGCAAGCATCGCTCAATAAGCTGACAACCAGATGCCTGAGAATGTTATTGCACGAAGTGCAATACAAATTAAAATTCCTGGTATGCATAGGTTTAGTATAGAATTGAAAATGCAGTTAATGAACGATGGAAGCAGAAACATATTAGGATTCGACCATAATTTGATTGGGAAATATCAAATTTGTCGAATCGGGCTTAGCAACCATCCGTTAGGCAACACTGAAGGAGCATCTTAATGAAAATCAGTTATTGTCTATGTTGTATAAGTTTGATGATTTTAGGATGTGCATCAACTGTTGAATTAAAATCGATAGATGAGGCTCAGGCGAGGATCGGCGATCGTTCAGCGATCATACATTTGAAGTCGGATGAGGAGTATTTGGGGAAAAATGTGCAAGTAAGAAATGATTCGGTTTGGTTTGTTGATAAGGAGACTGAAGATACTCTACAATTTTCTAACCGGGACATTAAATTCGTTAAGGTAAACGATCACACCCTCGGGGCGGTTAAAGGATTTCTAATTGGAGGGGCTATTCTGGGCACATCAGGAGCGGCTATAGGCTCTACTGCTAATAATAACACTGAGTTCACGCCTTTGTTAGCTGTTATTGGTGTAGGAATAGGTGGTGTGCTAGGAATTATAATTGGAGGTCTCAGCGGTCATAACTATATTTATTTTCTTCCAGAAGATTCGGTCAATGTCGGGATAGAAAAATCCTTATGTGCACAAGACAGCACAAGAGACGTTATCTATTTGAAAAACGGCAGCATTATTAAGGGCTTAATTATCGCAGACACGACCAAGAACACCGTAATAAGGATTCAGACTGCCGATGGTAGTCTATTCGTTTACAATGTATCCGACGCCGAAAAAATCGAAAAGGAAATGTTTACTCAAACACAATCGCCGGATATTTTGGATACGCATCAGACAATTGACGAAAGTAGTTTTCGTCTTGAATTACAAACTGGATTAAAATCCATTTTCCAGCTTAGTAGACATTATGATGAAGTCAATAAATATCCAGAAAATTGGATGATAGGAATTGGAGCCATCTATTCATTACGATCAGGATTTGACATTGGCGCATGTATATCATATTACCGGTTGAAATATGATGTGACTCGTGATGAAGTAGAAGTCATGAGTTCAGATGAACATATAATCATTGTCAACGACGGAACACCAAGAATGTATGGATTATCGCTTTTCTGCCGTTCTTATTCTTCTCATTTGGAGAAGCTTCCAGTGTTGTATTTTTCAGCAAAATTAGAATATAATTACACAATTATTCCTGATAAATATTTGACGGACGTTTATGAAGGCACTGCACACACATACAAGACTTCTTCGATAAAAGGTCCATATGGTGCTATTAGTATAGGGGGAGGTGTCATTTTTCCTATTGCTGGCGTTGTGAGATTGCTCCCGGAACTTTACATATCATTCGGCAATGGATTTTTTTAGGATGCGGTTTTACTGTTGATGTTAAATTGTAATCCGTTTGCAGCGCACGCATCAGAAAAAATAAAGTGATAAAGTTATCGCAAGGTATTGTATTTTAGTTTATGCAAGCCGTAGAGTCCGATGAACACCTCAGACGATTACCAGAAAACGATCCGAATGGTGATCGGATTTTACGAATAATTTGAATTTCATATTTCTGTAGGAACTCACCTCAAAAATCCGTATCTTAATTACAGCCGCAGATAGCGGCTACCCGCATCCGTGCAATTGAGCATCGGAAGCGGACATTTGAGACTCGCTCTCTGATGACAATTTAGCTAGCGCCATAACAAAGAATCAATTTTTTAATGTGGCGAAGTGATGGTTCTAAGATATAGAAAGGACCGACACTAAGGTACTGCACGGAAGAACCAGCCAATGAGGTGTTCTTCTTTTAAAGTCATATCAAAAGTGTATATGTACGCTATTTGAAATGGCATATCCGCCGGTGGCGGAGTTTATCTTCTGCAAGTTTTCTATCCTGTAAAGCGTGTTTCCTCATTTTTATTGTAAGGATATATTTATGCCATTTTCAAAACTTGGCCTTGCCGACGAATTAGTGCAAGGCATTCTCGCTACGGGATATACCGCGCCCACAGCAATTCAAGAACGCGCTATTCCATTAGCTGTAGCAGGCCGCGATATTATCGGTTGTGCACAAACAGGCACCGGAAAGACTGCAGCGTTTGCTCTACCGATGCTGAATCATTTTATAAAAGAAAGACCGCAAAATAAGGGACATCAAACTCGCGGCCTCGTTCTCACGCCGACACGTGAACTTGCCCAGCAGGGAGAAGAATTTATTGCAGGCTACGGCCGCTTTGCAGGTTTGCAAAGTATGTCCATTTTTGGCGGCGTCAACATGGAAAACCAGATTAGGCGTCTACGGCGCGGTGTCGATATTATTGTTGCCACACCGGGGCGTTTGCTCGATCATCTCAGCCGGCGCACAGTCGATCTTTCACACGTTGAAATTCTCGTGCTCGACGAAGCGGACCGGATGTTCGATATGGGATTCATCGATGATGTTCGCAAGATTATTGCAAAAATTCCTGCGAAGCGTCAGACGCTATTATTCTCTGCAACGATGTCGAAGGAAGTGAGAGGACTTGTTGCTTCTATTCAAGATAAACCTGAATTGATCGAGATTGGAGTGCAGCGGCGCCCGGTTGAGACCGTAAAGCAGCATTTTTATTCATCACCGCAAGAATCAAAAATGGATTTGCTTTTCCACATTCTCAAGACTGAGGAGATGGATAGCATTTTGATTTTTTCCCGCACAAAACATGGCGCAGATAAAATTTCTAACAGACTTGAGAAGAGTGGTATTAAAGCGGTTGCCATCCATTCCAATCGTACACAAGCTCAAAGGCAGCGTGCATTGGCAGGATTTAAACAAGGGCAATACAAAGTAATGGTTGCAACTGACATTGCGGCACGCGGCATTGATGTAGAAGGAATTTCGCACGTGGTGAATTTCGATACACCAACATTTGCGGAAGATTATATCCATCGCATTGGCCGCACAGGACGTGCTTCTGCGACCGGAGATGCTATCACGTTCGTATCGAATCAAGAATTAAAATATCTCAAGAGCATTGAACGTTATACCGATAAACGGTTTGAATTGAAGCGGTATCCCGGATTCGATTATGCAAAAAGACCTTCCATTTCCGAAAAACATAGCGAAGAGAAGTCTTCACGTGATCGACGCGATGGCGGACATGGAAGAAGAGACGACCATCGAGAACGCCGGCATTCAGAATCTTCTGGAAAGCCATACCGCGAGCACCGCAGTACAGAGTCCTCAAGACGGCCATATAGTGAACAACGACGAACAGAGTCCACAGAACGACCACATAGTGAACAACGACGGACAGATTCCACAAAACGGCCGCATAGTGAACAGCGGCACTCAGAGACAACGGCGCGACCGAACGGTGAGCAACGGCGATCAGAATATTCTAGCAAACCACACAGTGAATTTAAACCGCGTGATCATCGGAATGATAACAGAAGCCGGCAGGCAATTTCAGATGAGAAGCCAAAATTTTCGAGGAAGCCGTTTTCTTCACCATCGACCCTTCCCAAACAAGATGGCGACTGGCGCAATCTGATGGCATCGATGGAGGAGGATCGTGGAGGACTCAAGAAAAAGTTGAAGCGATTATTCATCCGCGATAAAGTATCGCAGAAATAAAGAAATAATGCCTATATATCGAACTCCAAGTCATTTCTGATTTGGAGTTCTTTATTAAAACTACGGTTTATTATTTTTGTTGCAAAATACCTGCATTTTTGGTACCATTAACTCATAGTACTTCCCAAACCATACATTCATTAACTAATTTATCAAGGAGCGATTCTAATGAAAAAGCTTTTTACGGTTTTTGTAATTATGATATTAGTTGCCTCATTTGCTTTGGCGCAAAAGAAGGTTCGTAAAGTAGTTTACGAAACGGTTGACGATGAATCTGGCACAATGATTGCCGGTGCAAAATTCGGATTAAATTTTGCCACTTTTGGAGGTGATAATTCATCCAATTATTCCACTACAACAAAATTTCTCTTCGGTGGTTTTTTTGGGTATGATTTCATCAGAAATTTCGGCCTGCAAGGAGAGTTACTCTATAACCCAGTGGGTGGAGGCTTTTCTTCCCAGGGTCAGGCAGGAGGAAATGATGGTATTTCGTATTTGGATTTTGTCGTATTGGCAAAGTACAGCGTTCCTGTGAACCCGGTTATAAAAATATTTTTTGAAGCGGGGCCGCAACTTGGAATAAAATTGAGCGCTACTGAACATAGCGATGCGACTGGCACAGACACTGATATAAGTCAATATATTTCTGGTACAGATTTTGACCTTGTAGTTGGAACAGGGACAGCATTCAGGGTAGGCCCAGGAAACATCATTTTTGATGTACGGTATAACATCGGTTTATCATCAATTCAGAAGAATGGTAACGCTCATAACTCCAATCAAGTATTCAGTATGGCCGTCGGTTATGGGCTTTTCTTAAATTAGATTATCCTCTATTGTCAATGGTGTTATAGGATGTAAGAATGAAGGGAGAAAATCCGAAAGGGTTTTCTCCTTTTTATTGTCAGACATCTTTTGGTTCTCGCCGTACTTGCTTTTTCCGTCTCCATTCCAGAAATTGCAATGAATACAAGTATCCATCAATAAACTAATCCATCAAGAATGGTTATGAAAAATTCAATTCTATTAATCGTACTAAGTGTCTTGCTTGCAGTCTCGTTTGTTCCGAGTGAGGCACAGGAATTAATCAAGGTAAAAACTGCAATGACTCTTGAACAAAAAATCGCCCGCTTTGCTCCAACAGAAATTTCAGCTGATATCATCAACCTTTCTCCCGGTGATGTAAAAGCTTTACATAAAATAATTGAAGCGGCTCAATTGATGGATCCGATATTCTTACGTCAAGTCTGGAGCGGCAACGTAGAAATGCTGAAGAAGTTAGAAATGGATTCGACAACGGCAGGGCAAGAACTGCTCCATTACTTCCGAATAAATATGGGACCCTGGTCGCAGTTGGATAACGATGCATCGTTCGTAGATGGGGCACCAAAAGAAAAACCAGCTGGTGCGAAATACTATCCGGAAGATATGACAAAGGAAAATATTTCCAAATGGATTGACGGATTAAATGAGAAGGAACGTGAGAAGGTAACTGGTTTTTTCTACGTTATCCGGCGTGTGGAAAATGGTAAATTGCAGACAATTCCATATAGCAAAGAGTATCGTGAATGGCTGGAACCGGCGGCAAAACTTCTCAAGGAAGCTGCTCAATTAACTGATAATGGAACGCTCAAAAAATATCTCATTTCGCGGGCAGATGCATTTGCCAGTAACGATTATTATGCCAGCGATGTTGCTTGGATGGAATTAGATGCACCAATCGATCTCACCATCGGTCCATACGAAACATATTTGGACGAGTTGTTCAATTATAAAGCCGCATTTGAGGTATTTGTGACATTACGCGATGAAGCTGAATCAGCGAAGCTGGTAAAGTTCAGCAGCTATTTGCAAGAGATTGAGAACAATCTTCCAATCGAGCCGAAGTATCGGAATCCAAAATTAGGTGCTCTATCTCCCATCCGTGTCGTGGACGTGGTTTATGCTGCAGGTGAAGGTAATCGGGGAGTCCAGACAGCCGCATTTAATCTTCCGAATGACGACAGAGTGGTTCGTGAAAAAGGTTCTAAAAAAGTGTTACTGAAAAATATGCAAGAGGCGAAATTCGACAAAGTGCTTATCCCAATATCTAAAATTGTGCTTACTCATTCGCAGCAAAAATATTTATCGTTTGATGCATTCTTCACACACATACTTGCGCACGAGTTGATGCACGGTTTAGGACCCCACAATATTATGGTGAATGGAAAGGAAACCAATGTCCGGCAAGAATTGCAGGAGTTGTATTCCGCAATCGAAGAAGCGAAAGCTGATATGAGCGGACTCTTCGCGCTGCAGTTTCTCATCGACAAAGAACTTCTAGATAAAAAGATGGAAGAAGAAATGTACACAACATATCTTGCCAGCATGTTTCGTTCTGTGAGGTTCGGCGTTAATGAGGCACATGGCAAAGGTGTTGCAATTCAATTCAATTTCTTAACAGATGAAGGCGCCATTAGAGTTGATGAAGCGGAAGGAACATTTAGAGTCGATAATCTAATAATAAAGAATGCCGTGAGAAAATTAACGGGCGAAATACTCACGATAGAAGCAGAAGGATCGTACACAAAAGCAAAGGCACTGATTGAGAAGTATGCCGTTGTTCGTCCGGTGATGCGAATGGGACTCGATAAACTCGGATCTATTCCGATAGATATTGAACCGCACTTTACGCTTGTGCCGAAAGCGGCTGGAAGTATTCGATAATTACATACTGTTTCATGAGCGATGGAAAAATATGTCGAAAGAAAAAAATATCACAGATCAACACAATGATACTAAACCGAAATCAAGGCGTCGCATGCAAATAGGAATTTCTATGGCAACTATTGCCATTGCGCTCGTTATCATTTTTATGCCTAAAAAAACCGCAACCGATTCATCGGCTTCATCCATTGCTCCAATGTTTAAGAAGCAGGGCGAGTGTACTCTTATGCATCGTGATGAAAAACCGATAGTTACCATCGATATTGAAATTGCCGACGATGACAGCAAACGTGAAATCGGTATGATGGGACGACCGGTCATGGAAGAACATCAGGGAATGCTCTTCGTGTTCGAACAAGAATATATGGCATCATTCTGGATGAAGAATACAATTCTTCCGTTGGATATGATTTTCATTAATAAGCTTGGAGAGATTGTTACAATTTGCAAAAACACGACGCCATTCTCGGAACAAGCTTACTCAGCCACCGCAATGACACTCTTAGTGCTTGAGGTGAATGCCGGTTTTATCGATAAGTATGGCATCAAGGAAGGTGATAGAATTAGCTGGAAGAGGGATTGATTTACCTCTCAAGTTACTTTCCGAAAGTCTCGGTGGTATCGTGTTGACCTTTGGAAGGTTTCTTCATGCAGTTGTGTCAGAACTTTCGTCTTGTCCTTTACTACCATCCGCATAATGTAATTCATTATTATTAGGATGCTGGTACTGTTCCAACGCCTGACGCATTTGTTCAAGTGCCTCGCCTAAATTCCGTAAATCTTTAATCGCAGGAATTTGAATCGGTTGTGTGAAATCCAAATTGCTGAGCCGCTGCACATCTTTCACAAGGCGCACAATCGGACGTTTGATCTGCAAAGTAAGAATCCAACCAAAAACAAACATCATGAATGCCAGACCGATAATAAAAATAGTAGAGTAGAGCAATAAATTTTCCACTGGTTTGAGCATTGTCTTTTCTGGAACAGCAATGATCATCCAAAGTTGAACAGTTTGAAATGCACTTGTCAGAACAATCCAGTTAGATTTATTCTGACGCATGCTTTGCAGTGCATCCGTATTATCCTGTATACTATGCACTTCTGTCGTTTTGAACGATGATGTGTTTTGCAGCAGCACCGATGATGCACTTTGAATACTCGCGGAATATCCTTCACTGAGTGGCAATTCGGCGAAGAGTGTGTTCAACTTCTTTGCATCCCATACAACCGTTAGAATGAATGGAATATTCTGTACCTGAAATCGTGCCTGAGTGGCGAAAAAATTCTGGTGCGCTGACGTGTCTTTAAGCCATGCCACGTGAAGCATGGAATCTATCTTCGAGCGAACCCAAAGACTATCGTTCATTTGCAGATTCGGTAGCGGATACGATGTGTTCTGACTCGTTAGTTCATCAGAGAGCTTTGGCGATTGAATTTTTATTTGAATAATTTCTGGATGCAGTGCTATCATTGAATGGAGAATGATTTCTCCTTCTTTAGGATGTTCTGTGACCTGCCCCGCAATAAAGTGTGTTACATCCGACCAACTTGTGATTGTATGATCAAGATCTTCAATGGCATATGTTTGCAAATGCTGGATTGTATTCATGTGCTCAGTGATTACAGATGCTTCGTACTTTGGGCGTATAATTGTCCATACAGTGAGAAGCGCAAGAACTGCAAAAATACCGACGACGATGAAAATTCTATTCTGAAACGAAAGTTTCATGTACATTATACTCCTCAAACTAATGATAAACTAACATAATTGTTTTAGTATAAAAATAATAAGAAGAAATCTCTTCAACCTCCACCGGTTCTTACGCTACATCTTCTTAGGAATAGTTACATTCTTTCAGAGGGATTGATTTTCGAATATACATTCTGATAAATGTTGAACCCGCCCCAATAGATCTGATGATAAGTTAAGCTATAACGAGTTGCATTCAAGCTTGCTTTTTAATCAAGCTCAGGCCGATTATGGTACAACCGATTGAAAGTATAAAAATACCTGCCATTGCCACAATCACTGAAAGAAGCGGACCAAGTCCATACATGAAAGCTCCAATAAAAATCAAAATTCCACCGAGCTTCGGAAAACTCTTGGAACGAATAAGAGCTATACAGAAAAGAATGATGCCTGCAAAGATTGTTATACTCGCAATTTCTCTAAATGTTACTACGAGTGCACTATTCTTAATAACAAAATCCTTTAGAAGAAACAGCGATGTCTGATTTGAAGCAATAACCGGCCACAGAAAGATTTCCCATGTTACTTTGCATGCCTGTAAGATATATGCAATCTCGATAAAGATGAATCCAACTAGTCCAGTGAGCCCCGATTCCGCAAATAATTTTGAATACACAGCAACAAAACCAAAGATCATCATCATTACTCCGATAAAGACAACGAGACTAATCCATAGCCAGTTTGGATTTAAAACAAGTAAAGTAAAATCAGTAAGCATCTCGCTCATAGGCAACAGTAACGGAAATAAAATCGAATATGCCAATAACAGAACTGAACCGAGAATGAGCGAAACACCACCTAACTTCTGAATAGTTGATAATTGCATTGATTTCCCTCCTTTGTTATTTAGTATCTTTGTTCTTTCGAATTCTTATAAGTCTAATGTATGATATCTTAACAGTTTCAACTAAAGAATAAAATCTGTAGAAAGAAAGTTGGATGTTCTTTCTTTTATTATCTCACCGACGATCATCTTATTGAGATCGGTTTCTTTAGCAGCGACCAGAGTTCTGATGGAAAAGACACGAAGAGCATCAGAGACAGATAATGTGCCTTCCGCAGAATCTTTTCGCCCGGTGAATGGAAAAGAATCCGGACCGCGCTGGCACTGACTGTTGATATTAACTCTGCATAATTGATTGACCAAAGGATCGATCAAGCGAGCGATCTCTTCCGGGTTTGTACCGAAAATACTTGCCTGCTGTCCTACGTCCGAGGATCTGATATATTCAATCGGGAGATCAATCGAATCAAACGGAACAATAGGAACGATCGGTCCGAATTGTTCTTCCCTATAGATTTTCATGCTCTCATTAACTGGAGAGAGAACCGCTGGGATAAAAAGTGTCGAATTCATCACACCGCCCCCGCGGTTTAAAATCTGTGCTCCATGGGCAATGGCATCGTCAATATATTCTTTCATCAGAAGGGTTTTATTTTTTTCAGGCAGGGGTGTGATTGTCACACCGTTTTTCCACGGCATACCTATTTTTAACAATGAAACTGCTTCTGAAAATTTATCAAGAAAATTCTGTGCAACCTTCTTATGCACAAAAAGTATTTTCAGCGCTGTGCATCGTTGTCCGTTAAATGATAAAGTGCCGAGAAGACATTCCTTCACGCTTAGTTCCAGATCAGCATCTTCAAGAATAATTGCGGGATTTTTCGCTCCGAGTCCAAGAACACACTTCAGCCGGTTCGGTTTCGGATGCTGCTTCTGGATAGCATTGGCAGCGCCTGCAGAACCGATTAATGCCAGTACATCAATTTTTCCAGAAGATATCAGCGGGCCAATAATGGTTCTCCCTTCTCCATAAATGGTATTGACAACTCCCCTCGGAAAGCAATCCCTGAACGCTTCAAGAAGCGGCCTGAAGAACAGTGCGCCGTACTTGGCGGGTTTGAAGAGAATGGTGTTTCCCATAATGAGTGCGGGTATCATCGTCGTAAATGTTTCATTCAGCGGATAATTAAAAGGCCCCATACACAGGACAACGCCGAGAGGTGCGCGTCGTATCTGCGCAAAAATTCCCAGTTCGAATACGAACCGTGATGAAACCCGATCCAGATCTTTTAGCGAATTGATGGTCGCATCGATATATTCTACCGTTCTGTCAAATTCCTTTTCAGCATCTGTCAGAGTTTTGCATATTTCCCACATCAGCAGAGTCACAATCTCTTTCCGTTTCTCCCTCATGCGGAGATTAAAACTTTTCATACACTGGATACGCTGTTCAACAGACATGGTAGGCCACTGCCCGCGTCCGGTATCATAAGCGCCAACAGCAGCGTCCAATCCTTCCAGCACTTCTTTTTCATTCAGGAGTGGATAACTTCCAATCAACACTGGCTCGACAAAATCCTTATTGCGTACACAAATAGGAGAATACACCTCGCGGGTGTTTCCTGTCCAAACATGAATAACGCCATTGATAAGATATTCTTTCTGATAAATGGGTTGTAGCTGATATTCTGCCGGAATGGAATTTTTTTCCGGAAACATATTGAGAAGATCTTTAGTGTCCAATTCCATTACTCCTATGATTGAGACAAAGGTTTCATCTTTCAACAATCTTTTTCTCTTCTTCTGCCGAGTCTTACAATTTAAATCAACTCATCAATTAACGTATTTCTGGCAATGACTTGGCATTTTAGATGTTCACGCTTACTGCCAAACAATTTTTCTGTTAACTCTTTATTGATAATAGAAGTTACATCAAAAAACTTAACTAATTTTTCAATCCGTTGTCACGCTACTGTTCTATCGCATGTCATTACATGAATTTTGCGTAAATCTCAATTGGTAATATGTTGGTTGGATGCAGACAGAGTTGTGCTTGCTGCGCCGCTGGCATTCGTTTAAAATTTAGATAAAATGAATTTCAATCACAACGGTTCATCTCTATAATCCCGATTGATTTTATCAATTAGGCAGGGGATGATAATGAACAGGAATTCTTGTTGTCCTTTTTATCGTTCACCATGATTAATTTTATGAACACCAGAACCGAGGATTTAATGTATTATAGCTGCAATAATTATGGCACAGCTATTGTCATTTTATTAATAATAATTGAAAGGATAAAACAGCCTAATTATTATTGTCATTTCAGATATCCTTTTATTGTATATTATGTTTAACAATGTGAAGCAAGAGAGTCTGGAAGATTGAATACGATTATAAATTGAAATATCAGATAGCGGTTGTCTATTATGAATGATACTAAAGGAGAAAAAATGAAATACTTTCTGATTATGTTTATGATATGCTGTACAGCGTCGCTATACGCCGACGATTGGCCGCGTGAAGTCCTGAGTACTGAGGGCACGATTACCATGTATCAACCTCAGATCGAATCGTACTCCGGAGATTCCTTAAAAGCCCGTGCTGCGGTTTCAATCGTCCAGACCGGTAAAGATGAACCTGTGTTTGGGGCAATCTGGGTGACGTGCAGGGTCATGACTGACCGGCCGACACGAACAGTAAAGATCGAAGATATGGAAGTGCGAAGGATTAGGTTTCCGGCGGGAACCGATGCTGATACGGCCAAAATTGCTGAAGCATTGGAAGAGATGATACCCAAATTTGATCTCTCCTTCTCTCTCGATTTGCTTCTCGAAAGCATTGAAACAGTGCAGAAGGAAAGGGAAAACACCCGGGAACTTGAAGTGAAACCACCCAAAATTATCTTTTTGGAACATCCCGCCGTGCTCGTTCGGATTGACGGCAATCCGATTCTCACAAACGTTGAAGGAACTTCACTGAAGCGTGTCGTCAACACTCCTTATTTTATAGTACAAGATCTTTCTGCAGGGAAATATTTTCTTCGCGGAGGCGACATTTGGTACAGCGCGAAGAAAATAAACGGGCCTTGGAGTCAAACTGCTGCTCCCACCAACTCCGTTGCCGATCTTTCCAATCAAACAAAATCCGACGATGAATCATTTGAAGATTCGACGGCAAACGATATTGTATCCAAGACCGGAAAAGTGCCTGAGATCGTCGTGAGCACGGAACCTACAGAATTAATATCCACAGATGGCCCCATGCAGCTTGTCCCTATCCAGGGAACCGACCTTCTCTATGTAAGTAACACGCCAAGCCGTCTGTTTCTTGAGATCAAATCACAGCAACGTTATATTCTTATCTCAGGAAGATGGTATACTGCGAAGGAGATAACAGGCCCGTGGAAGTTCATCGGATCGGACAAGCTGCCGGAAGATTTTAAAAATATTCCTCCCGGTTCAGAGCGCGACGATGTGCTCGCGAGTGTAGCGGGTACTATACCGGCAAAAGAAGCGGTCTTTGATGCACAGATCCCGCAAATGGCTGAAGTGGATCGCACGCAAGCTACAAGTCAGGTTGAATATGACGGGGATCCGCAGTTTGAACCGATCGAGAACACCGGTATGGATTATGCAGTGAATACTTCGACAGCGGTGATTCGCGTAAATGGACGGTACTACGACTGTGATAATGGAATATGGTTCGAAGGTGCGTCTCCATTTGGTCCGTGGATGGTCTGCACCTATGTTCCTGAAGTTATCTATACTATTCCGTCCAATTATCCGGTCTATAATGTCCGTTATGTTCGTGTGTACAATTACACACCCAATGTTGTCTACGTTGGATATACATCCGGTTACACGGGATGTTACGTTTATGGCAGAACGGTTGTGTACGGGACAGGATATAATTACCATCCATGGTACAAACATAACTATTATGCACGACCATGGACATGGGGATTCAACGTTCATTATGATCCATGGACAGGCTGGTCGCTCGGTGCCGGTTGGGGACAGTCTCATGGGTGGTTTCCACACCATTCAAATGCTATGGATGCAGGGTGGTGGGGACCGTCGGAATATCACCCTGTCTATCGTACTGCGGCAAGATCGGTTTATCGCGAAGGATCTCACCCGGTGTACCGAAAGACAGAACCAAGCGCACCTGTCGTAAGACAGCCTAATGAAGTAAGAAGAACTTCCGGTGTGACCCGCTCTGCAACTCTTTATGATAATAGATCAGCCGGTGTAAAACGCCCGGTTGCGATTGCAAATCCAGGAGATCCAAGGGAAGCTGCGAGGGCAACTCCGGCAGTGCCGCGTTTACCTGAAGTTGGTCGGACAGCTAGACCGGGTAATTCTTCTGTTCCACAGCCTGTGACGCAGCCGGCGCCAATACCAGTTACACCGCGAGAGCAGCGTCAACCTGAAACTCGTCAGACAGTTAGACCGGTTACGCCTTCGGTTCCACAGCCTATTGCACAACCTGTACCGCGGATCGTGACTCGTCCATCAACACAAGAGAATAATGTTTACGCAGCGCCTAACGGAAAAATAATGCGCAACACACCTCAAGGATGGCAGCAAAGAGATCAGAACACTTGGAAGAAAGCTGAGGAGACACCGGCAAAACAAGAAATTATCCGCGATAGCCAGGTTCGCCAGCGTGCAGCCGAACGTTCAACAAATCCAAGACCAGCGCCTGCTCTGCAACCTGTACAGAAACGCAGCTCGGACGATAAAGATAGAAAGCGTTGAAGAATGAAAACTGATAGTGAAAGGTAATAGAATAAGTCTAGTGAATAACTTATTGCGTGCTAGTACTTTTCACGCCAAGGAAATTTAGTTACAACGATTTATCATTCTAACACAAAAACCCTCGGTTCGTTTACGCGCACCGAGGGTTAGTGTTTTTTATACATCATTATTTTGCTTAGAGCGCCGTTGGCATAATACTAGTCCTAATTATTAAAGCAACTCACGCCCATAGTATTAATCCCTCGCGGAATGGGTTGTCAATGTCTGGATGCTTGGGCAGTACACGTATAGTGTGCCCCATTCGTCCGCTTGTTTCAAGTTTGATGGTTCCGATAAACTGATATTTTCCATCAGTTGTTTTTTTGTCGAACTGCATAGGCAAAGTTTTTGGAGAATCAATGTCGCCCTTTGCGTCGAGCGGTCCAAAAAACATTTCCACCGATACATCCTCTGGTTTGAGTTTGCCCACATCCAGCCAAGTATGAACAACGCATTCATCGCCAACTTTGAAGCCATCATGTTCGTCAATTTTGATATCGAGAATTTTGAGTGAGTTCCAATTGTTACGGAGATTTTGTTTCCAAGCAGAGAGTTGCTTCGCCCGCTCTAGTTTGGTTTCAGAAAGAATTTTTGTGCGTCGAAGAGCCGGCAAGTACATTTCCTCAACATACTGCAGTACCATTCGGTTTGTGTTGTACTCTGGTCCAATGGCACGCATAGCACTTTTCATCTTGCTAATCCATGGGCGAGGCAGGTCGTCTGCCGTACGGGTGTAAAACAATGGAATGATTTCTTTTTCGAGAAGATCGAAGAGTGCATTCGACTCCACCTCGTTTTGATAATCTTCATCTTGATATTCTTCTCCGCGGCCGATCGCCCAGCCCGAGTTAGGTTTGTATGCTTCAGCCCACCAGCCATCGAGAATGCTTACGTTGATTGCACCGTTGAGTGTCGCTTTTATACCGCTCGTTCCGCTGGCTTCCATTGGACGGAGTGGTGTATTGAGCCACACATCAACGCCTTGCACGAGGTACCGTGCAACGACCATATCATAATCTTCGATAAAAACCATTCGTCTGCGCACTTCTGGCCGGCGCTCGAAGTGAATTATTTGACGGATTAATTCCTTCCCCGGATTGTCATTCGGATGCGCTTTACCGGAGAAGAGGATTTGCACAGGTCGTTCTTTATTACTTAAAATATTGATGAGCCGCTCAGGATTTCGAAGAAGAAGAGTCGAGCGTTTGTATGTAGCGAACCGCCGTGAGAAACCGATAGTGAGCGCTTCCGGATTAAGAATCTCATCAGCTTGCGCTATTTCGGAAGGAGTTGCACCGCGGGCTTCAAGCTGTGATCGCAGACGGCTGCGCGCGAAAGCAACAAGTCGTTCGCGTCGGCGTTCATGCGTGCGCCATAGTTCTTCATCGGGAACATGATATACGCGTCCCCATAATCCGTATTGCTGTTCGGCGTCTTCGCGCCAACCAGGGCCCAGGTAGCGATCAAATAACCCAGCCATATCGCTGCTAATCCACGATGGTGCGTGTACGCCATTGGTGATGGAAATAATTGGAATGTCGTTTACAGGAATGCCGGGCCAGACATTCTTCCACATCTTTCGTGATACTTTACCGTGTAGCTTACTTACACCATTACTATGCCCGGACATTTTAAGTGCAAGAATAGTCATGCAAAAACTTTCGGCGGCGTTATTTGGATTTTCGCGTCCGAGTCCGAGAAATTCTGTTTGTGTCAATCCCAGCTCCTGATAGTACTGGTTGAAATAATGTTCCATCAGTTTTGGGTCAAAATAATCATTGCCGGCAGGTACAGGTGTGTGTGTCGTGAAAACTGTACTTGCGATTGTTTCTTCGCGTGCTTCTGCAAAACTGATTTTGTACTCCCGCATCAAATCGCGACAATGTTCCAGTGTAAGGAATGATGAATGTCCTTCATTTAAATGATAGACCGATGGTTGCAAACCGACCGCTTTCAATGCGCGGCAGCCGCCGATGCCAAGTAGAATTTCTTGTTTGATGCGCAGTTCCCGATCGCCGCCATATAACTGATCGGTGATGCCTTGGTCTTGCGGGGAATTTTGAGGAATATTTGTATCGAGAAGATAAAGCTTCACGCGTCCAACTTGCACTAACCAAATCTGCGCAACCACTTGCCGGCCGAGGAGATCTATAGAGACAGTCTTTGGCTTTCCATCGGAGTCGAGCACTTGTTTTATTGGAAGCGCATAAAAATCATTTTCCGGATTTCGTTCTTGCTGCCATCCGTCTGCGTTTAGGTATTGACGAAAGTATCCCTGCTGATATAATAATCCGATACCGACAAGCGGCAGTCCTAAATCGCTGGCGGCTTTCAAGTGATCACCAGAAAGAACTCCTAATCCCCCGGAATAATTTTGCAGGCATTCTGTCAATCCAAACTCCGCGGAGAAGTATGCAAAGTACGCATCTTTTTCTGTTGGATGAGTTTTGAGAAACCAGCTCGATCCGGCATCCTGATATTCGGTAAAACGCCGCCCTGCACGTTCCACTTGAGCAAGAAAAGCATCATCTCGCATTAATGTGTTCAGCCGTTCCTGCTTAATCATTCCTAACATCTGTACCGGATTATGATTTGTGAGTTCCCATAAATCCAAATCAATCCGCATGAATAGTTCCATCAGTTCATGATTCCATACCCAAAGCAGATTATATGCAATAGATTGAAGGCACTGAAGTTCTTTTGGAATTGATGGGGCAACAGTGTAAGAAAGGATTGGCCGAGTCATAAAAGAATCTCACTTTCTGTATGCTGAATCGTTTTTTATCAGTATTCAGCCGATACATATAAGAGAAACAGGATTCAATTGACAACAATCTTCTTGGAAATCATAACAAACATTCGGCATAAAAACCAGTAAATATGCTGGAAATTCCATTGCTTTCGCTGGCTTTATGTATTATATTGAAACGATTTTGGGTGGTGCCGTTATAATAAAAGACGACAACCTGACTTTATCGAGATTCGATAAGGTTGATTTCCTCGCACATCAAGTTCATTAAATTGGCAAAAAAACCTCATATTTACCGTATTTTTTTCGCGTTCCTCGCTCTTTCCATCGTTTCGAGTTTTGACACAATTGTTGTATCTCAACCATTGATTCTTACAAATGGTCAACCGACTCTCGAAGGTTTAGATGCGGGAATGCATATTGACTCGCCAACACGCAAGAAAATTGACTTGGCGGGAACATGGCAATATTCCATCAGCGGCGAGGCATGGCGGGATATTAATATCCCAAGCTCAATAGCTTATGAAGGACAGGTAACGCTGCACCGCACATTCACTGTTAGCGAAGAGCTTCTTAAAAAGTCTGTATTCAAATTTGTGGCGCTTGGAATTAATTACGAATGCGAAATTTATATCAATGATATATTCGTCGGGAAACATGTTGGTGGCTATACAAGTTTTGAGTTTGACATCCCAGAAGATGCATTACAGATTGGACAGGAAAATACAGTCAAGGTGGTGGTGAGTAACCAGTTGAATGCGCGTAACACACTCCCGGTATGGAAACAAATTTGGGGATGGAAAAACTACGGTGGTATTTTACGTGATGTCTATTTATTGGCAACACCGCGGCTTTGGGTGGATCGCATTCACCTTCATACGAGTCTGAACAGTCAGATGAAACAAGCGATTGTTCAACTCGAATGCGTATTGAGCAGTAAACAATTCAGTTCGCTGAATCGGGATTCAATTTCATCTAGATTAAAACAAACTTCCTATTTCCTCAACACAGAATTGCACGAACGATTCTCGGATCTTCTCATCGCACAAGTACTGTCTACACCTCTAACACTCGAGTCAAACAAAAATCTAAATGTCCAGCTTACGCTTACTGTGAACGGACCGAAGCTTTGGAGTCCGGAGAATCCAGAATTATATATTCTCAAAACGAGTATCATCTCTATTGACGGAAAGCAAAGATCAACAGTTGATCAATACAATTTGAATATGGGATTTACAGCGGTGCGTGTCGAGGAAAACGCATTAGTATTTAACGGCAATAAAATTAAGCTGAAAGGTGTCGTATGGCAGGAAGACTCACCGAAATTTGGAGCGTCTCTTTCATATGAACAGATGGAGAAGGATGTCGTTCTCATCAAGTCGCTTGGAGCGAACGCAGTTCGGTTTGCGTTTCATCCGCCTCATCCGTACATGCTCAACCTTTGCAGCCGTTATGGATTACTCGTTATTGAAGAGACACCGGTGTGGAATGTGCCGGCGGAAATATTAGACGAAGAAGCTTTCCAGTCGATGGCAGAAATACAATCGCGGGAGATGGTAGAACGGGATGGCGGGTATCCGTGTGTGCTTGCATGGGGCATTGGAAGTCAATTTGATTCTGCAGATGATCAAGCTCTTGATTTTGTGAAGAAAGTCTCCGGAGTGATTCACCAGCTTGATGACCGCCCTGTATATTACGGCTCACGTATGTTGAAGAATGATGTTTGCACATCTGGAGTAGATTTTGTCGGTATCATTTTGCCACATTGTGATTTGAAAACTTTCCGACAGCTGTTATCAGAATGGAAAAAAAATCATCCGAGTCAACCATTGATTGTACTCGGTTATGGAAAAGAAGTCGAGCAAAATAACCGGAACGGATATAGCGATCCGATGTCACAGGAAGCGCAAGCGCGGTTCTTTATACAATACTATGCCGCACTAAAAGAAGCAAACGCAGTGGGCAGTTTCGTGTCGGCTCTTACAGATTGGCGTGGTGATCGCCCTTTGCTCAACTTTGGGCTTGGCGATCGTTATCTTTATCCTGTCGGTCTGCTCAGTCAGATGCGGGAGAAACGGTTGGCATATGAAGTTGTTCGCGTGCTTTATAACGATGAACGCATCACTGCTATTCCGGCAGGTAATTATCGCATGAGCTTTCCGTGGGTGCATGTGCTTGTAGGNNATAATTTTTTTGTAGATTTACGCGACTTGCATGCAGTTTCCATCGGACATACTCTTATTCTTTCTAGCGCTATCTCAATTACACTTGCATGCCTGCTGTCTGGTATTATGTACCATTATCGCGCGGATAGATTTGCAGATTACATCATCACTTATCTTTGTCCAATGGATTATGTGAAGGAGCAATTCATTCGTGCAACGTGGC
>PLMK01000008.1 GCA_003142475.1 Ignavibacteriota bacterium
TGAAACTGAGCGACGAACAAAGCACAAAAATCATGAAAATTCTCGAAGACCAGCGTGAAGAAATAACCACCGCAATGAATGAAAATCGAGACAATCGTGATGCGATGCAAACCGCAAGGAAGGAAATTATGAAGAAAACCGACGAACAAATTAAATCCGTTCTTACGGAAGACCAGGCGAAGAAGTACGATAAAATGCTCAAAGAACGTCGTACACGAACGGAACAACGGGCACAGTAAAGCGGTAGGTAGATACACAACCGCAGTGTCAACACAAAGCCGGGCCGGTGGACCTGGCTTTTGTTTTTAAAATCCACATTTACATTAATAAATCTTGCGTGAATTTCTTACTGTAGTCGTTCTTGCTTCTCTCTCCATTTCTCGGTACTTTTTTAAATTATTCTACGGAAAGAAATGCAACCTTACATACGCTCTGCACTTGTTGTCATCGGATTATTGCTACTCCAAACTACCTTTCTCCCATTTATAGCGCTTGGTAGGTATCTTCCAGATCTATTCATACTCTATTTGGTATATATAGCATTGCGGCGTGGACAAATTGAAGCAACAATAAGTGGATTCATCATCGGATTACTGCAGGATATAATTACGACACAGTTTTTTGGATTAGCTGCGCTTTCTAAGACCACCGCCGGGTTTGTTGTAGGATATTTTTTTAATGAAAACACAGTAGAGCAAACTCTTGGTTCGTACCGATATGTGTTGCTGGTTGCACTTTGTTCGGTGGTCCATAATTTTATATACTTCACAATTTTTCTTCAAGGGAACAAAGGCTCAGTATTATTTTCTACGATCGAGTGTACCATAGGAATGACTCTTTATACTTGCGTCATCGGCGTCCTACCAATGTTTTTCTTTTCTAGAAAATTTAATACGCCTTGGGCGCAATGATGAATGTAGAAGAAATCGGCACCTCATCGCGGAAACGAGTGCTGACAATTATTATTATTTCGGCGTTTGTATTCTTGTTGCTTAGGCTTTTCCAGTTACAATTATTATATCATACAGAATTTGGTAAGAAATCCGATGAGAACAGTGTGCGCACAATCGTCAAAGAGCCAGTGCGCGGATATATGTTTGATCGTAATGGCAAGTTAGTTGTGGATGTCGGTCCGGCATACTCGATCACCGTGACGCCTGCTTCCTTCAACACAAGCACACTCTCTTTTCTAAGTTCGCTTCTGCAAATGGAACCTTCAGTAATTCAAGAACGTCTCGACCGGGGCATTATTTATTCGCGGTTTTCTCCTGTTCGTGTCAAACGGGACGTTGATTTTAAAACGCTTGCCGCGGTGGAGGAAAATCTATATCGACTCCCTGGTGTAACGTATGAAATTGAATCGAAACGCATTTATCCTTATAATGTCCGTGCACCGCATCTGCTTGGGTATTGCAAAGAAATTACAGACGCACAGCTTGCAAAAGTTGGCAGTGCATATCAGCAAGGAGATATTATCGGTTCCTCCGGTTTGGAAGCGAGTTACGAAACGTTCTTACGTGGTGAAAAAGGATTTGAGTTTATCTCGGTAAATTCTAAGGGGCAATTATTAGGACCGCTCGAAGGAGGGCGACGTGACATTCCTTCTAAAGAAGGATTCGATTTGAACCTAAGTGTTGACTTCGGGCTGCAAATGCTTGCCGAATCCTTGATGACAAATTATCGTGGTGCATTGGTTGCGATTGATCCGAATGACGGCGGTGTGCTTGCATTCGTCAGTAAACCGGATTTTGATCCATCTGTCTTCAGCGGTGTAATGTCAGTCGAAGTCTGGAATAAATTGAACACCAACCCCGATAAGTTGCTATTCAATCGCGCCACGATGACGCGTTACCCGCCTGGTTCTACTTTCAAGATGCTAATTGCAGCAGCAGCGCTTGAAGAAGGAATTATCGACGAACATTATCGTATCACCTGTAGCGGAGCGTTCCGATTTGGAAATAAAGTTTTTAAGGATATGCACGTCCATGGATCCGTGAATGTGGTAGAAGCTATACAAAGATCATGTGATGTTTTTTTCTATCAACTCGTCCTAAAAGTTGGGTTGGACAAACTATATGAGTACGGTAATAAATTTGGATTTGGTCAATTAACAAGTTTTGACATTGGGGAGGAAACCGCAGGACTCATTCCATCCGCCGAATATTACAATCGCGTGTACGGTAAAGGAAAATGGACGCAGGGATATATCGTGAGCCTTGGGATCGGTCAAGGTGAAGTTGGTGTCTCACCTTTGCAGATGGCTCGCTATGCTGCATTGTTGGCAAATGGCGGCACACTCCTACAGCCGCACGCTGTCAATTCAATTCGCAATAAACGCACAAATAGTCTTGATATCATTGATCACAAAGAAAGTTCAGTCGGAATTGATTCAAGCGTGATGAGATTAATCCGTGAAGGGATGCGGCGTGTTGTAGAGGCACCGGGCGGTACAGGTGGGATGGCACGTATCCAAGGCATCGTTTCAGCTGGGAAAACTGGCACAGCACAAAATCCGCACGGAGCCGATCATGCATGGTATATCGGCTTTGCACCGTTTGATCATCCTAAAATTGCAATTGCTGTATTATTGGAAAATGCTGGAATGGGTGGAGTAAAAGCAGCCCCAATTGCAGGCAAGGTGATGCAAAGGTACATCTTTGGCGAATTACCGTTGAAAGCAAATAGTGATTCGTCGGGAGTGTCGTTGAACGGCACAACAGAACATTCATTTAACACACGAGAGCAGTAACATGTTTTCTTACTTGAAAGAATATTTCGATTTCCGAGCATGCCTCATCTGTCTTGCGTTGGTGATTATTGGCTTGATGTCAATTTATAGCGCAACATTTGACATAAACAACGCGGCAAATTTTTATAAGCAGGTGCTCTGGGCTGGAATTGGTTTAATCGTAATGCTGGTAACTGCGTTTATTCCTCTCCGCACCATACAACGTTTATCATTTGCGTTTTATTTCACGACGTTCGCTATTCTTATTATTGTTCTTGTGATTGGAAGTACTGTAAAAGGATCGAAGAGCTGGTTTGGTATCGGCGGCATCGGTGGACAACCATCTGAGTTTGCAAAGGTTGCGACTGTGCTTGCATTTGCTTCATTTCTTTCAAAAACAGATGTTTCCATTTCGCAGATCAAACACCTTGTCATAGCACTATGCATCTTTGCTGCGCCAATGTTTCTTATCCTTGCAGAGCCGGATCTTGGAACAACCATAGTGTTTTTTGCTGCTCTACTGCCGCTACTTTACTGGGCCGGTGTCTCAAATTTTATTCTTATTGCCATTCTCGTCCCAATTCTTGTAGCCTTGGGTGCGCTTTTAGGTACTGCACAATTTTTAATCGTATCTATTCTCGGAGGAGTATTGTTGTATTATTTTCGTGAAAATCGATTTGCATTTGCAGTTGCACTTGGAATTGCCCTTGCGGTCGGACTTTCTGTGCAAATTATGTATGAACATATGCATGTCTATCAACAAAAAAGAATTACTACATTTCTCAATCCTGAAGCCGATCAATTAGGTGCCGGGTACAATGTGGTACAGTCGAAAATTGCCATTGGCTCTGGCGGGTTTATTGGGAAGGGCTTTTTAAAAGGAACGCAGACGCAGCTTAATTATATTCCTGAACAATGGACGGATTTTATTTTCTGCGTTCTGGGAGAAGAGTTTGGATTTCTTGGTGCTTCTATAGTCTTATCTTTGTTCGCAGCATTATCGTTACACGGACTGAAGGTGGCAAATATTTCTAAAAATAAATTCGGAAGTTTATCCGCAATCGGTATTACAGGGATTCTCACTACACATATAATCATAAACATTGGCATGGCGATGGGATTGATGCCTGTGATTGGCCTTCCACTTCCTTTTATGAGTTACGGAGGCTCTGCACTTATCGCAAATATGATAATGGTCGGCTTGCTGATGAACTTCTATGCAAATAGAAAAGAATATTAAATACAAAAAGAGTTTTGAGTAAAGCGATAGTAATTATTTAGGAAGATTAGTTTATGTCGTTTGAACACGACTCAATATTACAAATCAAACAACGAAGATTAATAAATACAAACGCCTCCTTTGTTCGTTAGAACTCCGGAGGCGAGCATCATGAACATTTTACAATCTTGCATCTTTATCTGCTCAAACTAAATCTTTCCGACTAAATCCAATCCCGGTTTAAGAGTTTTCGCTCCCGGTTTCCAATTCATTGGGCAGACCTCACCACCATGTTCGGATACAAATTTTGCCGCTTGCAGTTTGCGAATGAGTTCATCAATGCTTCTGCCGATACTGTTATCATTGATTTCGTATGCCTTCAAAACACCATGTGGATCAATGAGAAATGTTCCGCGCAACGACAGCCCTTCGTCTTCGATGAGTGTGCTGTATGCAGATGAAACGCGCCGCGCCGGATCGGCAAGCATCGGATATTTAATTTTTTTAATTGTATCAGAAGTATCGTGCCAAGCCTTATGTACAAATCCCGTATCGACACTTACTGAAATTACTTCTGCGCCCTCCGCTTTAATTTCAGTATAATGATCCGCCAATTCGCCAAGCTCTGTTGGACATACAAAAGTAAAATCTGCCGGGTAGAAAAACAGAATAACCCACTTGCCGCGATAATCCTTGAGGGAAATTTTTTTAATTTGATCGTTGATATACGCATCTTCTGTAAAGTCAGGTGCTGGAGTATTAATCTTAATCATAAAATATTCCTTTTCAAGTAATGTTAAATTTGAACGATTTATTGTTACGATTCATAACAAAAAAACCGGCAAAAGAAGTTCCCGTAAATTCCGTTTTTATCTCTTCAAACTTCTTACGATCTTTCATTGTGAGAAGAAGAATGGAGCATGACTCGTGGGACAAATAAAAACAGTGTTATTCGATCTCGGAAACGTTATCGCACACATCGATTTCGATGCGTTTTGGCGGTCAGTGGGATTGTTTACTCCCCGTGAGATCGCTCCATTCAAGGAAGGCTACAAGATATGGACGCTTCAGTACGAAACCGGGCATATTCCGACAAGTGAATATCTTAACGGACTTGCCACAGTATTCAACCATCGTTTTACAAATGAACACCTTGAGCAGGCAGTCGCTTCTATAATAAAGTGGCCTGTTGAAGGAATGGTGGAATTAATAATACAGATTTCCCAAACTCAACAAACAGCACTGGTCAGCAACACAAATGAAATTCATTACAACCTTAGTCTTAAACGATTTGCAGCACTTCAAATATTACGTAAACATTACCTTTCGTATGAATTAAGGGTGATGAAGCCAGATAGTGGTTTCTACCAAACTATCATCAAAGATGCAAGAATCCCTCCGTCAGAAATGCTGTTTATTGATGATCTTGAATCGAATGTAGAAGGGGCGCGCTTAGCTGGTATGAAGGCAATTCGTTTTGAGAGTGTGGAGAAACTTAAAGCTTCTTTGAAGGTGCTGCTTGGCTAACCTTGACAACGTTGATTGTTAAACTTTCACAACACCGATACCAGGTCGATCCATCAAAGTCACTTTTCCATTGATTATTTTTGTGCCGTCAAAGATATCATTTTTAATGAGCAATGCTCCATCGAGGTCTGCCCAATCCACCATCGGTGAGAGATGCGAAGCGGCAGAAATTGCGCAGGAAGTCTCTGTCATACATCCAAGCATTACTTTCATTCCCAGTGATCGGGCAAGCGTCAGCATTTTCTGCGCCTCGCGCATTCCCGTACTTTTCATCAACTTGATATTGATACCGTGATACACGCCAATAGCATTCTTTACGTCTGCAAGCCGTTGTACTCCTTCATCGCCGATAATAGGGAGCGGCGATCGTTCTGTCAGCCATGCTAAATCATCAATGCGTTCTTTTGGCAATGGCTGTTCCACCATCACCACTCCGCGTTCTTTTAACCAGTGAAGCATCTCAAGCGCTCTTTCCTTATTTGTCCATCCTTGATTTACATCCCCGGTAATAGGTTTATTTGTGACAGAGCGAATAGTTTCGATCATTTCTTTGTCTGTATCTAGGCCAAATTTCACTTTTAACACTTGAAATTCTTCTGCCTCTTTCGTTTTTTGCCGTACTATATCCGGTGTGTCGATACCGATAGTGAAAGAAGTGAAAGGTGTTTTGTTCTTGTCGTATCCCCAGATATTATACCACGGTTGATTCATTAACCTACCAACAAGATCATGCAGAGCAATATCCACAGATGCTTTCGCCGCCGGATTCCCTTGCGCAATAATGTCGATGTCATTGAGAATAGTTTCTAGGTCGAATGGATTTTCGTACCTGCTCAAATCAATCTTGGAGAGAAATGCTTGTACACTTTCATGTGTCTCACCAAGATATGGCGGCATTGATGCTTCACCATAACCAACAATGCCATTGAATTCAATCTCTGTCAATATTATCGGCGTTGTTGTGCGAGAATTGGTTGCAATAGTGAAAACATGTTTCAATTGTAATGTATATGGACGATACGTCAAATTCATCTTTCCTGTCCGGAATTTATCAGGAATACTTTCGGCAAGAGCTTTATACGGATTGTTCGTCATCATAGCGGCACCAGTTACAAGGGCAGTAGATTTTAGAAAATTTCTTCTGTTTTGATCCATAATTTAAATTCCGTAGGCAGTTCAATGATGTCAAGCTATCGAATTGAAAGGATAAATTCAAAGTTTTTTATTGAGTACCTTTTTCAAGATATTATTCTTGTACTGAAAGTTGCAAAGACACTCGCTACACAGATACCCGCAACCGAAACAGTGCGATAAATCTTTTCTGAAGCGACTAAATCCGGTTTTGCTAAGGAAAGATAATTCATTTGTCATTTAAATCTTATAAACTCACAATAGAGTAATGTAAAGTAATTTGTCCGGTGGGGAAATTGTAAAATTGTTTTATATCCTTCAAGTAAAAAAAGCTAATTTCACTTGACTTTCAATGGTATTTCAGTAAATTTCATCTCCAGCGTGGGGAAAAGTGGGGAATTTGGGAAGTCGTTTCCCCATTAAAAATTTATGGAAGAAATGAGGTAATTGTGTCATCATTTAAAGGCAGATATTCCTATTCAGTAGATGAAAAGGGGCGCGTCGCGCTTCCGGCGAAATTGCGAAGTAATCTCGTTATAAGTGCAAAAGGGAATTTCGTCATTACGCGCGGTTTTGAACGTTGCCTTTATGTCTATCCGCAGGATGAATGGAATAAATTAGAAAAATTTGTGCGGGGTCTTTCATTCTTAGATGCACAACATCGTTTCTATGCGCGCACATTATTTGAGCGGGCGAATGATTCAAAACTCGATGGCCAATCGCGCATTACAATTCCTCCGGAGCTTATGGAATTTGCCGGAATAAAAAATGAAGTACTAATTCTTGGCGTACTAGATCGAATGGAGATCTGGGACCCAGCAGTGTATGAAGAGTATCAGAAAAATCATCCAGACACATACGAGACTGTTGCCGAGCAAGTATTTAAGCCGCAGCAATAATTTATCGGCTTTTATTGGAGGCATACACATATCATATTCCCGTTCTTATGCAGGAGGTTCTTTTTTATCTCCTTACAGCAAGGAACGGGTTTTATGTTGATGGAACGCTCGGCGGTGGCGGTCATGCAGAAGCAATTCTCGAGCAGCTCAATCTTTCGGGAAATCTGATTGGCATTGACCTTGATGGCGATGCATTAGAAGCAGCGAGCAAACGTCTGGGGCGCTTTAGAGGTCATACAATTTTTGTAAAAGATAATTTTAAAAATATTAAATCTGTTCTTTCTCAAAATGATGTAGAGTCAGTTCAAGGCGTCTTGCTCGATCTCGGTGTTTCGTCGTATCAAATTGATGAACCGACAAAAGGATTTAGTTTTCAAATGGACGAAGTGCTCGACATGCGTATGAATCGTCATCAGCCGGTGGATGCCAGACACATCGTCAATCATTATGATGAGCAAGCGCTAGTAGATATTCTGTGGGCGTATGGTGAAGAAAAACATTCACGACGTATTGCAAAAGCTATTATGCAGCGGCGTGTTGAACAACCAATTGAAACCACGGGCCAGTTTGCAGCTCTTATCGAGCAAACTGTTGGCGGACGATTTCTGAATAAAACATTGGCGCGAGTTTTTCAGGCAATTCGTATTGAAGTAAACAATGAAATGGAAAATTTACGGCAAGCTTTATGTGATTGTATTGAAGTGTTGTATCCCGGCGGGAGACTTGTTGTTATCTCCTATCATTCGTTGGAAGATCGCTTGGTTAAATATGCTTTTCGCGCAGCCTCGGCACAATCGATTCCTTCGGGAAATAAAATTATCCCGGATACGCCGCTCACACCAGTATTAAAGATGCTGACTCGAAAACCTGTAACGGCGTCGGAAGAAGAAATGGAAATGAATCCTCGTTCACGGAGCGCAAAACTTCGCGCTGCAGAGAAATTATAAAAGAGCATTGTTTGTGAGATCTGAAAAACAAAATCTTGGCGAAATTTATGCTGAACGTGCGATGGAAGAAATTGAACCACAGGTGTCTACAATTTCTATCCCGAAGATTCGTGAAACACGGGATATGGTGTATAACGGAACTGCTAATCCACTAGACAATGGCGCGATGTTTATCAACACGCCGCAGGCGGCGCGCAACAAAAAACAAAAGAAACGAAGGGTTTCACCATTTACTATTGTACTGCTTCTTCTTGGCGGCGCAGTGTCAAGTGTTTTGTATATCGGCAATATTTTAGCTGTTGGACATCTGATGGTGCAGATTAATCAACTCCAAATAAAACACAAGCAAATCTTGAATGAACAAGAATTATTAAAAGCACAGATCAATCGAATGTCTGGGTTGGAACGAATCCAGCAGGTTGCACAGGATCAATTGGGATTGCGTAATCCCAGACAGCTTCCAGTATGGATTGAGGTGGATCCAGAGCGAATTAACGAAGTAGAAGAGGTTTTCCAACAACAGATGAAGCGTGAGCGATGATGGATCAAGGTACAGAAAATATAAACCCAGAAAAAGGAGCATCATCTCTCTCTCGTTCCCGGTTTTTTATTTTAAAATTATGCTTCCTTGTCTTCTTTGCCGCAATTTTTGTTCGATTAACAAAGATTCAAGTAATAGATTCGAGCAAATATAAAACATTGGCACGGAAGCAATATGAACGTTCATTTATTCTGCCGGCAACACGCGGAGATATTTTTGATCGGAACGGCAACGTTATTGTTTCTAATACAATATATATTTCTTTTGCTGCTGATCCCCAAATTATCGGTGACAATCAGGAGTATGTAGCAGAAACGTTTGCAAGTATTTTCAAAAAACCGTGTGCATTCTATTTGGATAAATTACGTGAGACAGATCAGAATCAGAATAGTAAACGATTTGTCTGGCTTGAACGCAGAGTGAAACCGGAGATTGCTCACCGAATTGAATCTGCCAAATTAGATGGTATCGTAATAATGAACGAACCTAAACGATTGTATCATTATGATGAACTTGCCGGTGCACTGCTTGGATTTACAAATGTTGATAATAAGGGCATCTCAGGAATCGAATTGCAATACGACAGCGAGATGAAAGGTATTAATGGTTCAGTAGTGATGCAGCGGGATGGATTAGGGCGTGTGCGGCCATCTGCAGATTATCCGCGCCGCGAACCGGTCAATGGAAAAGATATTTGTCTTACGATCGATGTAATATATCAGGCAATTGTTGATGAAGAACTAAAACATGGCATTGAGGCAAACAAAGCCGACGGCGGTTGTGCGCTGATCTTAAATCCAAAAACAGGGGAAGTACTTGCGCTGTCCATTTATCCATGCATCAATCCAAATGATGCCGGTACATCCGATATTGCTGACGCACGAAACAGGGTAGTGAGCGATGTGTTTGAGCCGGGTTCAGTGTTCAAAGTCGTGACGGCAACAGCAGCGTACGAAAATAATCTCGTAACCCCAGAAATGCGTTTCAACGCCGAGCACGGAAAAATGAAAGTCTCTCTTGGCGGTAATAAATTTCGCTTCATTAACGATTCACATGAGTTTGATAATCTTACGTTTCAGGAAGCTATTGAAATGTCCAGCAACATTGTGCTGGCAAAAGTTGGCAAACTCGTTGGCGGCGAAAAGCTTTATCGTCAAGCACGTGATTTTGGATTCGGCATGACGACTGGGATAGATCTTCCCGGAGAAGTGCGCGGCGTGCTCAAGAAGCCAAGTGATCACGATTGGTCAGGTACGACACTTCAGACTATGTCGTACGGATATGAAATCGGAGCAACGCCGCTTCAGATTGCATGCGCTTATGCGGCTGTGGCAAATAAAGGAGTGTTGATGAAACCATTCGTTATAGCCAAGATAAAAAGCGCAGATGGAAAAATGATGGTCGAACAGAAACCTCAAGCTATCAGGCGCGTGATGTCACAGCAAACTCAGAGCGAACTAATCTCAGCGTTTGAAGGTGTGGTCGAACACGGCACAGGAAAAGAAGCGCGCATTAACGGTGTACGCATTGCCGGTAAGACAGGAACATCACGTAAATATTTAAACGGAAAATATGTAGAGAATAATTATACCGCCTCATTTATCGGTTTTTTCCCCGTAGAAGATCCGCAAGTTGTATGTTTAGTAATGATGGATAATCCGAGGACAAAAGGATATTACGGCGGGAGTACAAGCGGACCTGTCTTTCGTTCGATTGCTGAGCGAATAATAACGACATCATATAAGTTTTCACGTACCGCAATTGCACAAGAACCTGCAATAAACGGTACGGTCTCCGTCCCAGATGTTCGTATGCTTCAGCCATTGTTGGCGAAGAAGATGCTTTTGAGTTATGGATTGAACTGTCAGACATTTGGAACAGGCGCGATAGTGATAAAGCAAATGCCTGAGCCGGGAAAGAAAATCGAAAAAGGCGAAGCCGTTTCTCTCATTCTCAATGGTGAATCTATTGTTTCGTCTAATGGAATGATAACCGTGCCGGACGTACGCGGCATGAGCATCCGTCGTGCAATGAACCGGCTTGTTTCGGATGAATTTGAAATAAAAGTACAAGGATCTGGTGTTGTTACACAACAAATCCCATCTGCAGGCGAATACGCACGGTCGGGTTCAAGCATCATGTTAATATGCTCGCCGCGAAGTGCAATGCAGGCATCGTTGTATTGATTTAGTAATTTTCTTGACATGAGTTATACTCCTTGTCAATTTGTAGTAACGAAATATTTTATCCTAATGAAAGGTTACTGATTTCGGATGAAGCTTTCTCAACTTCTTGAGGGTGTAACGGTTTCCAAATTATTTCAGACAATGTACGGCCAAATGGTCATTACACACGAGGTTGAAATTAGTAAGGTACAGTACGACTCAAGAAAAATTCAGCGCAGTGACTGTTTCGTCGCAATCAAAGGTACGGCGAGTGACGGACAAACATTTATTCAAAGTGCTATTAATCAAGGGGCAAAGGTTGTCGTGCTTCAAGATGATAAAGTTCTTCCGGATGCGCTGTGTATGCACGCAGGTGTTATCAAAGTTATTGTACCAGATTCTCGAAGAGCACTTGCTATAATGTCAGAGAATTATTTTGGTCATCCATCAAAAAAATTAAAACTTATCGGTATCACCGGAACAAATGGAAAAACCACTACATCGCATTTGGTTAAATCGATTTTGGAGGCGGGTGGGGAAAAAGTTGGACTGATTGGAACTATTGAGTACAAAATCGGTGAGCAAATTATTTCAGCAACGCACACAACACCTGAATCCTTGGAGTTGAACGAACTGTTTGCATTAATGGTAGAAAACAACTGCACATCTATTTCGATGGAAGTATCGTCACATGCGCTGGATCAATCCCGCGTCTATGGATTAGATTTTGATGTTGCTGTCTTCACAAATTTAACACAGGACCATCTTGATTATCACGTCACGATGGGGAACTATTTTGAAGCGAAGAAAATTTTATTCAGCTACTTAAAACCATCCAGTTGCGCAGTTATAAATCAAGATGATCAATGGGGAATTCAACTACTTAGGTCTGTTGGAGTGAGAAAAATTTCCTATGGTATCAACTCAGTTGCAGATGTATTCGCAAAGGAAGTCAGACTCAGTATAAACGGAACAACATTCGTTATTAACAACGATCAACGAGAATGCACAGTTTCAATACCGCTCATAGGTACGTTTAATGTATATAATGTTCTGGCGGCATATGCAGCCGGTATAGCGCTCGGACTTTCGCAAGAACAGATTCTTACAGGTATCAGGAATTTAAAAAATGTACGTGGTAGGTTTGAACGCATTGCTTCTCCCGCCGGATGGACAGCTATTATCGATTATGCGCACACACCGGATGCGCTTGAGAATTGTTTAAAAACTATCCACGATGTTTTACCAAAAACAAATCGTGGGCGCATCATTACAGTGTTTGGTGCGGGTGGTGACCGTGATAAAACGAAACGCCCAATGATGGGTAGTATTGCAGGTGACTATAGCGATCTCGTCATTGTAACATCAGACAATCCACGGACCGAAGTGCCGGAAACAATTATCGACGACATTATGCGAGGAATTACCAATCATGCAAAGGTTCTTCGTGAAGTGGATCGACAAACAGCAATTGAACGCGCAATCAAGAGTGCACAACGTGGCGATGTTGTCCTCATCGCAGGCAAAGGGCATGAGGATTATCAAATAATTGGCAAAGAAAAAAAACATTTTAGCGATCGCGAAGTTGTAGAAAATCTCCTGAAATGAGACTAACAAAATCTGATATATTAGCAATACCCCACTTCAAAGCGATTGGCTTTGAGGAAATGAAAGATTTAAAAGTCATCGGTGTCTCCATTGATTCGCGCGCAATTAAAGCAGGTGAATTGTTCTTTGCTATTCGCGGCGATCAGTTTGATGGACACAACTTTATCTCTAAAGCAATCGAAGCAGGTGCAGTCAGCATCGTAGTTGAACGACACTGGGCAGAAGTAAATGCATCGATGATGGTCAGTATAAATGTTCCACGTCTTATCGTCGAGAATACAATTCATGCATTGGGAAAACTTGCCAACATATATCGCCTCAAATTTAATATTCCGGTTATCGCTATCGGCGGATCAAATGGTAAGACCACAACGAAAGAAATGATCCGGAGTGTACTCAAAAAGAAATATCGGGTGCTTTGCACAGAAGGAAATCTGAATAATCATATCGGTGTGCCGCAAACACTCTTCCGATTGGAAAAGAAACATGAGGTTGCAGTTGTTGAAATCGGTACAAATCATCCTGGCGAAATTGATTACTTATGCTCTATTCTGGAACCAACGCACGGGCTTATCACAAATATCGGCAGGGAACATTTGGAATTCTTTGGTTCGTTGGAAGGTGTTGCTAAATCAGAAGGCGAATTGTTTGATTGGATAGCAAAACATCACGGCGTCATCTTCGTCAATGCAGACGACGAATATCTCATTCGTTTATCTCAAGAAAATAAAAAAATAGTGAGTTATGGATTCTCTACGCGCGGTGTTTCCATCGAAGGAACAATTGATTCGTTAAACGCGGATGCACATGCATTGCTGCATGTGAAACCGAGGGGCAAAAAGATGTTCGACATCACCGTAGGAGTTTCCGGAGAACATAATGCGAAGAATGCCCTTGCCGCTGTAGCTGTGGGTATAAAGATGAATGTACCGATGACGAATATTCAAAAAGCACTCGCATCATTCCAATCTGCGAGTAAACGAATGCAGTTGCAACGCATAGCACACGTAACGATTCTAAATGACACATACAATGCGAACCCAGATTCTACACTTGCAGCATTAGCAACCTTGCAGGTGATGGAAGCGACGGGAAAGAAAATCGCAGTTCTCGCAGATATGTTGGAACTCGGCGAGCAAGCAGAAGAGCTTCACCAACAGGTTGGAAAGCATACAGCGCAATGCGGTGTAGACATCCTTCTCACGTTCGGTCCGCTTTCAAAATTTATACACGATGCTGCTTCCGTGAAAACCAAAGCGCATTTTGAAAATAAATCTGCGCTCACAGAATACTTGATACACATACTCGCTGATGGTGATATTGTACTGGTAAAAGGATCACGCGGAATGAAAATGGAAGAAGTCATTATGAATCTCGAGGAACAGCTTTCGCCAAAGGCAGGAATCTAGCACATGTTGTTCTATCTCTTCACATATCTGCATAAAACATTCAACGTTCCCGGCTTTGGAATATTTCGCTACATTACATTCCGCGCTGGAGCTGCTGCAATTACGGCATTGATTATTTCATTTTGGCTCGGGCCAAAGATTATTCGTAAGCTTCGTCATTACCAAATTGGCGAGTCAGCAAAACTTGAAGCGCCCAAGACACATTTGGCAAAAGCCGGCACACCAACAATGGGCGGATTGATTGTACTCTTATCAATAATTATTCCTGCGCTGCTCTGGACAGATTTAAAAAATGTGTACATCTTGCTCATTCTGTTTGTTACCGTAACGCTTGGTGCAGTCGGATTTTTAGATGATTTCCTCAAAGTCGTCCGAAAGAAACCCAAAGGACTAATCGGTAAATATAAAATTGCAGGACAAGTATTCGTCGGCTTAGTGGTTGGCAGTGTCATTTATTTCTTTCCACAATGGATAGATCAAACGCTCGTGCCATTCAAATCGAGCACAACAGTACCGTTCATGAAAAACTTAGAATGGAATTTAGGATGGTTCTACATTCCGATTGTAGTCTTTATTATTACAGCAACATCGAATGCAGTGAATCTGACAGACGGCCTTGACGGCCTCGCCATAGGTACTGTTGGAATAGTCAGTGGAACGCTTGCTATTATCACATATGTTTCTGGGCATGCAGTTTGGAGTCAATACCTAACGATCCCTTTTCTGCGCGGTAACGGTGAGCTTGCTATTTATTGCGCAGCAATCAGCGGTGCAGCGCTCGGATTTCTTTGGTTTAATTCGCATCCGGCACAGGTATTTATGGGCGACACCGGCTCGTTAGCTCTCGGCGGCATTATTGGAGCAATGTGCGTTTTGATAAAAAAAGAATTACTCTTGCCGACACTCGGCGGTGTTTTTCTGATGGAAACTGTCTCGGTTATTATTCAGCGGATGTATTTTAAATATACAAAGAAACGATATGGCGAGGGCAGGCGTGTATTTAAAATGGCGCCGATTCATCATCATTTTGAAATGCTTGGTTGGCCGGAACCGAAGATTGTGACTCGGTTTTATATCATCGCAATTCTATTAATGATTTTAAGTCTAGCAACATTTAAGGTGCGATAAATTTCATAATGGATATCAACTTACTTCAAAATAAAAAAGTTTCTATTATTGGCGCAGTACGTAGCGGTGTGGCAGTAGCGGCGTTATTAAAATCGCATGGTGCAGATGTATTTGTCAGCGATTCGGCCACTGCAAATAAACTCCAAATTTTTATTCCCAATCTTCAAGCAGAAAACATTGATTATGAAGTGGGAAAGCACAGCGAGCGCGTTTATAAATGTGAGTTGATGGTCATCAGTCCCGGTGTGCCCAGCAATGCGCCGGTAGTTCTTGAAGCACAGAAGCGAAATATCAAAGTCGTTAGTGAACTTGAAGTTGGGAGTTGGTTTTGTCGGGCGCCTATGGTGGCAATCACCGGCAGTAACGGAAAGACAACAACTACAACATTAACGGGAAGGATACTAAGCGATGCAGCGAAAAAACATGTTGTTGCTGGTAACATTGGAACGGCATTCTCATCTGTCGTTTTGGGATTGGCTGAGACAGATATTGCTGTTTTGGAAGTGAGCAGCTTTCAATTAGATCATATTGACAAGTTCCGGCCAACAATTTCCGTCCTGCTCAACATCACACCGGATCATATGGATCGATACGACCACTCGATGGAAAAATATGCTGCTTCGAAGGCGCGCGTATTTAAAAATCAATTAGCCGACGATGTCCTCATATATAACATAGATGATGATTGGACAAATAAAATAATTTTGCAGGCACAGTGCCGTAAGATAGGTTTGAGCGTGCATCAGAAACTGACCAGCGGAGCGTTCGTTGAAGACGGCAAGCTTGTCACTTCAATCTGTGGAACTAGAACTGAAATTATTGATATTGACCAGATTTTTATTAAGGGTACACACAATCTCTATAATTCGATGGCGGCAGCGCTTGTCGGACAACTACTTGGAGTTGATAAAAATAGGATTCAGTCAACGTTAAAAACATTTAAAGGTGTAGAGCATCGCCTTGAGTTTGTTCGCACAATCAACAACGTCAGTTACTACAACGACTCAAAAGCAACAAACGTCGATTCAGTGTGGTACGCTTTACAATCATTTAAAGAACCGATTGTGCTATTCTTAGGCGGCCGCGATAAAGGAAATGATTACTCCAGATTATCAGAACTCGTGCGCAAACAAGTGAAGACAATTGTTGCGATCGGTGAATCAGCAAACCTTGTCGAAAAGTCGTTCAATGGTGCAACGGTGATTAAAAAAGCGTCATCAATGGAGGAAGCAGTTGATATGGCGCGCTTTCTTGCGCAACCAGGAGATGTGGTTCTGCTTTCTCCGGCCTGTTCTTCGTTTGATTGGTTTAAGAACTATGAACATCGCGGTGAAGTATTTAAACAATTGGTGAATAAATTATAAATGCTCAAGATACAACGCAATCATATTGATATCTGGCTGCTCATCGTCGTGCTTGGACTTATGGTCGTGAGTCTCGGTGTAGTGTACAGTGCCTCTGCGGAATGGTCGTTCAAACGCTTCGACACACAGAGTCATTACCTTGATCTGCACGCAATTAAAATTTTGTTAAGTATTGCCGCATTATTTGTTGGATTAAGTATTCCTTACAGCATTTATAAAAAATTCACAAAGCCGGCTCTCATTGTTGCTGTGCTATTTTTGGCAGTGACGTTTGTGCTGGGAGGTGAAACTAAAGGCGCTGTGCGCTGGCTGCGTTTTGGCGGATTGGGATTCCAACCCTCTGAGTTCGCAAAGTTTGCACTTCTGTTTCATATAAGTCTGTTAATGGCCAAGAAAGGCGAACAAATAAGAGATTTCAAAAAAGGATTTCTTCCTATCATCATTTGGATTGGTGTTGTAACAGCATTAGTGTTAGCACAACCGAATTTGAGTACAGGGATGATGTTGTTCGCACTAACAATTATCCTTTTATTTGTTGGACATGTGAGGATGACACATCTGCTCGGAATGATTTTAGTTGCCGCCTGTTTATTCGCTCTCTATGTACTCTTTATGGCATATGTGCTGAAGCGTCCGTACCAACTTGAGCGCATCATGCATTTCGTGCATGGGGATCCGAAAGGACAACATAATTATCAACTCTGGCAGGGAATTATCGGTTTTGGCAACGGCGGTTTATTTGGTGTTGGTCCTGGCGAAAGCCGCCAACGAGATTTGTTCTTACCGGAATCGTATAACGATTTTGTTTATTCGATTGTAGGAGAAGAATATGGATTGCTCGGTACATTACTTGTGCTGGGCGCATTTCTATTTGTGATGCTACGTGGTTTTAGAATTGCAAAACATGCGAAAGATGATTTCGCAAGATTCCTCGCTGTCGCTATTGCAAGTACGATCACGTTGTATGCATTGGTAAATGCAAGTGTAGCACTGGGACTTCTTCCCACCACCGGTTTGCCGATGCCGTTTATCAGTTATGGAGGTTCGTCTCTCATGTTGTCGGCGTTTTCCATTGGCGTGTTGCTGAACATTTCCGCAAATACGGATTTACATCCGCGAACAGCAAAAACAGAAAGGGAAAATGTGGAAGTACTTGGATCAGAGACTGGGCTCGGAAAAGTGTATTGAAGTGTGTCGAACGAGCGACTAAAAATTCTCATAGCGACTGGCGGAACTGGCGGGCATGTATTTCCAGCGATTGCCATCGCAGATGAAATAAAAAAACTCAGGTCAAATGCAGAATTCTTATTTGTTGGAACGAAAGGAAAAATTGAATCGCGTGTTGTTCCTCAACGAGGTTATTCACTGGTGTTCATTTGGATCAGCGGGTTTCATCGAAGTTTGCAGATTGATAATCTGTTGTTTCCGATAAAAGTTATTGTGTCGCTTGTGCAATCGTTCTTTCTCATTAAACGATTTCAACCAGATATCGTAATTGGAACCGGTGGTTATGTGTGCGGACCTGTTTTGTATGTTGCATCGCTGCTTGGAATTCCAATAGTGGTTCACGAATCGAACAGCTTTCCTGGAATTACAACGCGGATGCTGTCAACAAGAGCAACGAGAATCTTTACTGCGTTTAGCGCTACAGCTCGTTGGTTGAAACGAAAAGATAATATTGAATTGGCAGGTACACCGACGCGCGATGTGCTCGGGACTGTATCGCGCAAAGATGGAATTAAATTTTTCAATCTTGATCCATCGAAAAAGACCGTGTTTGTGTTTGGCGGAAGTCTCGGTGCCGCTTCCATCAATAAGGCAGTAAGATTACTGGTGAATGATTTTATTGATTCAGATATTCAATTAATCTGGCAGACAGGCAAAACTGATGCGATGTTGGTGAAGGAAATGTCAACGATGAAGAATTGCTGGGTGAATATATTTATTGATAAAATGGAATATGCTTACGCCGCCGCCGATATGGTTGTTTGCCGCGCTGGTGCAACAACACTGGCAGAATTAACTCGGCTGGGTAAAGCATCGGTGTTGATTCCATATCCGCATGCAGCTGCTGATCATCAGACGTTCAATGCACAGACATTAGTAGATGCCGGCGCTGCAGTGATGATCGCGGATAGAGATGTGCAGGCGAAATTAAAAGTTGTACTTAATTCGATTATAAACGACGATAAAAAACTCACGCAAATGAACGAAGCAAGCCGCGTGATGGGAAAAGCAAACGCCGGCAGAGAAATTGCCCAGCGAATTCTTGAATTGGTAAAATAAAAGTGCATAGCAATGTTTAGTTCAATAAAGAAATTACATTTTATCGGTATCGGTGGAATTGGTATGAGCGGTATTGCAGAAATATTGCTTGACCAAGGATTTAAAGTCAGTGGTTCTGACCGCGCACTTACCGAAGTTACCGAACGCCTCAAAGAGCTCGGCGCAATAACATTCGAAGGACATCGCGCAAGCAATATTGCAAATGATGTTGACACAGTTGTTTATTCATCTGCTGTACAGGCGGACAATCCGGAAATTCTTGAAGCACAGCGGCGAAAGATTCCAATTGTGCGAAGAGCAGAAATGCTTGCAGAAGTGATGCGTTTGAAATACGGTATAGGCATCGCCGGTACGCATGGAAAAACCACGACGACATCAATGACAAGTCTTGTTTTGATGGAAGGTGGACTTGATCCGACAGTTATCGTCGGCGGAAAATTAAGCGGGCTTGGCGGAACAAATGCACGGCTTGGACGTGGAGAATTTATTGTCGTAGAAGCAGATGAGTACGATCGATCGTTTTTGTCTATTTCGCCGACAATTGCTGTCCTGACGACTCTCGAAACCGACCATCTTGATTGTTATCGAGATTTAGAAGATATCAAAAGCGCATTTATTCAATTCGCCAATAAAGTACCGTTCTACGGATTCATCGTTGTTTGTCTCGATGAACCAGCACTTTTAGATATAATGCCAAATTTGAGCAAGAAAAAAATTATAACATACGGCCTAAATCCGCAAGCAGATGTGCAAGCAGTTGACATTCGGCATAAAGATAATACCACAACCTTCGCGCTTATACACAGCAATAAAGAACTCGGAATAATCACGCTTCAAGTACCGGGTAAGCATAACGTGCAGAATTCACTTGGTGCAATTGCCGTTGGGCTAGAGCTTGGTGTTCCATTTGAAAGAATTAAGTCAGGTATTGAAAAGTTTGCCGGTGTCTATCGCAGATGGGAAAAGAAAGGTGAAGTAAATGGCGTTGCGGTTTATGACGACTACGCGCATCATCCAACTGAATGCAGGGCAACACTCTCCGGTGTAAAGTCTGGCTGGCGTCGTCGTGTCGTGTGCGTATTTCAGCCGCATTTATACAGCCGCACGCGGGACTTCTACGAGGACTTCGGTAAGTCATTTCTCTTATCCGATGTTCTCGTTGTAACGGACATCTATCCGGCACGTGAAGAACCCATTCAAGGTGTTACAGGTGAGTTGATAGTGAATGCGGCAAAGCAGTTTGGCCACAAAGATGTTCATTACATTTCAGATAAAAAACAAGTTCCTGCATTTCTTAAATCCATTGTGAAGAACGGTGACATTGTTATAACGATGGGTGCTGGTGATATTTGGAAATATGGTGAAGAGTTTCTAAAACAATATTCATTAAAATGATTTCATTAACCGACATACAGAAATTTCTTCGCGGGAACATCGCCGTCGATGTGCCGATGGCAAAATACACGTGGATGAAAGTCGGCGGGCCTGCAGATTTCTATATCGAGCCAGCTGATAAGAGTGATTTGATTTCAATTATTAAATATTTCCATGAACATCACTATTCATGGATGATACTAGGTCGTGGTAGTAACGTGCTTATAAGTGACGAAGGAATTCGCGGTGCTGTCATCAACATTGAAAATTCGCTTTCAGGTGTCCGCATCGAAAATGATTTAGTATTTGCTGATGCCGGAGTACGTTTGACCAAGTTTGTGGATTTCTGCATTCAAAACGAACTTGCAGGAGTAGAAATGCTTGCCGGAATTCCAGGAACAATCGGAGGCGCAGTCGCAATGAACGCGGGTGCGCACGGCGGAGAAATTGCAGACCAATTAGTAGACGTAGAAATTATTCATGACGGCAATGTGCAGCGAATTCAAAAAGATGAAGAATCTTTTTCGTATCGACACTCTCGTTTTGCTGATGATGTTGTATTGGGCGCATCTTTCAAATTAAAGCATGGTGATAAAGAAAAACTTTCAGCAATCCGCCGTGAGTTCATTTTAAAACGTAATGAAACACAGCCGCTCGAGTATCCAAATCTCGGCAGTATATTCAAAAATCCGTCGAATACATTTGCAGCAAAGTTAATTGAACAAGCGGGGCTTAAAGGTAAACGCGTAGGTGATGCACAGGTTTCAGAAAAGCATGCCAATTTCATAGTCAATCTTGGTGATGCAAAAGCAGTAGATATAGTGAGACTGATTGATCTAGTAAAGCGCACCGTATATCAGAATTCTGGTTTGATGTTGGAATTAGAAGTAAAGATGGTTGGGTTTTCGAATTTCGCAAAGGAAGCGGCATGAGCGAATTAAAACCTAAAATAGCCGGCGTGTTGGTGCTTATCGCTATTGCGATTTGTCTAGTGTTCGGTGCAAACGCTTGGAAATCAAGTTTGCGAATAAAACAGATTAAAATTGATGGCAACCGAATTGTTGGAGCAAACGAGATTCTTCAATTGACACAAGTGCAGATGAACACGCTTCTGTATAAAGTTGATTTAACGGCAATTCAGAAGAATGTAATGAGTCATCATTATATAAAAGATGTTGTAGTGGAACGCAATCTGCCAAATTCCATTCACATTCAAGTTGTAGAACGTATTCCGATCGCAATTGTGAACCGTCCTGAAACAATGTACTTGGATGAAAACGGTGTAGTGCTTCCAAGAAGTATATCTCATAGGTTATTTGATTTGCCAATGATTAGCGGAATATCGGCAAGTGAACCTTTGGCATTGGGTTCAATCATTAAACAGCCAGATGTAATTGAAACATTGCAGCTGCTCGCAACAATGAAGGCAGTGAATCGTCCGATGTATCATAATATTTCAGAAGTGCAGGTGCGAAATGGCGGCGACATCGTCGTTTATTCAACGGAAGGCGGCGTGCCCATCATCTTCGGGCGCGATGAAATGTCGAGCGAGCTTGTAAAGTTAGAAACTTTTTGGAACAATGTAGTGCGCACACGCGGTACACAATCATTGCAGTATGTAGATTTGCGCTATCAAGATCAGGTTGTAGCGCGTTGGAACCCAGAACCATCGGCGACTAAAAGCCTATAGCGGCAAAGCTCTGATGGAAGAACTGTTGACTATAAGGATGTAAAATGGAACAAGATATTGCAGTTGGTTTAGATATTGGAACAACGAAAGTATGCGCAATTGTTGCATCGCCGGACGATAATTATCCCGGCAAATTAAAAGTTCTCGGTATCGGTAAAAGCGCATCAGAAGGATTGACGCGTGGTGTGGTGACGAACATTGAAAAAACAGTTCGCTCCATTCAAGCAGCAGTGCAGGATGCTGAACAGCAGTCCGGAGTAAAGATCACAACCGTCACTGTTGGCATCGCAGGTGATCACATCCAAAGCTTTCAAAGCCGCGGCGTCATCAGTATCAGCAGGCCGGAGAATGAAATCACTCAGGACGATGTTGATCGGCTGATCGAAGACACAAAACGTGTCGCTCTTCCACTCGACAGGAAAATTATTCATGTCATCCCTCAACAATTTATTGTTGATGGACAAGATGGAATTTATGATCCAGTTGGAATGTCCGGCGTACGAATGGAAGCAGTTGTCCATATCATCACCGGACTTGTGACAGCGGCGCAAAATATTTATAAATGTGTTCAACGAGCCGGTTTGCATGTAAACGATATGGTGCTTGAACCGCTTGCATCAAGTTATGCGGTATTGGATGATGAAGAAAAGGAAGTCGGAGTGGCACTGTTGGATATTGGAGGCGGCACAACCGATCTCGCTGTATTTGAAGAGCGCACGATTCGCCATACCGCTGTCATTGGTATTGCCGGCAAAAAAGTAACAGACGATATTCGCAAAGGTTTTGGTATTCTCACAGATCAAGCAGAAAGAACGAAAGTTGATTATGGTTTCACATATGAGCCGGCAATTGTGGATAACCAGCCGATTCAGCTTCCCGGCATCGGCGGCCGTGCGCCGATAGATATTGACAAGCGGCTTCTTTGTAAAGTAATACAACCGCGGATGGAAGAGATTCTGGAATTTGCCGCGATGGAGATCAAACGCTCTGGATATTCCAAACATCTGTCAGCAGGTGTTGTACTTACAGGCGGCGGCTCGCTTATTAAAGGGACAGCTGATCTTGCCAAAGAAGTGCTTGGCATGCCCGTGAAGATTGGAATTCCAGGCGGTTTTAGTTCCGGACTCGTGCGGGAAATTGAAAATCCTATTTATGCAACCGGCGTTGGATTAGTGATGCACGAGTTAAAAAACCGAGACCGGTCTGGAGTTAAAGCCGTTATTCAAGATGGAAAAGGAAAAACAATTTTCCAAAAAATGAAATCATGGTTTGATGAGTTGTAAAACGAGAAAACAGAATATAGTTGGCTGAAAAATAATGACAGAGCCATGCATATCAATAAATTTAGTAATGACTAATAAACAACAAACTAACTTAAGGAGAATATACCGTGCCTATCGAACTTGATATCCCATCTGGTCGAGGAGCAAGAATTCGTGTCATTGGTGTTGGCGGAGGAGGCGGTAATGCCGTCAATAGCATGATCGACAAAGGACTTGTCGGCGTCGACTTTGTTTCTATCAATACAGATCTTCAAGCATTGGAGCGCAACAAAGCCGAGCACAAACTTCAAATCGGCAAAAATCTCACGCGCGGACTCGGTGCAGGCTCCGATCCCAGCGTAGGTTTCCGTGCTGTTGAAGAGGACAGAGAGGAGATTGCACAATCGTTGAGCGGCTGCGATATGGTCTTTATCACAGCAGGAATGGGTGGTGGTACTGGAACCGGCGGTGCTCCATTAGTAGCAAACATCGCAAAAAGCGTTGGCGCACTTGTAGTCGGCATTGTGACAAAACCGTTCAGCAGCGAAGGAAAAAAGCGGAACGAACAAGCTGTATTGGGAATTGAAGAGCTAAAGAAAAATGTCGATACACTTATCGTCATTCCAAATCAGAAGCTTCTCGATCTCATCGATCGTCGCACTCCAATTATGGAAGCGTTCGAAATAGCAAATCAGGTACTCTATAATGCCACCCGTGGAATCTCTGAAGTTATCACTGTTCCTGGATATATCAATGTGGACTTCGCCGATGTTCGTACAATAATGAAAGAAATGGGCGATGCTTTAATGGGTACCGGTATAGCTACAGGCGATAATCGCGCAACCGAAGCTGCGCAAATGGCAATTTCCAGCCCGCTGCTCGAAGGCGTCTCAATCGCCGGCGCGCAGGGTATTCTTATTAATATCACAGGCGGCAAGGAACTCAGTCTGACAGAAGTAGATGAAGCGACGAAGGTTATTCACGAAGCAGCAGGCGAAGAAGCAAACGTAATCCTCGGTACTGTGATCGATGAAAACATGACGGAAGAAATTATGGTAACCGTCATCGCAACAGGATTCAACAAACGAGCGGCGGCAATACAGCGGCCTGCAAAACCCGCAGCAAAATTGATCGATCATGTGCCCGTCGGTCCCACTGAACTTCAACGGTTCGATGTGCCAACATATGCACGGCGCGGTGTAGAAATTCCAAATTCACCACTCCGCGAAGTTGGAATGCGCGAAAAAATTGATAAGTCTGATTCAGAACGTCCGGCATTTCTGAGAAAAATTATGGATTAACGACACATTCATTCCATATAAAAAATGAATTATCATCTCTTCTCTCTTGCACGGTGGGAATGAAGGATGGTTCATATATCTCCGGCCTTCCAGTTCCGAATTGTTATATCTGGGAGGTCGGAGTTTTTTTATTAGTTTCTAAATAATTTTTATATTTTAGCTATTGCTTTTTTGAAACTTCTATCGTATTATTACGATAGAAAAACTATGGGAACCTCAAAGAAAGAAGCTTTTAGTAATAGTCAGAATCGCCTTGCTGATTTGGCGAAAGCCTTGGCGCATCCGGCACGTATTGCGATCCTCGAATTTCTCGCCAAGAAGAATGCATGCATTTGCGGCGACATCGTCGAAGAACTTCCCCTGTCTCAAGCAACCGTCTCACAGCATCTTGCCGAGTTGAAACGTGTTGGACTTATTAAAGGTGATATTGAAGGACCACGAGTCTGTTATTGCATTAACCAGAAAGCATGGAGCGAGGCGAAACAGCTCCTGTCTCAATTTATGGTTACTGTAAAAAATTGTTGCTGATATTTTTTTACCCTAATCAATCGCAATATTGCGATATATGTTTTAGGAGAACAAGTATAAATACTGAACAAGAAATTAGAGAAATAGTGGGTGAAAAAATACGGGGCTATAGAATGAATAAGTCTATTGTATATATCATCAAACAACGCTTCTCTTGTCGCACATATCTTAAAAAACCAATAGAAGAAGATCATCAGCGAGCTCTAATAGAATTTTTAGAATCGAACCACACAGGGCCTCTTGGAACACGGGCACGGTTTGCGCTCATTGCCGCGACCGAGTATGATAGAAAATCTCTCAAAGGACTTGGAACCTATGGATTTATCAAGGACGCAGCAGGTTTCATTGTTGGAGCACTGGAACAAGAACCCAAAAATCTTGAAGACTATGGGTATCTTTTGGAACATGCCGTTCTCTATGCCACCGATATCGGATTAGGAACATGCTGGCTTGGAGGATCTTTCACAAAAAGCAGTTTCGCAAAGAAGATTACAGTAACAAGCACGGAAATAGTACCGGCAGTTGTTGCGGTTGGATACAGTGCGAGCAATGCTGATATCAGAAGTCAGATACGCAAGCGTGCTGGTGCTCAGCACCGGTTCCCCAAGGAACAATTATTCTTTGATAGATTTTTTGGAAATTCACTCAATAAAGAAAATATTCGTGAGTATGCTGATGTTCTCGAAATGGTTCGGTGGGCACCTTCAGCTTCAAATAAACAACCATGGCGAATTATCCGAAGTGACGGTGCTTGGCATTTCTATCTTCAACGGACTCAAGGGTATGGAAAGGGAACTCTGACTTTCAATTTATTACGGCTTGCTGATCTGCAGCGAATAGATATGGGAATCGCTATGTGCCACTTTGAGCTTGCAGCACATGAGTTCAATTTGCCAGGCAGATGGCTGGTTGATGAACCGGGAATTATAAAACCAGAAAATGTAGAGTATATAGCCAGCTGGACTACTGTTCCGAGTGAACGGTTGATAAATGAGGCATAGATGATGTGTATGTCAGAACGTATTCTTATTCTTTGCACAGGCAATTCCTGCAGAAGTCAAATGGCTGAAGGATTTATGAAAAGTCTTGATCCAACCCTAGATGTATTTTCCGCTGGAACAGCGCCCGCATCTCGTGTAAGTTCCAAAACTATTGCCGTGATGAAAGAAATCGGTATTAGTCTCGAAAAAGCATATCCAAAACATGTTGATCAATTTGTTGGCGAGTCATTCGATTATGTTATCACTGTCTGTGATCATGCAAAAGAAACATGTCCGGTTTTTCTTGGAAATGTGAAACAACGATTACACATCGGATTAAAAGATCCGGCAAATGCGACAGGGACTGAGGAAGAAGTAATGCAAGTGTATAGGCGTGTGCGGGATGAGATGAGAGAACGGTTCAATAACTTTTATCGTACAATTTTACTTCCTTATCGAGGTTAAATTATGGAATGCTCTGATCAACAATGTTGTGCCGGTAATTCAGACAAGCTCATATCCATTCAAACAAATGTTTCTGCTCGTACATGCGGCTGTCATACAGCAGACAACGAAACAGATCATGATTTACATGCCAAACATTACATCGTTGGTACTATTCAAACACCGGCAGGTGTAATTTCGCAGATTTCATCCCGCCTTGACTTGAAAGATTATCTTGGTGCTTTCAGGGTTCGCTGGGGAATTCGACGAGATCGTTACCGAGTCGATCCAGGGCTGTATGCAGTTGGCACGCCAAATGAACATTCGGATGTTCTCGTTACTGCAAATTATAAACTCTCCTTCGATACAGTGCGTAAGAATCTCAATGGATTGAATGTATGGCTTCTCATTTTGGATACGAAAGGAGTTAATGTATGGTGTTCAGCCGGAAAAGGAACATTTGGAACAAAAGAACTTATAAATCGAATACACTTAAGTTCTCTTGACAAAATTGTCCAACATAAGCGAATCATTCTTCCACAGCTTGGTGCGGTCGGTGTCGCAGCACATCTGGTAAAAGAATCTTCTGGATTTACTGTTATTTACGGACCTGTTCGAGCATCTGATATTCCACCATTCATACGTACAGGTTATAAAACAACTAAAGAAATGAGACGTGTAAATTTCGGCTGGTATGATCGATTAAAACTTATTCCGAATGATCTCATCTATAATGTACGATACCTTGTTATATTACTGGCATTCTTTTCTCTTCTTTCAGGAATCAATGCAGATGGATTTTCTCTTCGACAAGCATCTGCACACATAATATTTCTTTCACAAATAATATTAGCAGGATATATTTCTGGAATAGTCCTAACTCCTCTACTGCTCCCGTATTTATTTTTTCGCAGTTTTTCTTTTAAGGGATTCCTCATGGGAACTATTATTTCATCAATCATTGTCTTAGCAGAGACATTTGAAAATACCATCTATGTCATTCCTACGATATTCTTTCTTCTTTCCGGTATTTCCTCGTTTCTTGCAATGAATTTTATTGGAGCGTCAACATTTACATCACTTGCAGGAGTTAAGAAAGAAATGAAAATTGCAGTGCCGATACAGATAGCATCAGGAATAATTGCAGTGGTTCTTGTCATACTTAATGCTCTACTCTCTGGAAGGTAAATCCATGAACAGATTACGATATTATTCTGAGGTTGTAACTCTTCAATTGATTCAAGAGAAATGCAATAATTGCGGTATGTGTGTTAAAGTGTGTCCGCATGAAGTTTTCGAGTTGAAAGATAAGAAGGTTCGCATTATTGGCCGAGATTTTTGCATGGAATGCGGCGCATGCAAACAAAATTGCCCGCAAGGAGCAATTCTGCTTGATGTCGGAGATGGATGCGGATGTGCTGCCGGAATCATTCAAGGTGCATTTAATGGAACAGCTCCAACTTGTGGTGGCCCGGATGAAGGAACGTGCTGTAATTAGCATAATGATTTCTGTAAAAAAATCATTTATGGTTCTTCTTTTATCAATATAATGTTATGGTTTAGAAATATTAAAAGAGAAATTCCAAAAACGATTTTTCATCAGAGATTATTATTGCGATAAAATAAAGGAATTAATTATGAAACTCTTCCTTCCAGCACAAACAATATTGCTCCCCTCTCCGGTGCTCATCATTGGAACCTATGGTTCTGATGGAAAGCCTAATATCATGAATGCCGCCTGGGGAGGAATCGCATCAAGTAAACCGCCATGTATCAGTGTGTCTCTCAGGGAGGCGACACTTAGTTATCACAACATCAAACAGACCGAGGCATTCACAGTGAATATTCCCTCTGAAAAGTATCTCAAGGAGGCCGACTTTGTTGGTATGGTATCGGGAAGAAAGTACGACAAATTCAAGGAAACCCACCTCACACCGGAAAAGAGCAAATTGATCAATGCCCCAATTGTAAAGGAATTTCCCTATGCTCTTGAATGCAAGCTGGTTAGGCAGGTCGATCTTGGCCGGCATACAATGTTCATTGGAGAAATTGTTGGAATGGTCGCTGATAGCGAGGTTCTAAATTCAAATCAACTTCCCGACATCGAGAAGGTACGACCAATGTTATGGGGTTCATTCGGCAGTATGGCGTATTATAATGTCGGCGACAAACTTGGCGATGCGTTCTCTGTTGGAAACGAATTACAACGATGCTAACTAGAGAAAAGAATACACAATGACTTCTCTGAAAAAGCAATTATCGTTTGTAGATAGATTCTTAACACTCTGGATATTTCTAGCAATGTTCATTGGTGTCTTTTCAGGCTATTTTTTCCCAGGAATTGTACATTTCTGGAATTCTTTTCAGAGCGGGACAACGAACATCCCGATAGCTATAGGTCTAATTCTGATGATGTATCCACCGCTCGCCAAGGTGAAGTATGAAGAACTAGGAGATGTTTTTAAAAACACGAAATTGCTTCTCCTTTCACTTATACAAAACTGGCTTGTTGGACCGGTATTAATGTTCATCCTTGCTGTCATCTTCCTTCGGGGATATCCGGAGTATATGGCTGGCCTCATTATGATCGGCCTTGCTCGATGTATTGCAATGGTGATTGTTTGGAACGAACTGGCAAAAGGAGATACAGAGTACGCCGCAGGACTTGTCGCATTCAACTCAATTTTTCAGGTGTTATTTTTCTCAGTGTATGCTTATGTATTTCTCACCGTGTTTCCTGCTTGGCTTGGTTTGCAAACCTTCGCAGTTAATATTACGATAGGACAAATAGCGGAAAGTGTTTTTATTTATCTTGGTATTCCTTTCATTGCCGGTATTATCACAAGGTTCACATTGCTCAGACTGAAGAACAAGCAATGGTACGAGCAGAAGTTTATTCCAAAGATATCGCCCATTACTCTGATTGCACTTTTATTCACTATCATCGTTATGTTTTCGCTCAAAGGTGAATACATCGTTAAAATTCCACTTGATGTCATTCGCATCGCTATTCCACTCATAGTGTATTTTGTGATAATGTTTTTGATCTCGTTTTATCTCGCAAAGAAATCCGGAGCCGATTACGCAAAGTCCGCAACACTTTCCTTTACTGCCGCGAGCAATAATTTTGAATTAGCGATAGCAGTCGCAATTGCAGTTTTTGGAATTAACTCAGGAGTTGCATTTGCAGCCGTCATAGGTCCGTTAGTCGAAGTTCCGGTTCTCATTTCTTTAGTAAATGTTGCATTGTGGTTTAGAAAAAAGTATTTTGTAGATGGAGAAGGAATTTCTGTTCCTTCATAATTTCCGAACAAATTTTAAAAGGATGTCTCGATGAGCACTAAACCAGATCAAGCAGCAGCAACTTATATTAATGGATTTAATTGCGCACAAGCAGTGTTCTCTACCTATGCAGAAGAATTTGGTATTGATCGAACCAATGCGCTTAAAATCTCGTGCGGGTTCGGTGCAGGAATGGGACGCCGTCAAGAAGTGTGCGGTGCAGTGTCGGGAGCAATTTTACTCATCGGTTGCAAACATGGTAAGACCATAAGAGAAGACAATGCCGCAAATGATTTGACATATAAGCTTGTAAGAGAACTCTCAGAAAAATTCATTGCCAAACATGGAAGCATTTCCTGCAAGGAGCTACTCGGTTGTAATCTACTGACACCGGAAGGCCAGCAATTTTATAAAGAAAACAATTTTCGAGATTGTAAATGTGCCCCGTATGTTCATGATGCAGCTGAATTAGCAGAAGCAATGCTGATGAAAGATTGAGCTGATGAAAGATGAAGGCGAAAGAATTCTTGGCTCTCTCCTGAAGTTTTCGTATCTTATAAAAGAATGATTATACTTTTCCATAGCAAACTTACACCACCGTAACTTTCCCTCTTTTTTCGGGGCATATCCATGCCCTGCTTTTCATTTATTAAAAGAAAATGAAGCTTTCAATTCCAAACCAATATTCATGAAAAATAACGAACTCATACGACGCCGAACATTTGGCATTATTAGTCACCCGGATGCGGGAAAAACTACGCTTACAGAAAAACTATTGTTATTTGGCGGAGCGATTCATACTGCGGGCGCAGTGAAGAGCAACAAGATCACGAAGACTGCCACTTCCGATTTCATGGAAATTGAAAAGCAGCGTGGTATTTCTGTTGCAACTTCAGTGATGGGTTTCGAATATAACGGATACAAAGTCAACATTTTAGACACACCGGGCCATAAAGATTTTGCCGAAGATACCTATAGAACTCTCACGGCCGTGGACAGCGTTATCCTTGTTATTGACTGTGCAAAAGGCGTCGAAGAGCAAACGCGAAAACTTATGAATGTCTGCCGGATGCGAAGCACACCGGTGATCGTGTTCATTAATAAACTGGACAGAGAAGGACGTGATCCATTCGCTCTTTTGGACGAACTAGAACGGGAGCTCGGTATCCATACAAGGCCGCTCACCTGGCCTATTGGTATGGGTGCGCGTTTTCAGGGTGTGTACAGTCTGTTCGAAAAACAATTGAAGCTTTTCTCTCCCAATAAAACCCGCATCTCGGATGATATCGTCTCCATTGACGATCTCGCCAGTCAGCTCCTTGATGAACAGATAAGCGCAGATTCTGCCGCGAAGCTTCGTGAGGAAGTTGCAATGATCGAAGGAGTGTTTGAACCGTTCGATGAAAAACATTACCGCGATGCATATCTAGCCCCGGTTTTTTTCGGCAGCGCCATCAATAATTTTGGAGTGAAAGAACTGCTGGATACATTTGTGGCAATTGCTCCTTCTCCGCAGCCGAGAGAAACGAACATCAGAAAAATCGATCCATCAGAAGAAACATTCAGCGGATTTATATTTAAAATTCACGCCAACCTTGATCCCCATCATCGGGATCGAATTGCATTTTGCCGGGTTTGTTCCGGTAAGTTTGAGCGTAATAAATATTATCTTCATACACGGCTGGAAAAAGAAGTACGTTTTGCTACGCCGACGAGTTTTATGGCAAATGAAAAAAGTATTATCGATGAAGCATGGCCTGGCGATGTAGTAGGATTGTATGACACCGGTATTTTCAAGATCGGTGATACATTGACAGAAGGTGAACAGCTCGTCTTCAAAGGTATTCCGAGATTTTCACCGGAGGTTTTCCGGCAGCTTGTCAATAAAAATCCGTTTAAAGCAAAACAGATGGATAAAGGCATTCATCAGCTTACCGATGAAGGGGTCGCGCAGCTTTTTGTTCGTCAGCAGGGCAATGTAAAAATCGTTGGCACGGTCGGTGAAATGCAATTTGAGGTAATAAAATTCAGATTGCTGCACGAGTATGGAGCGGACTGCGATATGCAATCGATGAATATCTATAAAGCGTTTTGGTTCACCTCTTCAAACAAAGAACAGCTTGAACGCTTTCAAGATCTTCAGAACTACCATATTGCGTATGATAGGGATGACCATCCTGTCTTTCTTGCTGAAGGAACCTGGTCATACAATACCGCGAAGGAGATGTTTCCAGATATTGAATTTCATTTGACATCAGAGTTTAAACACGACATAGACATTGTTCAGAGTATCGGACAATGGGGAAAGAACTAGAGATACTTACCCGGATTACAGCGGAGCCTTTTGAAATAGAATGCCTATGAATCATGCCGATCAAACACTTCAGCGCCGCTTTGCGCTTTCTCTTGGAATCTCGGTATTCATTTTTGTTGCTGAACTTGCAGGTGGATTCTGGACAGGAAGCCTCGCACTTCTCAGTGATTCTGCCCATGTTTTCCTCGATATTTTCGCTCTTGCATTCAGCTATATTGCTCTTCGTGTTTCCACTCTCCCTGCTGATGATAGGCATACATTCGGTTGGCATCGTCTGGAAGTGTTTGCAGGATTAGCAAACGGGATAACATTATTTGCCGTTACCATCACGATTTTTTATGAAGCGTGGCAGCGTATTAAATCGCCGGTTGTAGTTCATAGTGCAGAGATGCTGGTGATCGCTGTCATCGGATTGATTGCCAATCTTATTACAGCGCAGCTCTTAAAAGAACATCATCAACACGACCTTAATGTTCGCAGTGCTTTTCTTCACGTCGTTGGAGATGCCTTATCCTCCGTTGGCGTCATCATCGGCGGTATTGTTATGCTCTTCACCGGCTGGATTATCATTGACCCCATCATCAGTGTGTTGATTTGTATATTTCTCTTCTTCGGTTCATGGAGAGTTGTACGAAGTTCTGTACATATTCTTTTTGAGGGAACTCCGGAAGGTATTTCATTGTCAGATGTCGCTCGTGCCATCAGTGAAATTGATGGAGTCCGCGAAGTTCATGATTTGCATATTTGGAGCATTTGTTCGGGATATCCGGCATTAAGCGTTCACGTTTGTGCGGATTTCGATAGAACAACAACCGAACGTTTGTCCGCTATCAAAAAGATGCTTCAAGAGCGATTCGGGATTGAGCACACAACGATTCAGATTGATTCAGTAAATTGCGGACAGGGTTTGAGCGTTTAGATTTTTAAAAGAAGTAAAGCTATTTAGTCAAGCTTGCTGGCTTTTTCTTTTTGTCATTCCTATCCATTTCAAGCAGGGGCACTACTCCGTCACATTTAAGATTCCTAGCAACGCTTTCAATTTGGAGAATAAAATCTGTAGAAAGGAAGGTTGACTATTTTCTATTTTCTTTCCTAAACAACAAATCCGCTGGACAACCTAATTCTCCCTGTTTACAATATCTACAAGTCAATGTCCCGCGAATAAAACCATTGCCGATTGTTGTTAATAATACGAGCATCAACAATGCAGAAAACAACATAATATCAAATTTTAAAATCAATATAATAATCCCCAAAACGAATGGTATCAATGATATTAACAGATCGGGAATCATATCTTTCCAGGTGAAGTCTTTCATGCAGAATTGAGAACTATCGCCCTTTTTAAAAAACCATGAGCTGAGTCTCCCTTTTCCAAATCCACAGGTCTTGCCCCAATAAAAACAGTTGGGACAATGATGTCTTATTAATCTAAACTCAAAAATCAAAATATACAGCAGGTAAAGAAAGGAAAAAGCCAATCCTACTCTAAAAATTATAAGAAAGCCAAGTCCATAAATAGCTAATGAAACAAAGTTGGATAGAATCACAATCCCCATTGGGTAGTTTTCAAATCTTTTTATTATTTCCATGTTTTATATTTAGCAATAGTGTTTCTTCAATTGTAGCTAACGTTCGCGCGTAGCGTTTACGCGTTGTTATACGATTTTATCCTAGAAAGATGTTCATATAAAATAAAAAACTCATTATTTCCATCCTTGAGATTCATCATCATATATCCATTTGGGAACAGGCATATTTGCTATTTGAAAAATATCTATAACCGCTTCTCTCACAACCTTAATTGCATCATCAGCGATTTCAAGATCAGGCCATAATTCTTTTTGGGGTATATTAACATGTGTATACTTCTTTCTCACTTCCCTTAAATCAATTACATTTTGCCATTTTCCACTTCCCCAATCAATGGAATTTAATCCTTTTTTAGTTATTGCCCCATCCATATCTTCCTTAAATCTGTATCCTATTTTTGGTTCGTCCAGGGCTTCCCGACAACACATTTCTAATACAGTCCATGAAGTTGTGACTGTCCATCGTACATAAGTACCTTTATTCCAATCATCCATAGTCTCGCGTGCAATTTGTCTAGCATGAAGAGCATCATTCCAAAGATGGTATTTTTCTGAAGTAATTAATTTTAATTTAAAAAATGATACCATACTATTTTTCCATTCTTACCGTTTTCTACCCAATAAATCTTGGAACCTATACATCCATTACCAATCCAAAGGGAATAATTTTGTATAACGTTTCGCATAAAAATGATGTTGTAGTGTGAACTATTAAAAACTCATTATTCTGTGAGCACCACAATGTTATCCGGTTTATACCTTGCCAACATTTTTATACTTGTTAGGTGACAAAACGGGTTAACATTTCTTACAAAGTCAATTTGATGTCAAATGTGAATATATTTCATTTAAAAAGGAATTGGCATTATGTACTTTGGTAAAATTTGGACTTTTAGGATATTGTTTTGCGAGGGACAATAGTGCTTCATCCAAAGTTAATAACTCGCTTACATAAGGCAAGTATGCAATATGAAACGCATCCAATAGATTACCAGGACTGAATCTCTTTGCAACTTGAGAAGCCATAGTACCCGCCATCCCCACAAGTGGTCCTTTAGAAAGAACAAATCGCATCGGGCCATCGAAAATATAGTGAATCCTATTTTCAATACCCGTGATTCCTAAGGCTACCCATAATTTATCAACACTCTCAGGGAATGGAGTTACTCCAACAACGAGGACACAAGCTGAGAGAATCAGAATAAAATCGTTTATTGGCCAAGGCTTAGTTCCGCTTATTTTCATTGATTTTAATATTTCAATAACTTGCATTATGGTGGACGTAAAATGTTCTGCCGACAGACCGCGATAATCGCCAAGTGTATTAATCGAATTATCTTTTAAGTTACCACCACTTCTATGCCATGCATGTAAGAGATGGTTAAGGAGCTTGAGATGATAAATCCAGGTACGAATGGAATCACTAAAGATAAAAGTTTTAGAGGGATCAGAGTGAATATCTTTCCATACGTTGCTAAGCATGCTGACTGAAAAAGGAGACTTAAGGCGAAGATGATCAAGGGAATCCATTTGCATGTGCTCCGTGATGAAATCAACAAGCAAGGCTTCCGGTTCAGCCAGAATATTCGGAGCACATATCTCCTGAAGAATTCGAATGATGACCTCACGTCGTAAATCATTCTCAATTTGCAAAATTTCAAGAATGTTTAAGGGAGACAAATAAATTCTATATGACCAATGGGAGCCAAAACGTCCTGGCAGAATTGGTATTGGAACATTGTCTGCAATCTTATTATAAACATTAGTATCGAGATATATACGAGTAACCATATTTATTTTGGTCTCATAATTATTAACATATCCCACTTTGCCGCATAACTATCGTAAAAACGTATAGCGTATTTGTAATATAATCTGTGTCATAGGCGAACCTTTAGTACGTTTCTACTTATCACGCTCAAACATTTTTATCATTCTCAAATAGAAAATTCCAATAATCCTATCAACAAGCTTGACACATGTTCTTGGGGGGGCGAATGGTTGGTAATTCTAAATCCACTTGCGGGAATGTTACCAAGTATTCCAATGAACATCAAGGTTTGGTACTGTTTCAGTTTAGTGCAGTCAGGACTTACATCCAGATTGAAACTGTTTCTGTTTCTCTATCGTACAGATGGATTCTCTAAAGTCTCGTTTCCCAAAAACATCACAATTATCATCTCTTCTAATATTTCAGAAGTTTTATCTAGGGCTAATCAGCCTGTAACTTACGAACGCCAGATTATTGCTGTCAGGTGACCATGAAGGAACATTGATTGTCCCTTGCCCGCCAAACAATTTTACCAGTACTTTTATTTCTCCACCGCCAACAGGCATCATTCGCAGCATCACATCCTTGTTCGCAGGATGTCCTTTCACATCTTTGTCGTATGAAAGAAAAACAATCCATTTGCCGTCCGGTGAAGGATGCGCGAACCAATTGTTGTAATCATCTTTTGTAATTTGCTTCTGTTCGCTGCCATCTGTTTTCATACGCCAGATTTGCATGAATCCAGTACGTTCAGAATTGAAATAAATATACTGCCCGTCGGGGGAATAATCCGGACCGTCGTCTAAACCCGGAGCGGTTGTCAGCCGCTTCTCTTCGCCGCCGGTGATAGGAATAGTATAAATATCATATTGCCCGTTACGTTCGGCACAATATGCAAGTGTTTTTCCATCAGGAGACCAGCCATGCCAGTATGACGGTCCAGTTGGAGTTATGAGACGCGGTTCTCCTCCTTCAACCGGCAGAACATAAATAAGCGATTTATTATCTACAGATTGGTCACTGATCGCCAGCAATTTACCGTCGGGCGATATGCCATGATCGTTGTTACAGTATTTGGCAAATTTTGTATCGATTAATTGAGGTGTCAAGCTGTTGACTTCCAACTTATACATGAGGCCATTACTATTGAACAGGAGGTATTTCCCGTCTCGCGACCAGTTGGGCGCCTCTATATGATCCTGTGTTCTATATATTACTTTTCGATCTGTCGATGCGATTGCGATGGTTTCAAGTGTGCTTTCGAGCATTGGCTCTCCTATAACTTTTGATTCTATATTTTTAATTTCTACGTTTGAAAAAACCGCTGTTTCAACGACATTGCTGTCATGGGAGCAGACACCGAGTCCGATGTAGAACGGGTCTGTAATTTTTATTCTGATAGATCCGCCTGCCGGTTGAAGCTCTTCGTTTTCGCGGGCGATCGACATAGAAACATAGTCGCCGTCTTTTTCTATGCGGGCTTTTACCGGCGATTTAACATTGGATTGAATCTCATGTGTTAGTTCACCCTGAACTTCGCGGTATTGAAGAGATGTAAGTCCTTCGCTGTGAAGCGCGGCATCTGCATAAGCTGAACTGGCATCTAAACTTTGTCTGATAACAAGGCAGGCTTTTCTGTGCGGGTGGCCGCCTGTGCCAATCCATTGGATATTTGCGGTGAGCGAAATATTGCCGGATACTTTTTTCCATACGAAGTGGAAAGCGTCTTTCGAGAACCACATATTCTCCCCGCCGCCCGCAACAGTGTAGGTTTTCTTTGTGGAATCATATTGGACAGATCCGGGTTTCAGAGATATGCCTATGTCGCCATTGTCCTTGAATATGCCTATAGATGCTGATTGGGAAAATGCCAATCCGGTTATGATAAGATTGCAGGTTGTAATAATTTTCGTAATCTTTTTCATACCTGAACTCCTAAAGGATAAAAGATAATGTCTAAAAAACCCGATACCAATAAAAAAAGGTGAAAAAAGAGTAAAAAAGATTTGTTTTATTAGCAAGAGTCAAGTCGGGCTATACACTCTCTCACTTTTTATTGACTCAGCTTGTTTATACAAAATGAAATCTCGGATCTGTCCCAAAAACTTTAGCCATTGAAGATAAATTGTCGATTGCAGCGGGGAGCTTCATATCAAATTCTTTTGTCGATTCTATCGTTATTAGAAGGATAATGCCCTTATTGTTCTTCTGATACCTTTCCGGATGAATCGAATTACATTTCTTCCAATTCTGCAAACCTAAAGCCGCCATCTCGCAGAACTGCGAATTCTATTTGTAGTTGTGGACATATTTTGCGAAATTTGAATACAAATATGACCCAGCAGAACGGAACAATTCTTGCCTGAGTACATCGATTACATTTTTATCAACTATAATAGAGAAGAGACGAATACAATGTCAGACGCAAAGAATGGACGAAAAAAGGTTACTATTGACGGCAACGAGGCAGCTGCCTATGTTGCTCATAAACTCAATGAAGTCATTGCGATTTATCCTATTACACCCTCCTCCAATATGGGAGAGTGGGCGGATGAATGGTCAGCGCAAGGACGCAAAAACCTATGGGGCACGATTCCTCAAGTAGTAGAGATGCAAAGTGAAGGCGGTGCCGCCGGTGCTGTTCACGGTGCTTTGCAGGCCGGAGCGCTTTCCTGCACATTTACGGCTTCGCAGGGGTTGCTATTGATGATCCCCAATATGTTTAAAATTGCTGGTGAATTAACTTCGACAGTTTTTCATATTGCAGCACGAACATTAGCCACACACGCGCTGTCCATCTTCGGCGATCACAGCGATGTCATGGCGACACGGCAATGCGGTTGGGGAATGTTGTCTGCCAACTCGGTGCAGGAAACAATGGATCTTGCACTCATCTCTTATGCCGCAACATTTGAATCACGCATACCGTTTATCCACTTCTTCGATGGTTTCCGCACTTCGCACGAGGTGATGAAGATCGAACAATTGAGCGATGCCGATATTAGCGGAATGGTTAATGATGAAATGATACGCAAAGTCCGCGAGCGGGCATTGACACCGGATCATCCAGTTCTCCGCGGTTCTGCACAAAACCCGGATGTATTTTTCCAGGGACGCGAAGCAGCAAATCTATACTACACTGCTGTACCGGACATTGTGCAAAAAGCGATGGACAAATTTGCAAAGATTGTTGGTCGGGAATATAAATTGTTCCAGTATGTTGGTGTACCGGATGCAGATCGTGTTATTATTATGATGGGCTCAGGCGCAGAGACTGCGCAGGAAACAGTTGAATACTTAATGGAAAAAGGCGAGAAGATCGGCTTGCTAAAAGTCCGTTTATATCGTCCATTCTCCATTGAACATTTTGTAAAAGCACTTCCTGCATCGGTGAAGAATATTGCAGTTCTGGATCGCACGAAAGAATCCGGCGCTATCGGCGAACCATTGTATCTGGATGTCATCACAGCATTGAGTGAATCAATTGCCGCAGGAAAAACACCTTTCAAATCCATGCCACGTGTCATCGGCGGCCGATATGGATTATCTTCCAAAGAATTTACACCGACAATGGTAAAAGCAGTTTTCGACGAAATGAAAAAATCCCAGCCGAAGAATCACTTCACAGTCGGAATTAATGATGATGTTTCGCACACAAGCTTGGAATATGATCCGAATTTCAGCGTTGAAAAAGATGATGTTGTGCGCGCTATATTCTACGGATTAGGCGCCGACGGTACGGTAGGAGCCAATAAAAACTCGATTAAAATTATTGGCGAAGACACCGAGAATTATGCACAAGGGTACTTTGTATATGATTCAAAAAAATCCGGTTCGACCACAACATCACATTTACGTTTTGGCCCGCGCCCAATTCATTCCATTTATCTTATTGACCATGCAAGCTTCGTTGCATGCCATCAGTGGTTCTTCCTCGAAAAGTTCGATGTGCTCCAAGCCGCAAATCCCGGCAGTACATTTTTGCTAAATAGCATTTATGGAAAAGATGAAGTTTGGAATCGTTTGCCCCGCCATATTCAGAAACAGCTCATCGATAAGAAAATGAAACTGTTTGTCATCGATGCTTACGAAGTTGCAAAAAATACAGGTATGGGCAGCCGTGTTAATACGATTATGCAAACCTGCTTCTTTGCAATTTCCGGCGTTCTACCGAAGGATGAAGCAATCAAAGCCATTAAGTATTCCATTCAAAAAACGTACGGAAGAAAAGGCGAAGCAGTTGTTCAGAAAAACTATGAAGCAGTCGATCAGACACTTGCTAATCTCTTCGAAGTAAAAATTCCGTCCAGTGTTACAAGTAAGATAGAAATGCCGCCGGTTGTTTCCGATAAAGCACCCGACTTTGTCAAAAATGTTCTAGCAAAAATTATCTCTGGTGATGGCGACCAGCTTCCCGTCTCTGCAATGCCGAATGACGGTACATTCCCAACAGCTTCCGCACAATGGGAGAAACGGAACATTGCTCTTGAAATTCCTGTCTGGGAAATGGAAATTTGTATTCAGTGCAATAAATGTTCATTGGTATGTCCGCACGCAGCAATCCGTACGAAAGTATTTGATCCTGCAAAACTCGCATCGGCTCCTGCAAACTTCAAGTCGATGGATTACAAAGGACCGGAGTACAAGGGGTTGAAATACACCGTACAGGTAGCACCGGAAGATTGTACCGGATGTACTTTGTGCGTGGAAGTTTGCCCGGCCAAGAGTAAGAAGGAAGCCAAGGTGAAGGCAATTAATATGAAGTCCCAGCCGGAAATTCGCGAACAGGAAAAAGAGAATTTTGAATTCTTCCTTGGACTGCCGGAGGCCGATCGTCGCAATGTAAAAGTTGATTCAGTCAAAGGTTCTCAATTTTTACGTCCGTTATTTGAATTCAGTGGCGCATGCTCCGGCTGCGGAGAAACACCATATATCAAATTAGTCAGTCAATTGTTTGGCGATCGCATGATGGTTGCGAATGCTACTGGTTGCACATCCATTTATGGCGGCAACTTACCGACAACACCGTGGGCACAGAATGATGATGGACGCGGACCAGCGTGGTCGAATTCGTTGTTCGAAGACAATGCAGAATTCGGTCTCGGCATGCGTTTAACAGCTGACAAGTTAAACGAAATGGCGAAAGAGTATGTTACAAAACTCTCTACCGATATCGGTGTCGATCTTGCCACAGCACTCATTGAAGCCGTGCAAAAGAATGAAGCTGAAATTTATGAACAGCGTGAACGCGTCAGGATTTTGAAAGACAAGTTAGCATCTAACAACAAGCCGGAAGCTAAACGCCTGTTGACACTTGCAGATAATCTTGTGAAACGAAGTATTTGGATCATGGGCGGCGACGGTTGGGCATACGATATCGNNGAAGTGTATTCCAATACCGGCGGTCAAATGTCGAAGTCAACAAACCGTGGTGCAGTTGCAAAATTTGCGGCAGCCGGCAAATCGACAGCAAAGAAAGATCTTGGCTTGATGGCGATGATGTACAATAACGTCTATGTGGCGCGAGTGGCTATGGGTGCAAATGATGCACAGACGGTGCGTGCGTTCATCGAGGCAGAAGCATACGACGGTCCATCCATCATTATTGCATATTCGCATTGCATCGCGCACGGNNCATATTCGCATTGCATCGCGCATGGTATCGATATGGCGCGCGGTATGATAGATCAAAAAATTGCAGTCGAAACCGGTTATTTCCCGCTCTTCCGATATAATCCGGAACTCACGAAAGAAGGCAAGAATCCGTTTAAGCTTGATTCGAAAGCCCCGAAGGGTGCACTTACCGACTTTACTTCTATAGAGACGCGCTTTAACGTTCTAACAAAAATTAATCCTGAACGTGCAAAAGAATTGCTGAAACTTGCGGAAGAAGATGTAAAAGTACGCTGGGCAATCTACGAACAGTTTGCGAATGAAAGCAGTGACGTACACGCTCCCGCTGCGAACTAAGAAACATACAGCTTCAATGATTGAATAAATTCAGACCGCCCTGGAACTTGCAGGGCGGTTTCTGATGTTTCTTTTTACGAAAACGATCTCAGTTCATCAATTTTTCAAGAGGAGTGACACAAATGAATTTATCGACAACGTATCTTGGAATGAAATTAAAAAATCCCATTGTCGTTTCGGCAAGCCCGCTATCGCGCTCAATGGAATCCATGCGTCGGCTTGAAGATGCCGGTGCATCGGCAATTGTAATGCATTCGCTCTTTGAAGAACAGGTCACAAACGAAGCTGAATCGCTGGATTTCTACAAGTTATATGGAACGGAGAGTTATGCCGAAGCACTTACATACTTTCCCGATACCCGCGATTATCATTTTGCTCCAGAAGAATATTTGGAGCTCGTTGCAAAGGCAGCTAACAAACTGGAAATTCCCGTTATCGCCAGTATCAACGGTGTTACTCCGGGCGGCTGGATATCTTATGCAAAAAAGATGGAAGAAGCAGGAGCCGCTGCCTTGGAATTAAATGTCTATTATATTCCTACAAGCGGAACAATGTCCGGTGTCGATGTAGAGAATCGATATGTAGAGATGTTGAAACAGGTCAACGGTGCAGTGAAAATACCTGTTGCCGTGAAATTAAGTCCATTTTTCAGTTCGATTCCGAATGTCGCACAACGTCTGGTGAGTGAGGGAGCTGACGGCTTGGTACTCTTTAACCGTTTTTATCAACCTGATATCGATCTAGATGAATTGGATGTGAAACCAGGCGTTGAGTTAAGCGATTCATATGCAAACCGTTTGCCAATGCGCTGGATTGGAATTTTATTTGGGAAATTAAAGGCAAGTCTTGCGGCTACGAGCGGTATTCATACTGCAGAAGATGTACTAAAGTTGACGATGGCAGGTGCAGATGTTACGATGATGTGTTCTGCACTGCTTATGCATGGTCCGGAACATATTGCGAAAGTGTTAAAAAATGTTGAGCTCTGGATGAATGAACATGAATATGAATCCATCGAACAGATGAAAGGAAGTCTCAGCCATAAATCCATTGCTGAACCATCTGCCTACGAGCGTGCGAATTATATGAAAGCACTCAATCGCTATAAACTTCTTGTCTAGGAACTGATTGCTCTTTCCCTATGTTATTGGGTAAAGAGAATCGGTATGAAAAAACCTGTAGAGAGTCAGATGAGGAAAAAAATCCTAGTGAAAGCACTCGGTAAAAACTTGGACAAAATGTCCAAGTCTTCATGGGTGGGTTCACTCAAAGATGGAAAAGATCTTATCTGTCCGTTCTGTGATCAACCGGTTCAACCATGCAAATCAAATCCATCGGCAATGTGTGAACAAATGCTGCTTGCTGGAACCGAAGGAAAAGAACTTGAGGATGCACTGAAAAATTCTTCCGGCAGACGTTTGGGTGTGTGTATTTCGTGCGGCAAAAAAATTTCGATGACACATTTTAAGAAACATCCAACCGCAGAACTTTGCACACAGTGCGTTAAAAAGGGTAAAAAAACGAAAGCACAAAAAATAGCTTAAGCTAATTTTTCCCTTTGAGGGATTCCGCGAAGGAAGGCAAAATGGAATTCCTTCTTTTCAAATGAACAATGCAGCAAATCGACGACCATCTTCTTTCCATCCTAAAACAGTTTGACCGTCCGGGTCCGCGCTACACAAGCTACCCGACAGCACCTGTGTTTTCTGCTGAATATACTGCGCAACGTTTTGAAAATGATCTGATCGAAAACAATCATAACAGCTCTGCACCGTTGTCGCTGTACATCCATATTCCTTTTTGCGACACGCTGTGTTATTTCTGCGGATGCACATCGATTATTACTCAGAACCGCGAAAAAATATCCGAGTATCTTGCCGCGCTCAAAAAAGAAATTGACTACACGGCATCGTTCATCAGCAAAGAGAGAAAAGTTGTTCAAATGGCATGGGGTGGTGGTACACCGTCATATTTAACGCCGGAAGAAATTAGCGGTCTTTCAAAATATATTCGGGAGCGGTTTGCATTTTCAGATGATGCTGAAATCAGCGTCGAGATTGACCCGCGTGAACTGACATTCAATCACTTAAAAGCTTTTGCCGACAGTGGAGCAAATAGGTTTAGTCTCGGCGTACAGGATTTTAATGATGANNGGTTCAGTCTGGGTGTCCAGGATTTTAATGATGATGTACAAAAAGCAGTCAATCGCATTCAACCGGAACAATTGACACAACAGGTTTTTCATTGGTTACGAGAACTTGGAATTAAAAGTATTAATGTTGACCTCATTTATGGCCTGCCCTTGCAGACTGTGGAGTCGTTCAAGATGACGCTGGAAAAAGTGATTGAATTGTCACCGGAGCGGATTGCTGTATTCAACTTTGCATTTGTGCCATGGATGAAGCCGCATCAAAAACTGCTCCACCAGGATCAATTACCGACAGCGGAAGGAAAATTGCATCTGCTGCAGCTGACAATCAACACGCTGATAAATGCGAGATACGTCTATGTAGGCATGGATCACTTCGCCAAGCCGACAGATGAACTGACGCGTGAACAAAAACGTAAGGCATTACATCGGAACTTTCAAGGATATTCCGTTAAAGCGGGCGCCGATCTGTTTGGTTTTGGCATGTCTGCAATTTCGCACTTTGGAACAGTGTATGCACAGAATGCAAAAGATCTTTCTACTTACCAAGAGATTGTCAACAGCGGAAAATTTCCAACAGTTCTCGGCTATAAAATGTCTGCTGATGATGAAGTGCGCAAGTTTGTTATTATGCGTTTGATGTGCAACCTTGAACTCGATAAGCGTGAAGTTGAACGAAAATTCGGAATTATTTTTGATGAATATTTTTCCGATGCATTAGTAAAGCTGCAAGAATTTGTTCCGCTTCATCTTCTTTCTTTGGAGGGTGACCGTATTGTTGTAAGCGATTCTGGCAGATTTGTTCTTCGAAACATTGCCATGTGCTTCGACGCCTATTTGCCTGCGATGTCGAAGGAGAAGCCCATCTTTTCTCGCACAGTATAATTACGCAAAGTGGTCATCGCATAGTATTTGAAAATAGTTTTTAGAGCCTAATTCTCTCTCACACTTGCGCTTGATGCCGACAATAGAAAAGCTCATTTACCCATATTAATACCTGTTTATTTCAGATTCGGATTAAGATTTTTCTGCTCAACTCTTGACAAACCGAAAAGAATTTCGTACAGTATATCAGAAATTATTTACTCAAATACAGTGAAACAGAAAAACCATATAGCCTCCGTTACAACAAACGGCACAGCTTCAACGAGTGTCGTGCCAACGGTTGTTCTGTCATCTAATGTAGTATTAGTACCGCTGACTCTTATTCTTAGCCTCGTGCTTACTCTTAGCCTTATTATTGTAGGCTGAGAAAAGCCAGAGGCTGACGAAGCACACCGAAATCGGTATCCAACAAATTCAGGTCTTGCAACGTTCGCCTCTGGCAGAGGAAAAAGTATGTTAATTTCTGTCAGAAAGGAATGAATTATGCGTAGTGACCTCATTAAAAAAGGGTTTGAACGCGCACCACACCGTGCCTTACTCCGTGCTGCGGGCGTAAAGGAAGCAGATTTCGGCAAGCCGTTCATTGCCGTTGCGAATTCTTATGTAGATATCGTACCCGGCCATGTTCACTTGCAGGCATTCGGAAAGTTAGTAAAGAATGCTATCCGTGCTGCTGGCGGTGTACCATTCGAGTTTAACACGATCGCTGTTGACGATGGTATTGCGATGGGGCATGTTGGAATGAAATACAGCCTGCCTTCACGCGAACTCATCGCTGACTGTGTGGAAACGATGATCGAGGCGCATGCGTTCGACGGTATGGTGTGCATACCAAACTGCGATAAGATTATCCCAGGAATGGTAATGGCTGCTCTTCGGACGAATATTCCTACGATATTTGTTACCGGTGGCCCGATGAAGGCAGGAAAAACACCAGATGGAAAAGTAGTGGATTTGACTTCTGTGTTTGAAGGTGTTGGTGCATATAAAGCCGGTACAGTAAATGAAAAATGGTTGAAGGTGCTTGAGCGTTATGCATGCCCATCGTGCGGTTCGTGCTCGGGTTTGTTCACTGCCAACTCGATGAATTGTTTGTTGGAAGTACTTGGGCTGGCATTGCCTTACAATGGTACTGCACTTGCCAAGAGCAAGGAACGAAATGCACTTGCTGCGGAAGCGGGAAAACTTATTTTAAAACTTGTTGCAAAGAATATTTGTCCGCGCGATCTGGTTACGCAGGATGCTGTTGATGATGCATTTGCATTGGATATGGCGATGGGTGGCAGCACGAACACAGTGCTTCACACATTGGCTTTCTGCAATGAAATCGGATTAGAATATCCGCTTTCGCGCATTAATCAAGTGGCAGATAAAATTCCGCATCTTGCCAAGATCAGCCCATCCGGCCCATGGCATATTGAAGATTTACATAAGGCAGGTGGAATTCCTGCACTCTTAAATGAAGTATCAAAAAAAGGAGAAGACATTCTCCATCTTGATCGACCTACGGTAAGTGGAAAAACCATGCGGAATATTATTGCAAAAGCGAAAGTAAAGAATTCAGAAGTTATTCGGCCCGTGGAAAACCCGCATTCAGCAAAAGGCGGCTTGGCAATTCTCTTTGGCAATCTTGCACCCGAAGGTGCAGTGATTAAAACGGCGGGAGTTTCTCAGGCAATGCGTAAACATAGCGGACCAGCGCGAATTTTCGAAAGTCAGGAAGATGCGCAGGCAGGAATTCTTGCGGGACAAGTGCAAGCAGGCGATGTGGTCGTGATTCGTTACGAAGGGCCATGCGGCGGACCCGGTATGCAAGAAATGCTTTCACCGACTTCGGCAATTGTGGGCATGGGGCTCGGTGATAAAGTTGCGCTCATTACCGACGGACGTTTTTCCGGCGGTACACGCGGCGCATGCATCGGACATGTTTCGCCTGAAGCGGCGAGCGGAGGCCCCATTGCTGCATTACGTGCCGGTGATATAATTGACATTGATCTTGATGCACGCACGTTGAATGTTCGCCTGAGCGATGAAGAAATTCGTTCGCGTATTGCAGTGCTGCCGAAATTCGAATATCGCACAACAAGCAAATGGCTTCGACGGTACTCAAAGTTTGTTACAAGTGCGAGCACCGGCGCGGTGTTGCGATCTTAAAGTATAAAAGCATGACGGATGCGTTTCCGAAAAGAAACCGCCGGCATGAGAAAAGTGTTGAGAAAATCGTACAACCAACAGCGACAACAACTAGAAATAACCGGATACGAAATTTTCGTACGGTGTCTTGCAGCAGAAGGAGTTAATGTAATCTTCGGATATCCGGGTGCATCGATTGTTGGTATTCATGATGTGCTCTACGATATCAAGACTGCAAAGGTAAAAGGTATGGAAACAGAAGAAGATGGAATGACATCAAACAAAAGAAGGAATAATGTAATGACTCCGACAAAAGCATACGATAATCATCAAGGCAAAACGATGACAGGAGCAGAAATATTCGTTCGGAGCCTTGTCGAAGAAGGCGTGGATACTCTCTTTGGATATCCGGGTGGTGTCGTCATCGGAATCTATGATGTGCTCCACGATTTAACGCATATCAAACATATTCTCACGCGGCACGAACAAGGAGCAACGCATGCCGCGGAAGGGTACTCGAAAGCGACCGGCAGGCCTGGTGTTGTGCTTGTTACATCCGGTCCTGGTGCAACAAATGCTGTTACAGGAATTGCCGATGCGTATATGGATTCGATACCGCTTGTTGTGTTCACGGGTCAGGTTGTTACGAATCTTATTGGAAACGATGCGTTTCAGGAAGTGGACATCGTCGGTATTACGCGACCGATCACAAAACATAATTATCTCGTGAAAGATATCAACGAACTGGCAAATACCATCAAAGCGGCCTTTTATATTGCCACCACCGGAAGGCCAGGCCCGGTACTTGTCGATTTGCCAAAAGATGTTCTTGCGGCGAAGGCGGTTTTTGAATATCCCAAAACGATTTCGCTCCGCAGTTATAATCCGGTTGTGGAAGGGAACAGTAAACAAATTAAAAAGGCAGCGGAACTTCTCAATGAAGCGAAAAGGCCTCTATTATATGTCGGCGGCGGAGTTATCAGTTCCAATGCATCTGCTGAGGTTCGTGCACTTGCGGATAAACTGCATGCTCCAGTAACTACAACACTGCATGGATTAGGTGCTTATCCTGAGCAAAGCAAACTCGCGCTGGGCATGCTGGGCATGCATGGTACGTGGTACTCCAACATGGCTGTTGATCAGTGTGATGTACTTGTTGCTATCGGTGCGCGGTTTGACGATCGTGTGACCGGAAAAGTGGAAGCATTTGCAAAGAACGCAAAAAAAATTCATATCGATATTGATCCGTCCGCTATAGGTAAAAATGTACCGGCAGATGTTCCGATCGTTGGAGATGTGAAACGCGTTGTCAAACAATTACTTGAACTTGTGAAACCGCTGGATACAAAAGAGTGGCTGAAGACGATCGATGGATGGAAAGCAGAACATCCACTGAGGTATAAACAGGATGGATCGCTCCGTGCACAGCATGTTATTCATAAGCTTGGTGAAATCACGGACGGTGACGCCATTGTAGTTTCCGATGTTGGTCAATCGCAGATGTGGACAGCACAATTTTTCAAATGGAAACATCCGCGTACTCAAATTACTTCAGGCGGTTTGGGAACAATGGGTTTCTCGCTTCCCGCTGCTATGGGTGCAGCATTTGGCCGTAAAGACTTGCCGATTATTTGCATTAGCGGCGATGGCGGTTTTCAGATGAATATTCAAGAAATGGCAACGATTAAGCATAATAAGCTTCCTCTGAAAATTTTTATCATGAACAATGGATTTCTCGGGATGGTGCGCCAATGGCAAGAGTTGTTCTGGAAAAAAAGGTATTCGAATACACGCATTACCAGTCCGGATTTCGTGAAATTGGCTGAATCGTACGGTATTCGCGGTATGCGAGTGACTTCACCTGCAGAGGTTGAAAGCACTATCAAAATTGCATTAAAATATAATGAAGGTCCTATTCTGGTGGAGTTTGTCGTTGCACCGGAAGAAAATGTCTATCCGATGATTCCTGCGGGACAAACTGTGAACGAAATTATGGATAGTCCGGAACCACTGGAACAAAACCATGCGACCCATAAAACGATGATTCATGCAAAAGGATAATGTTACTGAAAACAGGAGAAGAGATCATGGCATCATCAACGATCAATGAACATATGAAACAACATACGATTTCGATGACAGTGGAAAATCATTTCGGCACATTGAATAGAATTGCCGGACTCTTTGCGGCAAAGGGCTATAACATCGATAGTCTCACCGTTGGACCAACAGAAGATGATGCTGTCTCGCGCATGACCATTGTGACTCGCGGTGACGATCAAATTATTGAGCAAATTTTGAAACAGCTCCATAAGCTGATTGATACAATTAAAGTGGTAGATTTGACAGACGATACGTTTGTTGATAGAGAATTGGCGTTGGTGAAAGTACAATGCACACCTATAACACGGATGGAGATCATGCAGATCTCGGAAATTTTCCGTACGAAAGTAGTGGATGTCAGTCCAAAAACATTAACAATTGAAGCAACAGGCTCGCAACTAAAGGTGGACGCAATTATTAATATGCTCAAACCCTTTGGTATCAAAGAATTGGCGCGCACTGGGCGTATTGCCATCAAACGGGAATTTCAAGGCGAAGTGTAAGAAGGAAGTAATAAAATAGCAAAATGCAGATTACAGAATGTCGGAGCGGAATGTGATTCGCTTTGTTTGCAGGATTGAAAACTACAGCTGGGTTACTGAAAGCTGATCATTAAAATTAAAAGGTAAAATAGATAGATATGATTCCAACGGTAGCAAAGGATTTTCCACTCTACGATCCGCGTAATGAACACGATGCGTGTGGTATCGGTTTTATAGTCAACCTGAATGCCGAGCGTTCGCATAATATTATTGTGAACGGAATTCAGATTTTAGTGAACCTTGCACATCGTGGTGCAAGCGGTTCCGATCCTAAGACGGGTGATGGTGCCGGCATAACAATTCAATTACCGCATCAGTTTTTTGCAAGGGAATGTGCGAAGCTTGGATTCACTTTACCTCCGGAAGGCGAATATGGAGTTGGTATGGTGTTTCTTCCGGTAGAACCACAATCGCGTTTTGAATGTGAAGCCATCATCGAACGGATTGTGCAGGAAGAAGGATTGAGATTGCTCGGTTGGCGTGATACACCGGTAGATGCCGATGCTATCGGTCGTGTAGCGCGCGTGTCTCAGCCGTACATCGAACAAATATTTATTCGCAATGCTCAGGGTATGAAGCAAGACGAATTAGATCGTAAACTCTACATCGTCCGAAAACGAATCGAGTCTGAAATTACTGCATCCGATATTCGCGATAAGGCATTTTTCTCGATTCCATCGATGTCCTCATCGACAATTGTATATAAAGGATTACTGTTGGCTCAGCAGATTTCACGTTTTTACAAAGAGTTATCAGATCCAGATACAATGAGCGCGTTGTGCCTTGTGCATCAACGGTTCTCGACGAATACATTTCCAAGCTGGCAGCTTGCGCATCCATTTAGATATCTTTGCCACAACGGGGAAATTAATACACTGCGCGGCAATGTGAACTGGATGCACGCACGCCAATCGGTACTTAAATCGGCAGTATTTGGTGATGACATTGAAAAATTATTCCCAATCATCCAGCCGGGTGTAAGCGACTCTGCTGCATTAGATAATGCAGTAGAGCTGATAACGATGAGCGGGCGCAGTCTTCCTCACGCAATGACAATTCTTATTCCTGAAGCCTGGGATGCGAATGTCGGAATGTCGCCGGAGAAGCGCGCGTTCTATGAATACCATGCATCGTTAATGGAACCATGGGATGGGCCTGCTGCAGTTGCCTTTACCGATGGCAAAGTCATTGGCGCAATTTTAGATCGCAATGGACTTCGTCCGGCGCGTTATGTAGTGACGAATGACAACTTACTTATCATGGCATCTGAGACGGGTGTGTTAGATATTGCGCCCGAAAACGTGAAGCATAAAGGATGCCTTGAACCAGGCAATATGCTACTTGCCGATCTTACAGAGAAACGCATTATTCCTGATGAAGAGATCAAGGCGCGTCTTGCACAGCGGAAACCATATGGACAATGGATCAAAGAAAATCAGATTACAATTGATCAATTGCCAGAACCACCACGCGCATTCGGTTTTAGTCCGGAAGATTTAATTAAACGGCAGCGTGCATTCGGTTATACCGAAGAAGAAATTAATATGATTGTAACACCGATGGCAGTGAACGGTCAGGAGCCGCTTGGTTCTATGGGAACAGATACACCGCTGGCATGTTTGTCTGATAAACCACAGCTGCTGTTTAATTATTTCAAACAAAACTTTGCGCAGGTCACAAATCCGCCAATTGATTCCATTCGTGAAGAATTGGTAATGTCGTTGACAAGTTATATCGGAACTGAAGGTAACTTGTTAGATGAAACACCGCAACATTGCCACACGCTCAAACTGCCGAATCCGATTCTGACAAATCGTGATCTGGAAAAAATGCGGCGTGTGTCACAGGGTGATTTTCTTGCGACTATGCTGCCAACGCTATTTCGAGTGGAAGGCGGCGAGAAAGAATTGGAGCGAGCGCTGGACGGACTCTGTCGCAGAGCATCGCTTGCCATTAACTCCGGTTACACAATCATCATTCTTTCCGACCGAGGTGTTGATGAAGAGTATACGGCGATACCAAGTTTGCTTGCACTCACCGCTGTACACAATCATCTTATTCGCGAAAAAACACGTACACAGGTTGCGCTGATAGTTGAATCTGGTGAACCGCGCGAAGTGATGCACTACTGTCTCCTCATCGGTTTCGGAGCGAGTGCAGTCAATCCGTACCTTGCCATCGAAACACTTGAGGGGCTTGCGAACCGTGGATATTTGCCGGAAGGTTTAACATTCGAAAAAGCGCTCTATAATTATATGAAAGCGGTGAATAAAGGCATTCTCAAAACAATGTCGAAGATGGGCATTTCCACACTGCAAAGTTATCAGGGTGCGCAGGTGTTTGAAACGATCGGATTGGGAAAAGAGCTTGTTGATAAATATTTCACAGGCATTGCAACGCGCATTGGCGGTATCGGTTTGGATGTGCTGGCTCAAGAAGCGAAGATGAAACATGATTTTGCGTTTCGTAAGATTACGAGTGCTGATACGGAGCTGGACCTAGGTGGAAATTATCAGTTCCGCATTAATGGCGAAAAGCATCTTATAAATCCTGAAACAATAACAAAACTCCAACAAGCTGTCCGTTTGTCGGATGAGCAGAGCTACAAAGCCTATGCTCAACAATTGAACGATCAAAGCAAGAATTTATTTAACTTACGCGGGCTGATGGAATTCAAGAAAGGAACGCGCGGTATTCCGATTTCAGAAGTGGAATCGGCAAAGGAAATCGTCAAACGGTTTGTAACCGGTGCGATGTCGTACGGTTCCATCAGCAAGGAAGCACATGAAACGCTTGCAGTCGCAATGAACCGCATGGGCGGCAGGTCGAACACAGGTGAAGGCGGTGAGGACGAAGAAAGATTCAAACCGGATGGCGATGGAAATCTTCGCCGGAGTGCTATTAAACAAATTGCCTCTGGTCGCTTTGGAGTTTCTGCAAACTATTTAGTAAATGCTGACGAAATTCAAATTAAAATTGCGCAGGGTGCAAAACCCGGCGAGGGTGGACAACTTCCCGGCCATAAAGTAGATGCTATTATTGCGAGAACACGACATTCTATTCAGGGTGTCGGACTTATTTCGCCGCCGCCGCATCATGATATTTACTCTATTGAAGATTTGGCGCAGTTAATTTTTGATATGAAAAATGTAAATCCGCGCGCACGTATTTCTGTGAAACTTGTTTCTGAAAATGGTGTCGGTACAGTTGCCGCCGGTGTCGCGAAGGCGCATGCAGATTCGATCCTTATCAGCGGGGATTCCGGTGGAACTGGAGCATCGCCATTATCATCTATTAAACATGCCGGCATTCCATGGGAAATAGGACTTGCAGAAGCGCAGCAAGTTTTAGTGTTGAATGATTTACGCAGCCGCGTTCGCTTACAGACCGATGGTAAACTGCAAACAGGGCGTGATGTTGTCATAGCTGCATTGCTGGGCGCCGAGGAATTCGGCTTTTCGACCATGCCGCTGATTTCTTTAGGATGTATCATGATGCGTAAATGCCATCTCAATACATGCCCAGTCGGAATTGCAACGCAGGATCCGGAATTGCGAGCAAAGTTCCAAGGAACCCCGGACCATGTCATCAACTTTTTCTTCTTTGTTGCTGAAGAAATGCGTGAAATTATGTCCCGGCTTGGATTTAGAACAGTAGATGAAATGATTGGACGTGTGGATATGCTGGAAGCGAAACAAGAGATTGAACATTGGAAAGCAAAATACATTGATCTGTCGTTTCTCCTTCATAATCCTCCTGCACCATCTCGATTTGGACGCCGCTGTCAGATTGCACAGGATCATGGAATTGAAAATGTGCTCGATCATCAACTCATCGAACTGACACATGATACACTTGAAAAGAAAACACCGGTTGAGCTCACTCTGCAGATTCGAAACGTTCACCGCACGGTAGGTGCAATGCTCAGTGGAGAAGTTGCCAGGCGGTATGGCTCTGGCGGATTGCCGGATGATACAATTAAAATTCATTTCACCGGTTCTGCCGGTCAAAGTTTTGGCGCGTTTCTCGCAAAAGGTATTACATTCATACTGGAAGGCGATGCAAATGATTACGTTGGTAAAGGGCTTTCTGGTGGTAAACTTATCGTTTATCCACCGAGAAAATCGACGTGTGTACCTGAAGAAAATACAGTAGTCGGAAATGTAATTTTATACGGAGCAACAAGCGGTGAAGCCTACTTCAACGGAAAAGCTGGCGAACGTTTTGCAATCCGCAACTCCGGCGCAACAGCTGTTGTGGAAGCAATTGGAGCGCACGGCTGTGAATATATGACTAACGGCATTGTAGTAGTGCTCGGACCAACAGGAAAGAATTTTGCGGCAGGGATGTCAGGCGGACTTGCATATGTGCTCGATGAAACAGGTGAGTTTGCTGCAACACGATGCAACCGCGCAATGGTGGATATCGATCCGCTTGATGTAAAAGATGAACAAACAATAAAGCAGCTTGTGGAAAAACATGCGGAGTTAACAGCAAGTCCACGTGCTCGTTTCATTCTCGAAAACTGGCCTACAATGGTAAAGAAGTTTGTAAAAATATTTCCACACGATTATAAGAGGGTATTGAATATTTCTAAAAAAGATCAGGAAAAGAAAACAATACCGGCAGATATTGCAAAGGAGGATTTTTATGGGTAAACCGACCGGCTTTTTGGAAATTAAACGTGAAACACCTGCTCGTCGGTCTATTGCAGAACGTATCAACGATTGGAAAGATGTCTATCAGGAATTTCCAGATCAGAAAGTACGCTCGCAAGGAGCTCGCTGTATGGATTGCGGTGTTCCATTCTGTCACACTGGTTGTCCACTTAACAATGTTATTCCCCATTGGAATGATCTCGTCTATCGAAATCGATGGAAGGAAGCAATTCGTATTCTGCATTCGACAAATAATTTTCCAGAATTCACAGGACGTGTGTGTCCTGCGCCTTGCGAATCAGCATGTGTTCTTGGGATCAACGAACCGGCTGTGACAATCAAAGTTATTGAGCGGGCAATTATAGATGTCGCATTTCGTGAAGGATGGATTCGTCCTGAACGTCCCGCACAACGTACGGGAAAGACTATAGCTGTTATCGGATCTGGACCCGCTGGTCTTGCGTCAGCACAGCAATTAAATCGTGCAGGACATCATGTAACAGTTTATGAAAAAAGTGATCGCATTGGCGGTTTGATGCGTTATGGTATTCCCGATTTCAAATTAGAGAAATATCTTCTTGATCGCCGTGTTGAATTGATGCAGGCAGAAGGCGTTGTATTTGCAGTAAAAGCTCATGTCGGTGTGAACATTGCTTCGGATGAATTATTGCGATCGTATGATGCGTTGTTGCTTTGTGGTGGTTCTGAATCTCCACGAGATTTGAAATTACCAGGCCGAGAATCGAAGGGAATTCATTTTGCCATGGATTTTCTAACTCAACAGAATCAGCGCGTTGGAGGCACTGTTGTCGATCCAGCGAAAGCAATTCTTGCAACTGGAAAACATGTCGTTATTCTTGGTGGTGGTGATACCGGCGCTGACTGCCTTGGCACTTGCCATCGGCAGAAGCCGACATCGGTGCATCAATTTGAAATCATGCCGAAACCGCCGGCAGAAAGAGCTTCTAGTACGCCATGGCCAATGTGGCCTTTACAGTTGCGAACGGAAAGCGCTCACGAAGAAGGCGGTGTGCGTGAGTGGGCTGTTGCGACAAATCGTTTTGAAGGTGATGCAAATGGTAATGTAAAAAAGTTGCATGCGATTCGTGTAGGTCCACCACCGGATTTTAAACCAATTCCTGGATCAGAATTCACGCTTAATGCAGATTTGGTTTTACTTGCGATGGGATTTACAGGTCCCACGAAAAGCGGATTGCTCGATGAATTAGGTGTCGCACTTGATTCTCGCGGCAACATTTCAACCGATGAAAACTTTATGACATCCGTACCAAACGTTTTTGCGGCGGGAGATATGCGGCGTGGGCAATCGCTTGTTGTTTGGGCGATCACAGAAGGACGAAAGGCAGCACGTTGTATAGATCATCATCTGATGGGTTTTTCTAATTTACCATAAGTTTAAAATTCGTACTTATCTGTCTTATTTTGCGGCGGGAAGATGCACAAAATAAAAACTCCCTCATTTTCATAGCGAGAGAAGTTTGGAAGAGAAATATTAACCAGCAATAATTATAACAAGGAGAAATATAATGGCTCTCATCGATTTTGGTGGAAAGAAAGAAAAGATTGTTACACGCAAGGAGTTTTCACTTGCGAAAGCACGCAAAGTTCTTAAAAAAGAAGTTGTGGCTGTAGTCGGTTATGGTGTACAGGGTCCTGCCCAAGCGCTGAACATGAAAGATAACGGTATTAAGGTAATCATCGGTCAGGCAAAAGAATATAAGAAAGATTGGGACCGCGCGGTAAAAGATGGTTGGGTTCCAGGTAAGACATTGTTCTCTATCGAAGAAGCTGTTCAACGTGGAACTATTATCATGATGCTTGTGTCTGATGCCGCTCAACGTGTTGTTTGGCCGACAATCAAAAAGTATCTCAAACCCGGTGATGCGCTGTATTTTTCGCATGGATTCTCAATTACATATAAAGAACAGACCGGTGTGATTCCTCCGAAAAATGTTGATGTGATTCTGGTTGCTCCAAAAGGATCAGGCCTCAATGTTCGCCGCAACTTTTTATCCGGTGCTGGCATCAATTCAAGCTATGGCGTGTTTCAGGATGCAACTGGCCATGCGAAAGAGCGTTGCTTGGCTATCGGTATTGCAGTCGGTTCGGGTTACTTATTCCCGACAACATTTTTAAAAGAAGTCTACAGCGATCTCACTGGTGAGCGTGGTGTGCTTATGGGTGCACTTGCCGGTATGATGCAAGCACAGTACGATGTGCTTCGCAAGAATGGCCATTCACCGTCAGAAGCATTCAACGAAACAGTTGAAGAGCTTACACAGAGTCTTATCCGGCTTGTTGATGAAAATGGAATGGATTGGATGTATTCAAATTGTTCCGTTACTGCACAACATGGTGCTCTTAAGTGGAGACCAATTTTCTGTAAAGTGAATCTGCCGGTATTCGAGAAGCTCTACAAATCCGTTAAGAGCGGCCAAGAAACTCGTGAAGTTATTCGTGACTGCGGCGGTAAGGATTATCAAAAGTATCTATCGAAAAAACTTGGAGAGATTCATAATTCCGAAATGTGGCGTACTGGTGCCGCTGTCCGCGCGCTGCGTCCCAAAGAAAAAGCAAAAGATATTTCCAAAGGTGTCAAAGGAATCGGCGGGCGGGGAAAGAATTAAAATCATGTAGGAGGGACGTTCAATTGAGCGTCCCTACAAAGTTGTAACAAATTATAGACCGTTCAAAGGTCATCTATGAAGCAAATTTATCTCTACGACACAACATTGCGCGACGGCACACAGGCAGAAGATATATCCTTCTCAGCCGAAGACAAGATAAAGATCGCCAAACGGCTTGATGCGTTTGGTGTGGCGTACATCGAAGGCGGCTGGCCAGGTTCGAATCCGAAAGATATGGAATTTTTTGAGCGAGCCCGTAACACTAAGTTCGTGCATGCAAAGATTGCAGCGTTCGGTTCTACGCGCCGTGCAAAAAATCCCGTCGAAAAGGATGCGAATATTCATGCTCTGTTGGATGCACAGACACCCGTCGTGACTATTTTCGGTAAAACTTGGCTGCTTCATGTAAAAGAAGCTCTGCAAATTTCTCCGGAAAATAATTTGTTGATTATCGCCGACTCCATTGCATATCTAAAAAAGCATGGAAAAGAAGTAATCTATGACGCGGAACATTTCTTTGACGGATATAAACAGGACAAAGCTTATGCATTACAAACGTTAAGCGTGGCGGCAAAAGCGGGAGCAGAAATCCTTGTTCTTTGCGATACCAATGGTGGTACAATGCCATGGGAAGTAGCAGAAATTATACATGAGGTAAAAAATAATATTTCAACTCCGATTGGTATTCACACTCACAACGATTCCGGAACAGCTGTTGCAAGTTCGTTACTGGCGGTGCGCGAGGGGTGTATGCAAGTACAGGGAACGATCAATGGTTATGGTGAGCGATGCGGGAATGCCAACCTCTGCACAATTATTCCCGATCTTCAATTAAAAATGGGATATCATTGTGTTGCAGATGAACAATTACAGCATCTTACCACTATTTCGCGTTATGTAAGCGAATTGGCAAATATGAAGCACCAGAAGAATCTTCCGTTCGTTGGGGAAAGTGCATTTGCCCACAAAGGCGGTGTTCATGTAAGTGCAGTAATGAAAAGTGCACTCACGTATGAGCACATCATACCGGAAGCAGTAGGCAATGTACGCCGAGTTCTTATTTCAGATCTTTCGGGACGAAGCAATGTTCTTTTCAAAGTGAAGGAATTGGGCGTTGAGCTTGACGAAAAATCTCATGCCGTGCAGAAAATCGTTGACGAAATCAAAGAGATGGAACACTACGGCTATAGTTATGAAGACGCCGAAGGATCGTTTGAGTTGATGGTGAAGCGTCATACCGGAGAGATGAAACACTTCTTCGATTTGGAACGATTCAAGGTAAGTATCCAAAAGGATGATCTTGAAAAGGATGCTCGGTCTGAAGCCCTTATTAAAATACGCGTAGGCGATGAAACTGAAATCACTGCCGCTGAAGGCGATGGGCCGGTCAATGCACTCGATAAAGCGCTGCGAAAGGCTCTTGAAAAATTTTATCCGGAACTTAGTGAGATTCACTTGACCGACTACAAGGTGCGTGTGCTTGACACACAAAATGCTACGGCAGCAAAAGTGCGTGTACTTATTGAGACTAAAAATGATGAATCATCATGGAATACAGTCGGCGTATCTCCGGACGTCGTTGAGGCAAGCTGGAAGGCTCTGGTTGACTCGATCAGTTATCATCTGATGAAGCATAAAACGAAAGATGTCAAATAATATTTTGGGTTGTTAGATAAAGAGGAAATTGATCGATGATTATTGTGATGAAAGCTGGCGCAGCCCAGAAGCAAATTGATCGTGTATTTGAAAAAGTGCAAGAACTAGGATTCCGCGTACATCCGATTTATGGTGAATTGCGGACAGTGATTGCATGCGTGGGCGACGAACGCGGGAAGTACCGATTGCAAGCGCTTGAAACACTTGATGGAGTAGAAAATGTTGTTCCGATTTTGAAACCATTTAAACTTGCAAGCCGAGAATGGAATGAATCTCGAACGACTATTACCATTCCTGCTCCGAATAACAGTAGTCTTCCATCTGTCGTCATTGGTAATGGCAATATTGTTGTCATGGCGGGACCTTGTTCGGTTGAAAGTCGTGAGCAAATTCTTCTTTCTGCAGAATTTGTGAAGAAAGCGGGCGCAAAAGTTCTACGTGGAGGCGCGTTTAAACCGCGAACATCGCCCTATGCATTTCAGGGTTTAGAAGAAGAAGGATTAAAACTCCTTGCCGAAGCGCGTGAAAAGACGGGACTACTCATTATAACAGAAGTGATAACACCGTCAGACGTACCCCTCGTGGCAGACTATGCAGACATTTTACAGGTCGGTGCACGGAACATGCAAAACTTCGCGCTGCTTAAGGATATTGGAAAACTAAAGAAACCGGTTTTACTAAAACGCGGCCAGTCCAGCACGTTGAAAGAATTGCTTATGTCGGCGGAATATATAATGTCGCAAGGGAACGAACAAGTCATTCTTTGCGAACGAGGTATCAGAACGTTCGAAGAATACACACGCAATACCTGCGATCTCTCGGCCGTGCCAGCTTTGAAAGAGTTGAGTCATTTACCTGTAATCGTTGATCCAAGTCATGGTACTGGTGTGCGTAGTCTTGTTACACCGCTTGCAAAAGCAGCCATTGCCGTTGGTGCCGATGGATTAATTATTGAAATGCATCCACATCCAGAAGAAGCATTTTCGGACGGAGCGCAATCGCTGACACCGGAACAATTTGGGATATTAATGGATTGGGTTCGCAAGTTAGCACTGCTAGAAAATAAAACAGTATAGGAAAACAAACTATGGAAAACCGAATATATATATTTGACACGACATTGCGTGACGGTGAACAATCTCCCGGTTGTAGTATGAATATTGAAGAAAAGCTTCGTCTCGCCCGTCAACTCCAGCTTCTCTGTGTCGATGTAATCGAGGCAGGGTTTCCTATTGCTTCTGTTGGTGATTTCGAGGCAGTAAAACTCATTTCGGAGAAAATTAAAAAATGTACGATAGCAGCACTTGCCCGCACTGTAAAGCTGGACATAGATCGTGCATGGGAAGCAATTCAAGGAGCAGTGAAGTCGCGTATTCATTTGTTCCTTGCGACTTCAGATTTGCATCTGAAATACAAGCTGAAAAAATCTCGCGAGCAGGTTTTACAAGATGCAGTGTGGGCGGTGAAGTATGCTAAATCGCTTTGTCAAGAAGTGGAATTTTCATGTGAAGATGCCTCTCGAACCGATATTGATTATCTATGTACGGTTGTTGAAGCAACAATTGACGCCGGTGCAAGTATTGTCAATCTGCCTGATACGGTTGGGTATGCTATTCCTGATGAATATGGTGCAATGTTTCGCATGGTGCGCGAACGAGTGCCGAATATCAACAAAGCGATTTTGAGTTCACACTGTCACAACGATCTCGGTTTAGCCGTTGCCAATTCTATTGCCGCGATTCAAAATGGTGTGCGGCAGGTTGAGTGTACACTCAATGGAATTGGTGAACGTGCAGGTAATGCTTCATTGGAAGAAATAGCTATGGCCATCAAGACGCGACATGAAAAACTCGGATTCAAAACGAATATCGATACAGAAGAGATTTACAAATCAAGTAAATTATTAAGCAGCCTCACCGGCATGATGGTCCAGCGAAACAAAGCAATTGTCGGTGCAAATGCGTTCGCCCACGAAGCTGGTATTCATCAGGATGGAGTGCTCAAGAGCCCCATCACGTATGAAATTATGACCCCGCAATCAGTTGGTATCAAACATACAATGTTAGTGCTTGGAAAACATTCAGGTAGACATGCATTGAAACAGCGTTATGCTGAGTTGGGATACAAATTATCAGATGATGAACTTCAGCATGCGTATAAACTTTTTTGCGAGATTGCTGATCAGAAGAAGGAAGTATTTGATGAAGACCTTGAAGCGATTCTAGAGACTGGCACTAGTGAAACTGAAGAAGTCTATCATTTATTGAACATACAAATCGTTAGCGGTACGAATCTTCGTCCGACCGCAACGATTGAATTGCAGCAAGGCGATCAAACAATTGTGGATTCTGCAACAGGTGATGGCCCTGTGGATGCTTCGTATAAAGCGATCGAACGTATAACCGGTGTAGTTGGTAAACTCACGGAATATTCTATTAAATCCGTTAGTCTTGGCCATGATGCAATTGGTGAAGTATTTGTGCGCGTTGAGTTTGATGGTGTGCAGTACAACGGTCGTGCTGCAAGCACCGACATTCTTGCCGGCAGCGCTCGGGCATATTTAGAAGCACTCAATCGAGCATTGGCATCAAAAAAACGGAAAGAAGGGCAGCAAAAAAAATAAAATTCATTCGAAGGATAGGGATAATGTCAAAATAGAATGTTGTGGACAATACAATGATACGAACCGAAAGTGAAGAAATTAATTATAAAACGAAATTTTCTAATGGTACACATTCAGCCTTTTCAGATACGACGATTGACAAAGGAGGAAGTAATTCTGGTTTCAGGCCCCATGAACTTCTGGAGGCAGCAGTAGCATGTTGCATGAATATGCATATAAGGATGTTTGCTGAAAATCATAAAATGGATGTTTCTAAGGTAAAGACAGAAGTGTCGCTTAATAGAAACGATCCTGAATTTAGTGTATTCGATTACAAGGTAGAGATTAATGGAAAGTTAACTGGACTGGAAAAAAAGAAGCTTATGCAGGTAGTACAGAGTTGTCCAGTGAAGAAAACGCTATCAAAGAGAATAGAATTTATACGTATCAAATAACTGATGTTAGGTAGAGAAAATAAATTATCAAATTTAATGGATTATACTATGGCTCAACCACTGACACTCTTTCAAAAGGTATGGAATCGACATGTTGTTGCACAAGAACCGGAATCGCCCGCTATTCTATATATAGACCTGCAGCTTGTGCATGAAGTAACTTCGCCTCAGGCGTTTGATGGATTACGCAGACGTGGACTAAAAGTTCGTCGTCCCGATCGAACTGTCGGAACGATGGATCACAGTATTCCGACACTTCCTCCATCAGTTCCCATTTCAGATGAACTTGCCGCAAAACAAATGCGCCAGATGGAAATCAATGCAAAGGAATTCGGTTTTCATCTGTATGGAAAAGATCATCCGCAGCGTGGTATTGTGCATGTAATCGGACCGGAACGCGGATTTACTCAGCCTGGAATGACCATCGTCTGCGGTGATAGCCACACAGCAACGCACGGAGCGTTTGGCGCTCTCGCATTTGGCATCGGCACGAGTGAAGTTGAACACGTGCTTGCGACTCAATGTCTCTTGCAGCGACTTCCAAAAACAATGGAGGTTCGTATTGAAGGAAAACTTAATAAAGGCGTAACGGCTAAAGATATCATCCTTGCGTTGCTTGCAAAGATTGGCGTTGGCGGTGGTACAGGACATGTCATTGAATATACTGGATCAACTGTTCGCTCTTTATCAATGGAAGAACGCATGACCGTCTGTAACATGTCCATTGAAGGCGGTGCCCGCGCTGGCATGATGGCTCCAGACGATAAGACATTTGAGTTTCTTGCAAATCGGGAATTTGCCCCTAAGGGTGAAGCATGGGAAAGAGCGCTGAATTACTGGCGTTCCTTGCCCACAGATGCAGATGCAAAATACGATACAACCGTGGTGTTAGATATTTCAAAACTTGAGCCTATGTTAACCTTTGGTACAAATCCGGGTATGGGTTTACCGGTGACAGGACGAATTCCTGATCCATCCAAAATTAGCGATGTGTCCGAAAGGCAAACATTGGAGAAGTCGCTTCTGTATATGGGATTTAAACCGAATGAACCTCTTGTCGGTAAAAGTATAGATGTGGTATTCATAGGGAGTTGTACGAATTCTCGTATGTCAGATTTACGCGATGCTGCCCAAGTATTTCGCGGCCGCAAAGTTGCACCGAATGTGCGTGCAATGATTGTTCCCGGATCACAGGAGATCAAGCGTCAAGCAGAGGCAGAAGGATTACATAAAATATTTACTGATGCCGGTGCCGAATGGCGCGAGTCAGGTTGTTCTATGTGCATTGCGATGAATGGCGATGAAATAAAAGCCGGGCAATATGCTGTGTCGACCAGCAATCGCAATTTCGAAGGACGGCAAGGCAAAGGTGGACGGTCATTACTTGCATCTCCGCTCACCGCTGCGGCAGCCGCTGTGACAGGTAAGATTACAGATGTTCGAACATTATTATAGTAGATAAAAATGCAAACGTATCAATGGAATGCGGTTGAGTATGCTAAAAGCTCCAGTGTTCAACAACAATGGGCACGTGAACTTATTCTTAAGTTAAAGCTGAAAGGCAATGAGCGAGTACTCGATATCGGATGTGGTGATGGAAAAGTTACCGCTGAAATAGCTTCGTTTGTACCGGATGGATCTGTCCTTGGTATCGACAACTCAGAAGAGATGATAAAATTATCGCAAAGCAAATATCCAATTGATGCATTTACGAATTTACGATTTCAAAAACAGGATGCAAGCAGTCTTCCATTCAACAATGAGTTTGATGTTATTTTTTCAAATGCGACGTTGCATTGGATTATCGATCATAATCCTGTATTACAAGGAATTTCTGCAAGCTTGAAAGACGGCGGAAAAATTCTTTTACAAATGGGTGGGCGAGGAAATGCGCATGAAGTTGAAGTCGTAATGAAAAGGCTGATCAAAAAAGACGAGTGGAGTAGGTACTTCGATGATTTCAATTTCTCCTATGGTTTCTATGGGCCTGACGAATATAGCAGATGGCTTCTCGAAGCCGGGCTAAATGCAAAACGTGTGGAGTTGATTCCAAAGGACGCAAAACACGAAGGGTGCTCAGGTTTTAAATCATGGATCAGGACAACGTGGCTCCCATACACACACCAGGTGCCGGAAAAAGAAAGAGACCTTTTTATTACTCAGTTAGCAGATGAATATTTTAAGTATCATCCTGCTGATGAAAACGATATAGTTCATGTTAAAATGATGCGGCTTGAGGTCAAAGCTGTTAAATTATAAATTCATTTTCAATCACTAAAACCTAGAAAACCTATGGCAACATTTACAAAGCTTACATCTCGTGTCGTTCCACTGCTCGTGGATAACATCGATACTGATCAAATTATTCCAGCGCGGTTTCTTAAGGTTACCGACAAGAATGGACTTGGCGAACAGCTGTTTTGCGACTGGCGCTACAATTCTGACGGCTCTCCTAAATCGGATTTTGTTTTAAACCAACCACAGCATCGTGGAGCCCACGTATTACTTGCAGGAAACAATTTTGGATGCGGCTCATCACGCGAACATGCACCTTGGGCACTTACTGCATTCGGATTCCGAGCGGTTATCAGCACAACAATTGCTGATATCTTCCGCAGCAATTCGATGAAGAACGGACTTCTTCCAATTATTCTTACAAAAGAAGAACATCGGCAACTAAAAGAAGAAATTCAGAAGTCACCGAATGCTGAAGTGATAATCAATCTTGAGAAACAGCAAATCGTTTTTCCATCTGGGAAAAATGCGACATTTCCAATTGATCCGTTTTCAAAATTCTGTCTTTTGAACGGCGTGGATGAATTGGAGTACTTGCGGCGGTTCAGCAAAGAAGTAGAACAATACGAAGCGAAATACGCATTGTAACGGAGAACAGGCTATGCAGACAAAAGCAAAAGAAGTGACGCAAAAGCATGAAGACTATCACCACATCGATCGGCCGATTGCTATTCTTGGTGCCGGCAATATGGGATCGGCATTAATGAAAGGTATTATTAATGCGAAACTGACGCCGCCTAAAAAGATCATTGCATGCGATGTTAATCCAGTCAAACTACAGGCCCTTGCATCGGAATGGAAAGTCCGCACAACGCTTGACATCAAGGAAGCTGTTAAAGAGTCGGATATTTTATTGCTCTGTGTGAAGCCGCAAACACTTACCAAAGTATTGGAGCTTATGAAAGAGTCAATTCGACCCAATCATCTCGTGATTTCAATTGTGGCTGGAATGCGGATTGCGTTCATTCAACAGATGCTTGGAACGAATCTTGGTATTGTTCGTACCATGCCAAATATTGCCGCAACGGTTGATGAAGGTGCAGCAGCCGTGGCGTTTGGAAAACATGTAACTGTTGAACAACAAAAAATTGCAAAATCCATATTTGAAGCCGTGGGTGAAGTTGTTGTTGTCACAGAAGATCAACTCGATGCCGTAACCGGCCTTAGCGGCAGCGGTCCCGCGTACATCTATATGGTGATTGAAGCGTTGATTGATGGCGGCGTGAAGATGGGATTGGCTCGTGACATTTCCACAAAACTTGCCATCCAAACGGTGCTCGGTTCAGCAAAATTGGCAAAATCTTCCGGTTTACATCCGGCAATTTTGCGCGATCAAGTGACAACTCCCGGCGGAACAACCATAAATGCAATTCACGAACTTGAATCGCATGGCCTTCGCTCAATGCTGATTGATGCAGTTGCTACAGCAACGCGCAGGTCAGAAGAATTAAGTAAATTAATGAATAACTTATAATAGAATAAAAATTTTTAACCAAGGAGCACAAGAAAAACAATGGCAAAGAAATACAAAATTGCAGTAATTGGCGGTGATGGGACGGGTCCAGAAGTAGTAGCTGAAGGTTTGAAGGTTTTAAAAGTCGTTTCTCAAAAATATGGATTCTCTTATGATACGACTATGTTCGATTATGGCGGCGATAGGTACCTGAAAACAGGCAAGACAATTACCGATGAGGAACTTGAAGGTTTAAAGAAATTTGATGCAATCTTCCTTGGTGCAATCGGACATCCTGATGTGAAACCCGGAATTCTTGAACAGGGCATTTTGCTGAAGACACGTTTTGCTCTCGACCAGTATATTAATTTGCGTCCGGTCAAACTGTACAATGAAACGTTCTGCCCGCTGAAGGACAAAAAACCAGAGGATATCGATTTTGTTGTAGTGCGTGAGAACTCCGAAGGCTTGTATAAGGGTTTGGGTAGTTTTGAAAATAAAGGGACGAAGGACGAGGTTGCGATTCAAATCTCGCATAATACACGCAAAGGTGTTGAACGTTGCATACGCTATGCGTTCGAGTACTGCAAAAAGCGCAATAACAAGAAACGAAAATTAACGCTCTGCGGAAAAACAAATGTATTGACTTTTGCATGGGATCTTTGGCAGCGCACGTTTGACGAAGTGAAAAAAGAATATCCCGATATACAGACAGAATACGTCAACGTCGATGCGACGACGATGTGGTTTGTGAAAAATCCGGAATGGTTCGATGTTATCGTAACGGATAATATATTTGGTGATATCATAACGGATCTTGGTGCAATGATACAGGGTGGCATGGGCATTGCAGCCGGTGGCAATATTAATCCGGAAGGTGTTTCCATGTTTGAGCCAATCGGTGGATCTGCTCCAAAATACACGGGTAAACATGTCATTAATCCGCTTGCAGCGATCTGCGCAATGGGGATGTTGTTAGAAACAGTTGGAGAAGAAAAAGCCGGTAAGGCAATTGAAAAAGCGGTAATAAAGATTGTACAGAAGAAACTCAAAACCCTCGCAGCAGGAAAAATGGGATATTCAACCGAAGAAATAGGTGATATGGTTGTTGCCGGGATATAACGAGAGATTTATTTTTGTGGAATGAATGGTGGACATACAAGTACCCTTTATATTGCTTGGTTTAGGTCCTGTAGGGCGGACGTTGGTGCGTCAGATTCTCGACACACACAAAACCGTTGCCCAGAGAACCGGAATTCAGTTTGTCCTTGCAGGCATTTCTGATTCATCCGGTTTGATGTGGGAGGATGAGGGTATTTCCGACAAAATGCTGCAAAAAATTCTGCGTGATACCGATAATCGTCGAAAACTCAACGGTGTTGCAGATCTTCATCCACATACAAAGTTGTATGATGTTCTGCTTCCTGGAACTCTTCTTGTTGATGCAACACATACACTGGAAACGACTTCCATCGTTCAGGATGCATTGAAAGCGGGATGCGGTATAGTTGTTGCAAATAAAATGCCCCTTGCCGCTGAATGGGCAAAAGCAAAAATGTATTATGACCATCCACTCATCCGATATGAAGCGACAGTTGGTGCCGGGCTTCCGATCATTTCTACATTACGTTATCTGCTTGATACGGGAGATGAAATTACAAGTATCGAAGCATCTGTAAGCGGTACGTTGGGGTTTTTGTGTACTGCATTGGAATTGGGTGTCCCATATTCTGTCGCTGTGGCTAATGCAAAGAATATGGGTTACACGGAACCGGATCCTCGAGACGATTTGAGCGGACATGATATTGTACGAAAAGCATTGATTCTTGCGCGCACAGCCGGCTGGCCGCTGGAGATGAACAATTTAACTTCAGAACCAATGTATCCGCAATCGCTGGCGTCTGGCACAGTGGAAGATTTTATGGCAGCACTGCCATCGATTGATGAAATCTATGCGGCGCAGATTCGACTGGCACAAAGCGAGGGAAGAACTCTTCGTTATGTTGCTCACATCTCACCGAAAGGTGGAAGAGTCGGTTTGATGTCGGTTGCCAGAGACGGACATATAGGATCTAAAAGTGGCCCGGCAAACTCTGTTGCGATCTTTACGCATCGTTATCAAGAAATGCCGCTTGTGATCTCGGGACCGGGCGCAGGTCCTGAAATCAAAGCCGCTGGTGTTATGGAAGACATGCTTCAGCTAGCAAATACTTTGCAGAACAAAACTACACCTTCAAGTCGTTAAACGATAGAGAAACCACATGCATGTAAAGAAAATATTAAAGTTTGGCGGCTCATCAGTTGCCAATCCAGAACGGATTCGAGAAGTTGCTTCTATTGTTCTTGATGCCGCAAAAAAAGAACGCGTTGTTGTCGTTGTCTCCGCATTTCAAGGAGTTACAAATCAACTTATTGAATGTGCTCGGCTTGCAGAGGTAGGCGACACAAAGTTCCAATCAATGTATAAAGCACTTGTTAAACGTCATACGGGAATATTGAAGGCTCTTCATAATAATCGTCCGCCGAAGCAGGTTGTGGTAAATCTCCAAACAATGCTCGCGGAGCTTTGGGATGTTCTTCATGGAATTTATTTACTTCGACACAGTTCTCCGCGTTCGCTTGATTTAACGGCAAGTTTTGGCGAACAGCTTTCGGCATTAACTATTGCTTCATTTCTCCAAAAATCTCGACCATCTTGCTTTGTCGATTCACGCAAGCTGGTGGAGACTGATGATCAATACACACACGCCGTCGTTCAATTTGATAAAACCAACCATGCGATCAAAGCGTATTTCAAAAAAATCTTTGGACAATCCAGCAAGCGACTTATTCCCGTTGTTACCGGATTCATCGGTTCAACCGACGACGGTCTTACCACCACCATCGGAAGAAATGGATCAGATTATTCTGCTGCAATTTTCGGTGCGGCATTGGATGTTTCGCTAATTGAAATTTGGACAGATGTCGATGGAATTCTCAGTGCAGATCCACGCTCTGTTCCAGCGGCATTCGTTGTGCCGCAAATGTCGTATGAAGAAGCAATGGAACTTTCCTATTTTGGTGCAAAAGTACTCCATGCTTCAACTATCGCTCCTGCAGTGGCGAAACATATTCCAATTGATATAAAAAATACGTTGAATCCGTCTGCTCCCGGCACTCATATCTCGCATCATGTCAACCGCTGGGAAGGCGTGGCGAAAGGAATCACTTCGGTTGACGATTGTACCCTTCTTACTTTGCGTGGTATAAGCATGGTGGGAGTTCCCGGAATCGCAGAGCGATTGTTTCGGGCGCTGGCATCACACGACATCAATGTAATTTTAATTTCTCAAGCATCATCTGAGCATACAATTTGCTTTGCTATCAGCACGTCGGATGTAGCCGCAGCGAAAAAAGCAGTGCATCAGGAATTTCACTTCGAACTTCAATCAAAACTGACTTCGTTGGATGAAAAAACTCATCAAACGATTGTTGCAATTGTCGGCGATGGGATGAAGGGCACACCGGGCGTGTCGGGAAAGGTATTTCAGGCACTTGGACGAAACAGCGTCAATATTTCTGCAATTGCTCAAGGAGCATCGGAACGTAATATCTCTTTTGTTATTGACGAAGCACAGAAACTTCGTGCGCTCAATGTTATCCACGAGGCATTCTTCGAGCCAAAGAAAAAACTTGGCGTGGTTTTGATTGGCCCCGGTAATATTGGTGGGACTTTTCTGAAGCAGATCCATCAACAGCAGTCTTACCTTCATTCAGAAGGATTTGATGTCCGTGTATGCGGAATTTATGATATCGGAAAAGCTGTTTTCTCTTCAAAAGGAATCGATCTGAAAAGATGGAGAGAACTTCTTGATAGCACTCCGAAGAAGATGAAATATTCAGAATTGTTGCAGCAAATTGCAGCACTTCACTTAACGAATGCTGTTCTTGTCGATTGTACTGCGAGTCCGGAAATTGTCAATATGTACGAGGACTTTGTGAAATTGAATATGCACATTATAACACCGAACAAGAGAGCGAATGTTCTTCCGTGGCAACAATATAAACAATTGACGGACCTCATGAAGAACCGACAAAAATATTTTCTCTATGAAACAAATGTCGGTGCGGGTTTACCCATTATCTCCACACTTCAGGATTTGATTGCGAGCGGAGATCAAATTGTGAAAATAGAAGGAATGTTTTCTGGAACTCTAAGTCACCTCTTCAATTATTATGACGGCTCACGGCCATTCAGTGTGCTCGTAAAAGAGGCGCTCGGTCTTGGTTATACAGAGCCGGATCCACGCGAAGATTTAATGGGCGGCGATGTCGCAAGGAAACTTCTCATTCTTGCTCGCCAAATCGGTTTAAAGATGGATATGCACGATATCAAAGTTGAGAATCTTGTTCCGAAGCTTTTACAGGGTGAAAAATTCTCTAGCGCATTCTTTAAACGATATGCAAAGTATGATGACGCCATGAAGCGCCGTCTTGATATTGCTCTTGCAAATGGCTGTGTCCTTCGATATGTCGGAGTTTTGCAGGGTGATAAGGCATTTGCTGGTGTAAAAGAAGTTCCGACAAATCACATGCTTGCCTCTACAAAAGGAAGCGACAACATTATTGCGTTTACGACACAGCGATATTCAAAAACACCGTTAGTGGTGCAGGGTCCGGGTGCCGGTGCGGATGTGACAGCGATGGGAGTTTTTTCCGATCTCCTCAAATTGCTTCATTATTTACCCCAATAAATACAACCGAAAAAAGGAACGTATCATTGAACAGGAAATATGTCATCGTTGTGCCGGATGGAGCAGCCGATCAACCAATAAAAATGTTCGGCGGTAAAACTATATTCGAAGCTGCAGAAAAACCCAATATCGATTTTATAGCTATGAATGGAAGACAGGGACTTTGCCAGACAGTACCTCCTACGCTTCAACCTGGGAGCGATGTAGCAATGATGGCTGTGCTTGGTTATGATCCTGCCAAATATTACACAGGCAGGGCGCCGATCGAAGCCGTTGCCCAAGGGATTGATGTTATAGAAAGCGATTGGATATTTCGCTGCAACCTTGTAACAACCGCGGGCGGTAAAATGGTTGATCATAGTTCAGGTAACATCTCAAGCGAAGAAGGCAAAATATTTATTGAAGAACTGAACAAAACACTTGGTAGTGAACATATCAGATTTTATCCGGGAGTCGGTTATCGCCACTTGATGGTAGTAAAAGGGTATGATTTTCCGGATCTCCAATTACAGCCGCCGCATGATAATATCGGTATCGAAACAGAAAAATTAATGCCTCGCGGGAAGAACGCCAATGTCCTGATAGATCTCATTAAAAAAAGTGAAACCCTATTGAAGGATCACAGTATCAATCTTGCTCGCAGGAATCTCAAGAAGAATGAAGCAACCTCAATATGGCTCTGGGGACATGGGAAAAAAGCACGAATGGAATTGTTCAAGAAAAAGTATGGTCTGAACGGAGCGGCGATCACAGCAGTGGATCTTGTAAAAGGATTGGCAAACCTCATTGGCTTCGATTTTATCAAAGTTGAAGGGGCAACCGGATATTTCGATACCGATTACCGCGCAAAAGGATTAGCAGCAATTGAAGCGATCAAGAAATATGATATTGTTCTAGTGCATGTGGAAGCGACAGATGAGGCAGGCCATGCTGGAAAAGCAGACATAAAGAAGAAAGCTTTAGAAGAAATTGATAAACACATCGTCGGTCCAATATTGGCAGACCTTAAGAAGTATAAAAACTGGCGAATGCTTGTGATGCCTGACCATCCTACACCGGTATCGACCCAGGGACATACAGGTGAGGCGGTGCCTTTCGCGATGATGGGTGATGGAATCAGTGGTGAGGTACATCTGCCCCTTGGCGAAAAAAATGCCGTCAAGACGGGTATTAAGATCGACAACGGTTATGAACTGATGATATCTTTCCTAAAATAATTTTCACTCATGAGTTTCAATTTATTCGGCTATCTCATCTATGCATCGTTAATGTCGATTACACCGGGTCCGAACAACCTGATGCTCCTTTCATATGGAAAAGCATATGGGTTCAGTGATTCGAGAAACGTTATGCTCGGTATTTTTCTCGGGTTCTTTCTTATACTGTGCTCCGCCGGATATGGCATTGCAAAAATCATTACGAGCAGTCCAACGGCGGGATTGGTATTAAAAATTATCGGATCATTGTGGATGCTTTATCTTGCATTCGTATTGCGAAAACTCAATATAGAGGTAGAACCGGATAAAAAGGCAGCTATTGGGTTTGGTCAGGCATTTTTTATGCAATTTGTTAACCTGAAAGCATGGGTCATGGCAATCAGCGGAGCAAGTGCGTTTTTACCGCAATCCAACAACATTCATCTGAATGTCTTCATCTACGCGATAAGTTTTGGATTGATCGGATTTCCTTGTATGATAGTATGGCTCAAGATGGGAGATGTGATTGCGAAGATTATTAAATCGGAGAAAGCAAGTCAAATGCTGGGATATACAATGTTTTCGCTGATGATTGTTAGTATCGTAACGATCTGGATAAACTAGGGTAACATCAATGAAATTTACTGCAGGAGAATAAAATATGCAGCAGAGTTGGTTAGAATGTATTAGAGGATGCGGAAAACGATATTCTATCTATGATGTAATCTATCGATGCGAGAATTGCGGTGGTTTGCTTGATGTTGAACATAATATTAAAGCGCTCAAACGTAGAACTGCGGCATCCTGGAAAAAACTTTTTGACGATCGTACGAGAACAAACAAATGGCCTTATGCAAGCGGTGTGTGGGGAAAGAAAGAATGGGTCTGCCCGGATATTGATAATGAGAATGTCGTTTCTATGTACGAGGGTCATACGAATTGTTTTTGGGCAGAACGATTAGGAAAAGAGATCGGTGTTCCAGATTTATGGGTAAAACTTTGCGGTAACAGTCATACAGGTTCATTCAAAGATCTTGGAATGACGGTACTCATCTCTGTTGTGAAACAAATGATTGCCGATGGAAAGCCGATTAGGGCCGTTGCGTGTGCTTCTACCGGCGACACATCGGCAGCGCTCTCTGCTTACGGCGCAGCGGCAGGTATTCCAACCATTGTCTTTTTGCCGAAGGGAAAAGTTTCCACAGCGCAATTAGTACAGCCGATTGCCAATGGTGCAACGGTCCTTTCTCTTGATACTGATTTTGATGGATGTATGCGTATTGTGCAGGAAATTACTGCCGATAATTCGATCTATCTTGCGAACTCGATGAATTCATTACGGATGGAAGGCCAAAAGACAGTCGGAATTGAAATCATCCAGCAGTTTGATTGGGAAGTGCCGGATTGGATTGTCATCCCCGCTGGAAATCTTGGCAACGTTAGCGCATTAGGCAAAGGTCTGCTGATGATGCGCGATCTCGGTCTGATTAAAAAACTTCCGCGTATTGCATGTGCACAAGCATCACATGCAAATCCGCTCTATCTAAGCTTTCTGAACGGATATAAAGAATATAAACCTGTTGAAGCAAAAAAGACTCTCGCTTCTGCAATCCAAATTGGTGCACCAGTGAGTTATGAACGAGCTGTGAAAGTACTGCGGCAATTTGATGGCATCGTAGAGCAGGCAACGGAAAATGAATTAGCAAATGCCTCCGCTCGTGCTGACCGTGCAGGATTGTTCACTTGTCCGCAAACCGGCGTTGCGCTTGCTGCGCTCTCAAAATTGATTGAACACAAAGTTATCAAGAAGAAAGACCGTGTTGTCGTTATCTCCACCGCTCACGGATTGAAATTCTCGCAATTCAAGGTGGACTACCATGAGAAAAATCTTTCTGATGTGAATTCATTGTATCCGAATTCGCCGATTCTATTACCTGCAGATGTCAACGCAGTCCGGAAAGCAATTGACCATGCGATTGGGAAATAAATACGGAGGGACGCTCTCTTCAATGTCTTTCCTGCAGTAAAGAATAGAAACATAAATTAAATATATTTTGGAGATTAACGATGACCCAGCAAGACAAACCGTATATCGTTGAGTATTACTATAAAACGAAGTGGGGACACGCCGAAGAGTTTATTCACTTATTTAAGAAGAACCATTATCCAATTCTAAAAAGGCAGATAGAATTAGGAAGACTCCTCCAAATCTCGGCAGCCCACCCACGTCTCCATGCAACTGAAGACGGTCGCTGGGATTATAGAGTCACTCTGATTTGGAAGAATGTACAAGCAACTGATGATGGATTTGATGAAGCCGAGCTTAGCCGGCAACTATTTAAAGATCAGGAAACATTCAAAAAAGAAGAACAACGGCGGTTCGAAATATTGATCGGTCATTGGGATATACCGATTATTGACGTGAACTTAGATACGTAGAGTAATAAAGGCGAAAAAACCGGCAAATTGATTTATAATAACAATTTGTACCTGCCGCTATGGGTTCTGCTAAACCCATCTTGTCTTACCACAACAGCGTTACCTTTCTCTTGATACTGGGAACTATCCATACTATCTTTCTGTTAAATAATTTGAACTTGAAAGGATAAATAAATGAAAACTACAAAGCAGTATGGTAAAAAAGTCGATCTCGCCCTTTCGATGTGGGTAAAACTATCACGGGCTCATGATACATTCAGCCACCTGACAGCAGCAGACATCCATTCGTTCGGGTTGACACCGGCACAGTTTGGCGTAATAGAATGTCTGGGTCACCTTGGCACCATGCTCATCGGAGATCTGACTAAGAAACATCTTGTCAGCGGCGGTAACATGACGGTTGTAGTAAATAATTTAGAAAAAGATGGACTCGTTGAGCGTTCAGTCAACGATGAAGACCACCGTGCTTTCTATGTGAAATTAACACCGAAAGGTAAGCATCTTTTCGAAAAAATATTTTCAAAACACGCGCGATATATAGTAAAACTTGCATCGGTGCTATCAGAATCTGAACAAGCAGAACTTGGAATTCTCTTGAAGAAGCTCGGCACCAGGTTACAAAAATTGTATTAATTATTTAATACAAATTTGAAACTATGAAAATTACCTTGCTGTTCTCAACAGCTTGCAGAGAATAAGAATTGACAATCAATACATTAAATATCTTAGCGTTTGCCGGCAGTTTGAGATCAGAATCTTTTAATCGGAAAGCGCTGCAGATAGCAAAACAGATCGTGTCTGAATTAAATGCGAATGTGATAGAATTAGATCTGAAAACGCTCAACCTTCCGATGCTTGATGAAGACCTGAGAGCATATGGATTTCCGGAATCAGTAAAGAAATTGAAAGACGCAATAGCTTCAGCCGATGTACTGCTGATAGCAACGCCTGAATATAACCATTCGATTCCCGGTATATTAAAAAATGCCATCGACTGGGCGTCCGATATAACAAATCCGTTTGACGGGAAGGTTGCAGCTATTTTTGGTGCTTCAAATGGATTAAACGGAACATTGCGAGCGCAGCTTCACTTGCGGCAAGTCCTGGCGGCATTGAATGTGGAACTTGTTCCGCAGCCGCAGGTTTTCATTCGCACTGCACAGTCCGCATTCATGCCGGATGGCTCGCTTGTCGATTAAAAATTAAGACAGCAGCTTCGTCAATTGATTGAAGCAACGCTAACACTTGCTTATCGTAAGCAGGTAAGTAGAAAAAGTTTAGAGAACGTAAAGAGTGTTGAAGTCGTCGGCACGTAAAGAATTATTTACAATCATTCTCATAAAGGAGGAATCGAATGGAAACGACATTGCTCTATCTTGGTCGAATATTATTTGGTGGATATTTTGCCTATAACGGTTTCAATCATTTCAAAATGCTTGATATGATGTCCGGATATGCGAAGTCTAAAGGTGCGCCTATACCGAAATTATCGGTAGGGTTCTCTGGATTACTGCTAATTGTAGGTGGATTAAGCGTGCTCTTTGATATATTGCCGAGTGTTGGGCTGGTTGCCTTAGTATTCTTTCTTATTCCTGTAACATTTATTATGCACGCTTTTTGGAAGGTTCAAGATCCTACTGCAAAAATGCACGAGATGGTCAATTTTATGAAAAATATTGCGTTGCTTGGCGCTGTATTAATTCTGTTGTCACGTACATTTGTATAATCTCAAGAATGACAAATGAAAACAATTAATAATGTCATAAAGCAGACAGTCTCCGATGAATGAGTATATGATTATTATCCGGTTCGCAAAATCGTTTAATCAGGAATTTGTTACTTTACTTCCCAGCCAGCGAACGCAAGTTAATCGTCTTATGGAAAAGGGAATAATCACGAGCTATAGTTTATCTGCCGATCGAGGAACACTCTGGGTAACATTGCTCGCAACTTCTTTGGAAGCAGTAAGGAAAACGCTTAAAATGATGCCATTGTTCAAGTTTATGCACTATGATGTCGTTGAGTTAATGTTTCATAACAGCCAAGTTCAAGCACAGATGCATTTATCTATGAACTAATTTGCCGGTTTACAATACAGTGTGGTAAATAAACATTCATTAATTACGGAGATACTATCATGAAAAGAGTAACATTTATTCTTCTTACAATTTTCGCCACCACAGCATTTACATTGGCACAATCTGATTGGAAGTTAGATAAAGTTCATTCCAGTATCATGTTCACAGTACAGCATATGGTTATTTCTGAAGTAACAGGAAGCTTCAAGGATTTCGCTATCACGTTGAAATCCGCAAAAGATGATTTCTCGGATGCAGAAGTCCGGAGCACCATCAAAGTCGGCAGCCTCAGCACAGATAATACAATGCGAGATAATCATCTAAAATCGGATGATTTTTTTAATGCTGAAAAATTTCCAGAAATAAATTTCAAGAGTACATCATTCGAGAAACTCGGCGATAATAAGTACAAAATTACCGGCGATTTGACAATTCGTGATGTGACAAAGAACGTAACATTTGATGCGGTACTCAACGGTACGCTTAAAACTGATCGCGGTGTGCTTTCTGCCTGGAAAGCCACTACAACAATCAACCGGTTCGACTACAATTTAAAGTGGAGTAAGACCTTGGAAACCGGCGGTATGATAGTTGGAAAAGATGTGACCATCACATTAAATTTGGAATTGAACAAATAATCCTTTCTAAAGATGGGGTCGGCATAATAAGTCGACCCCATCTTGTAATTCCGATATCAAACACTAATATCACATTTTCACAAAGAAGTTATCTGATACAACGAGTCTGTACAATTATTAGAGAATAACTCCCAAGCATTACAATTCATTCAGTGGCAATTGTTAGTTCTTCTCCATACCTTTTCAAATATGAACATTGATACTAATAATTCATAATCGCTCATACTATGCGTAAATACTTAGCACGGTACATTAACCTCTTTATCATTGTTTTCATTGCGACGGTCGTACCAGGATTCGGTAAAACCATCATTTTTTTTGAAAAGAACTTCCCGACTATCGAGAATGGTGTGATTAGCCGCATGTCGCTTGAGCATGCATTCGCGCCTTTGAAACCTCGCTTTATCAATCTCTCAGAATTGCAAAAGAACGATGCGCTGACAGAAGGTGATCTACTTGTATTACCGTATGGATCTGCACTGCCTGCTGATGCATGGGAAACGATTCAGCATCATCTCCGCAAGGGCAATTTGCTCGTACTGGGTGGTCGGCCTTTTTTCGTGCCCGTTTATTGGAAGGAAAATAACTGGCGGATCGATTATCCGCAGAACACATATGCACATTCCCTCGGTATAGAACACTCATATGAGGCACCGCAGCATGGACCATGGAATATGCAGTGCGACGAAGATGCACCATGGTTTTATAACTCTATTTTAGATGCCCGTCGGGTTTTTGTGAATGCAGGATTTGGAGGAAGATATCGAGGACTTTGTTTTCTCGTTGATTCTCAAGGCAACCGCATTTCCGCTCCTGTGGTCGCTGAAGATCTGGTAGGCCATGGTCAGCCGCCGCGGCGGCGTGTCTATCTCAGCTTCGATACAAAACCCGAATTTTGGAATTCTAAAGATGGAATTGAATTGATACGGAAATCAGCTGTCTATGCATCTCTTGGCGGCAGCAGGCTATGGTTTAATCTCCAGCAGCTTGCCATAGAACCCGGAGATCACGTGTCTGGTTCTGTCGATGTTTTGCGCGATGGGCGGCCGGCAAAATTAACTCTTGAACTCCTTTCCGGATCAAAAATTCTCGCCGCAAGAACAACTGCATGCGGTAATTCATTGCAGGAAAATATCAATCTATCATTACCAATAAACGAACCCGGAATTTATAAAGTACGCGCTTCATTATCTATCGGTGATACACTTTTTGAACAATATACATCAGGCGTTTTTGTACGCGATACGGCATTGCTCCGCTCGGGAGAACGCCTGGAAGCCGGACGCGATTATTTCAGGCTTGGCGGAAAACCGTATTTAATGGCAGGTGCAAATTACTTTGGTACCGATGCTTATACACAGGGCTTTTTCTATGGGGGCAGCCTCGGAGGAAATGCATGGGTATGGGAAAAAGATTTTACGGAAATGGAACAACAAGGTCTCACCGCTGTGCGTACCGGGATATGGCTTAATCGTGCATCATATTTGAATTGGGTGAACGGCGCTCCGGAAGAACGCCTGTTCAATGCTCTTGAAGCATACCTCAGTGCTGCGGCGCGCCATCACATGCAAGTTGTTTTTACTTTTTTTGCGTTCGATCCGCAAACCGAAATGCAGGGACAAGGTCAAGATGGCGGTCGTTTAGGGCCGGGATCGAATCCGTATTTGGATCCGGTAGCGATTGAAGCTCAGCTGAACTATGTTCGTGCAATCGTCACGCGTTTTCGGAATGTACCATTTTTAAGTTTCGATCTTATTAACGAACCAAGTTTTTCAAATCCGAAACGTATCTGGAGAGGTAATTCACCCAATGGAGATCCGGCAGAACTTGCTGCATGGCAAAACTGGTTGAAGCAGCGTTACATTACTGTCGATAAACTTGCTCAAGCCTGGCGAACAACTTTATCTGACTTGGGAGCATTTGAGAGAATCCCGCTGCCGTCTTTTTCCGATTTGGAATCATCGCGCTCAGGGAATCCGCGAAATGTGCGTGCAGTTGATTATAATCTTTTCGCGCAAGATGCTTTTACTCAGTGGGTCAATACTATGATTGAAGCAATTCGCAGTACAGGAGCACAACAAGCAATTACAGTCGGTCAGGATGAGGGTGGTATTGCGGATCGAGTACTCAATCAATTCTGGGCAAATTCAAAAGTCACTTACACTGTGAATCATAGCTGGTGGCGTGATGATGCGCTTTTGTGGAGTTCCGTCGCAGCAAAAACTTTGAATAAACCAAATCTCATTGGAGAAACAGGCCCGCAACCTGCAGCATCTATAGATGGTTCGTGGCGCTGGGATGACGTGCAAGGGATGCCGCTTTTGGAAAGAAAATTAGCGCTTGGTTTTGCAAATGCAAACGCTGGAGTTCTTCATTGGGATTGGACACGCACGGATAATTTCGGCCTCTTACGGCGCGATGGTTCATATAAACAATGGATGAACACGATCAGAGGTATTGCATCGTTTGCCCGCGAGGCACAGCCATATGCAACTGAATCACAATTACCGGAAATTGCATTAGTGCTTCCGCAATCGCTGCAACTTTCTGTCTACAGCGGTTGGGGATTATCTGCGCAGCAAAATGCCGTACGAGCATTATATCACTATGCCCGCGGAACTGCATTCGCGATCGGTGAATATCAACTTTCGCAGATGCCTGACGCTAAATTGATCATCGTTCCTTCACCATGGGTGTTGAGCCAGACTGCATGGGATATTTTGATGAATAAAGTACGGTCCGGTGCGACACTGCTTATTTCCGGAAGAGTTGATGCCGATGAGCATTGGGCGCCAGTTCCGGAGCGCGTACATGATTGGAATGCCGGCTATACATCAGCATCATTGACAACACGGGAGATACAAATAAGGTGGCCGGGAGATTCAGCACGGTTGAGCTATTCCGGCGATAAAACAACTTATACCGAACGGGGCGTCCTTCGGAATGATCAAACATTTCTTGACCTCCCGCTTGGAAAAGGTCATCTACTATACTTTACGGTACCTCTTGAATTTTCCGATCAATTAAATATTGTAGGACGTATTTACAAATTTGCTATGAATTATGCCGGAGTAACTGCCGCATACGAGACATCATGTGAAGATCCAGGCATTTTAATCTGCCCGACACAGTTACCAAATGCTACTCTATACGTTTTTACATCAGAAAGTTCAAGTTCTGTTCCATTCTCATTTAAAGATAGTAAGAGCAAAACAAATGTTCGCATCAATCTGGAACCGGGCAGAGCAGCGTTAATGCTTATTGGTAAGGATGGACAAATCATCTCATCCTACAACGCTCGATAGATTATAGTTTGTTTGATGCACCCCTACAGACCTGAAAGACATGTTTTTGGACATCTCTCCGTGCGGATTTATTTCTTTACCCGTACTGAACGACCGGTATACATGATTTCTTTCAGCGGCTGTTTCTCAATTTCCATGCCGACACCATGGTTTTCATCAACGAACACAATCTTTATTTTCCTTTTCTTTATCATTTCCGGATAGATACCTTCCCGGTTGCCGATGACAAGTGTTTTTGTTTTTTCGTTCCATGAAAATGGAATGATGGAATACATCCCTTTCTCGTAATCGAAATTATCGTTTTCATCCTCATAGAAAGAAAATGAACCATTGGATCCGGTGTAAACCCGCAATTCAATATCGCCGTTTGTTTTTTCTTCGGCATATTGAATGAATGGCCCCATCGGAACGATTGAACCCGCTTTTACAAATAGAGGAATTGTCTCAAGCGGTGCTGCAGCGTCGATAGTTTGATTCGATTCGTATTTCTTCCCGGTCCAGAAGTCAAACCAGCCGCCGAAGGTTTTCGGCAGATACACTTTTCTTGAGTTCGCATGTTGTTCAACGACAGGGGAGACTAAAAATTCATTGCCGAACATGAATTGGTCCTGAATGTTGTACACATTTGTGTCAGTTCTAAAATCCATGATGAGGGCGCGATAGATAGTGAAATCGTTCATGGTCACCTTCACACCGAGAGAATAGATATATGGCATCAACCGGTAACGCAGGTTCGTATATTTTGTCAGAAGACCGGCGGTCATGCTGTCGTAATTCCAGAATTCAGTTTTTCTGCAGCCATGAACCCGCAGGATCGGCAAAAATGTTCCATACTGATACCAGCGTACAAGCAATTCAGGATATTCTGGTGAATCAGCAAATTTATAAGGAACGAAACCGCCGATGTCGACTGTCCAATAGGGCAAGCCGGTAATGCAGTAATTCAACCCTGCCGGAATTTCTTTGCGATAGGTGTCCCAATCCGGACTCACATCGCCGTTCCAGGTTGTAGCTGCGTACCGCTGCTGACCGACAAAGGAAGAGCGGGTCAAAATGTACGGACGCTTCATGCTTCCGGTCGAGAGTTGTCCTTCGTACACGCCTTTCTTCGACATAAGCGGGTAGGCATTCAGAAACCGGTTGCCGGTCCCCATAGCAGTATGAGCTTGCGAAAAATCATAGCCCCATTCAGGTTCGGATGCATCCATCCACCAGCCATCGAAGCCGAGTTTGAAGAGTCGGTCGTTCATGAAACTCCAAAAGAGTTTTCTGGCTGCCGGATTGAATGGATCATACGCCGCGTTCGGAGATTCATTTTGAAGTGCTACTCCTTCATTTGTTTTGCCCCAAGTCTCCTGAAGTCCGAGCAAATAACCTTTTGCATTCATACTATCGTACACATCAGTCCCTTTATTTATGCGCGGCCAAACAGAGACGATGGTATGCGCGTTCATTTGATGGATATGATCGACCATCGCCTTTGGATTTGCATAACGACTTGAATCAAAAAAATGTGAGCCCCATAAATTATCGGGGTAGAGAGGCCAATACTCGGCATCCTGCACCACAACATCGAGTGGAATTTTCCGCTGACGATAGCCGTCGATAATACTCTCAATTTTTTCCTGAGTTTTCCAGCCGAACTGGCTCATGAACAATCCGTATGCCCATTTTGGATAGAGCGGGGCTTTTCCTGTAACTTTTCTGATACCCGCGATGATGTTGTCCGGTTCCGGCCCATAGAAGAAATAATAATTGATCGCGTCGGCGACTTTTGATTTGAAAGACATCTGCTGCGCCATACGGGGAGTACGGCAAGCCAGTCCGATCTGATCTGCAAAATGGCTGTCAATTGTTTTCTTGTCGCCGGTCCAGGAGAAACGAGCGGACGCTCCACCACCATTTTGATAATACTCAATTTTTATATCGTACACTTTCCCGGAATCAATATCCATATTATAACTGTCAATTTCAGGAGAACGGTCTCTCCAGCTCTCAACAATTTTTTTTCCATCAATATAGAGGCGAACACCATCATCGGTCGCCACATCAATTGACGCATTTTTCATTGTTGCAGGCGCTTTTAGTTTTCCTGTCCATCGGATAGAATATTCGATTGTTTTAAATCCCTTCTTCGGAGGCCCGTTTCCCCAATCAAAATCGATAACCGAATCGATCCGTACGAATGATGGTTCACCTTGCAGTTTCATATTCGGAAAATATTCTCCTTTTAAACCGTGTTCTCCCGGTTTACCGTCTGCCGGAATTAGAAACTGCGACGTAACTGCGGGATTGATTTGCTTCGCCAGATTTTTAATGTTGATCGAATAAGCTTTACCCGCTTCGAGATCCGCCTTTATAATAGAAGGGGAGTATCCGACGCCTGCAACAAAGCTGAATACTTTTTTCCCGTTCAATGTCATTTCTATCGGCGCTGAACCAGGCCGATCGAGTACAAGTGTGTATGTCCCCGAAACAACAGGCGTGAATTCTGTGCCGATGTTGTTGTCATCGATACTTTTTAATTCGATCTTTTCAGTTTCCGGATTGAATTCGGTGAATGAATAATTATCCCAGAACATACCATATCCTTTGTTCGACACGATAACCGGACTCGCAATAGCCGTGTTTTGTTGTTTCATCTTCATGTGTCCGTTCTTCCAATTCATAACATCGAATTGGTATTGTCCGAGGCCGAAGATTGCTTCATCGTCCGGTGACGAGAACTTCTGTTCGACAATCCACGCCGTATCGCCGGGAGAGTCCGATTTTTCGAATGTTCTTCCGTTTTGCCGTTCACCAAGGAGAAGGGTGCCGTTCGAATCAAAATATTTTATTGTTCCATCAGCTTTATTGATTTTTACAATCAGCTTTGAAGTTTTTACAATATATTCATTTGCCGATTCCTGTAGAGAAAATTTGCCGGTCGACTTGAGGTTGTCCGTTTCCGACAAACTTTTTCTCTGCGGAAGTTTTTTTGTCGGTGATGCAATCACTTGCACGATAGTATTCGAAATCACCCTCAGTTTCAGTTTCCTTTCAGGTGTTTCAAAAACAACGCCGTCTTTTACTTTTGAATAATTTTTTATTTGTGCATGCGATAGTAATCCAGCAAAGATGGTGCATGCCACAATCAAAACCATTTTTTTCATTCTTATTCTCCTCGGACTATAAAACAATAAAAATTATGCCTCATAAATACAACGGCAGTTGAAAATGATAATGGGTACATAGTATCAAACGTCATGCAGAGATTCAAGCGGTCTAGGATTCTTATAAGAAACGTTCACTGTCAATGAATTATTACATAAAGACATACAGAGATACTTAATTAAAAACATACAATACTTTGTAAAACTAAATAGAGATGGAACTTTTTAGGCGTCCAGGTCTTACTGAATGTAATTTATATCGCACTTCTGCAGTAATTTGGCATGACAGGCTTTTCGTTTTTTCGATACATCCCCAGCCATTCCTTACTCTTTTTTTGTATATTAATGAGATAATAGTACATTTATAAAAAGGAAAACGTTCGAGTGTTTAGAAAAATCGTTACACGAATTAAAAATGTGTTTGGTGCAGCATCAAAACCCATTTCGCCGCCAATAGCAGTAACTATTAAAGAACCGAAATCATCGTCGGCGAGACGAAAAGAATTCCCGCACGAAAAACCCGAAGGTACGCACCATCCGCGTGATATTCGGAAACGTGAGACCCGCGCAGAGTATGCTGCCCGAAGAGCTAAACTTGTACAGCAAACACCATCACAGACGCAGCCTCCAGCGGTCGTTCCGGCTGAGCCGTGGGTTAGTGCGGTATTCAAAGTTCCCGTTGTCGACGGCAAAACACGGTTTCACGATTTTGAGCTTTCAGATGAAATAATGCATGCGGTGTACGATCTCAAGTTTCACTATTGCACTCCTGTACAGGCAGAAACTCTCATCAAGTCGCTGATTGGTGAAGATGTGACTGCTCAGGCACAGACCGGAACTGGAAAAACCGCTGCATATCTCATTACAATTTTTGCTCACTTTCTTAAACATCCGATCGAAGGGAAACGGCATCACGGCACTCCCCGGGCGTTAATACTTGCGCCAACACGCGAACTCGTAATGCAGATTGAGAGAGACGCGCGCGGACTCGGTAAATATATCACATGCAGTATTCTATCGATTCTCGGCGGGATGAATTATACAAAACAAGAGGAAGTGTTGAAAAGCGAACCATGCGATATTCTTATCTGTACTCCCGGCCGTTTGATAGATTTCATGAAGAAAAAATTAGTGGACCTGAGCAAAGTAGAAATTCTCGTTCTTGATGAAGCCGACCGCATGCTCAATATGGGATTCATAGACGCTGTTCGTTCAATTGTTTTGAATACACCCCCAAAAGCAAAACGGCAGACGATGTTCTTTTCAGCAACCATGACGTCCGATGTCAAGCGGCTTGCCGAAACATGGACACGGCAGGCATTCGAAGTAAATATCATGCCTGACAAGGTTGCCGTGGACAGCGTCGAGCAAATCACCTATATCACCACCTACAATCAAAAGGCAGCGCTCGTCTATAATCTGATCATGCAAAAGCACTTAGACCGTGTGCTGATGTTTGTCAATCGTAAAGATGAAGCGCGCCGTGTGAAGGAACTGCTCGAGACTTATGGGGTCAGCTGTGCACTTCTTTCGGGCGATGTGGAGCAGCATCAGAGAATCCGCAGATTGGAGCGGTTTCGTGAGGGAAAGATCCGTGTGCTGGTCGCAACGGATGTCGCATCGCGCGGACTTCACATCGAAGGGATTTCGCATGTTATCAATTATAATATGCCACAGGATGTGGAAGAGTATGTGCATCGTATAGGACGAACCGGGCGCGCCGGAGCAAACGGTATATCTATCAACTTCGCCGATGAAGATGACGCGTACGAACTTGTGAAGCTCGAAGAATATTTAGGAAAAAAAATCAAGTGTACGTATCCTGACGAACATTTGACGGCTCCTATTCCCGAACTTCCGCCCCGCCATTCACCGGAAAAGCATGAACGCACAGGGTATCAGCGCCGAAACAGAACGGGGCAGGGAAGAAAATAATATCATTGCAGATGAGATGCATACCATTCTATAATTATGCTCTGCTGTACATTACAAAAGTACGGTTGCATTCTTTCACATTTTCGAGTATTTTGATGTAGAACGTTCGGTACGGCAACGCCACTCCGTTATCGATCGAAACTGTAATTCTTCTCTTCCAGTTTCGAGAGAACTCTTTATTAGAGGCGAGTTATTCATTATGTGGCTTAACACAGAACAACGAAAGATAAATATGACAAATTATAAAGAATTAGGATTGGTCAATTCGAAAGAATTATTCCAGAAAGCTATAAAAGGCGGATACGCAATTCCGGCCTTTAATTTTAATAACCTTGAGCAACTACAGGCAATCATCGGTGCCTGCGTGGAAACAAAATCACCTGTCATCTTGCAGGTTTCCAGCGGTGCCCGTAAATATGCGAATCAGACGTTGCTCAGATACCTCGCACAAGGCGCTGTGGAGTATGCAAAAGAATTAGGCTACGCAATTCCTATCGTGTTGCATTTAGATCACGGCGATACGTTTGAACTTTGTAAGTCCTGTATTGAATTCGGCTTTTCATCGGTGATGATTGATGGCTCACATTATCCCTATGACAAGAATGTGGAACTGACCCGTCAAGTAGTTGAATACGCACATAAATATAACGTAACTGTCGAAGGCGAGTTGGGTGTTTTGGCTGGCATCGAAGATGAAGTCTCCAGCGCTGTCACTCATTATACAAAGCCTGCAGAAGTGGAAGATTTTGTGAAGAAGACTGGTGTGGACTCGCTGGCAATTTCGATTGGTACATCGCACGGTGCGAACAAGTTTAAACCCGAACAATGCACTCGCTCCGCTGACGGTGTATTAATACCGCCGCCGCTTCGTTTTGATATTTTGGAAGAAGTAGAAAAACGGATTCCAGGATTTCCTATTGTATTGCATGGTGCTTCATCTGTACCGGCTGATTTAGTGAAGATCATTAATTCGAACGGCGGTAAGTTGAAAGATGCAGTTGGAATTCCCGAAGACCAGCTCCGCAAGGCAGCAGCTTCGGCGGTATGCAAAGTGAACATCGATTCTGATGGACGTTTAGCCATGACAGCAGCAATTCGAAAAACGATGGCAGATAACCCAGCCGAATTTGACCCGCGCAAGTATCTTGGTCCGGCCCGCGATGCACTCAAAGTGCTTTACAAGCACAAGGTCACAAACGTGCTTGGCAGTGCAGGCAAAGCGTAGGCTAATTCAATTATTAGAATACAAACAAAAAATCCCGCTTTGAGCGGGATTTTTTGTTTTATAATCTGTAGAGACGTTCAATTGAACGTCTCTACGCACCTCGCACGATTTTTACTTTGCCGGATTCATCATATCCATATCTTCCATTGGCAGCATAGGCAGCGGCTCACCGTTATGTTGTATTCGAAACTTCAATAATTCGATCATTGGATCGCTTGAGGTTTTAGCTTCGATGCCAAAAAGTTTCGGCATAAACATACTAAAATCTATCAATCCCTTCTTCGGCATCTCTATTATAGTGATATCCTGATCCTTTGAGATACCGGCACGCTCCTTTGCAATATTGATTGCCGTTTCCAATCCACCCAAAACATCCACGAGACCGTTCTGTTTTCCATCTAATCCAGACCAAACGCGGCCTTGTGCAATCTGTTCAATTTCATCGTATGTTTTCTTCCTTCCGAGAGAAACTTTTTCAACGAATTGTTTGTACATCGTTTTAATTGAACTCTCCATACGTGCTCGTTCTTCAATGGTCATATTACGATCCGGAATTCCGAGTCCAATAAACGGCAACCTGAATCCAAATCCTAGATCAGCATGCGCGCCAATCTTTACGAAATCGGTGGACATTCCAAGCGACTCTTTCAGTCCTTTGTTGTACATCCATCCGCCGATGACGCCGATGGAGCCGGTAATCGTGCCTGGTGCGGCAACGATCGTGTCTGCGTACATCGAAAGCCAGTATCCGCCGGATGCAGCAACAAATCCTTGCGAGACAATTATAGGCTTCTTGCCTTTCGCCTTCTTCATTGCCACGGCAATATAATCCGATGCCATTGCATCACCGCCAGGCGAATCGACACGAAGTACGATAGCTTTTATGCGCGAATCATCTGCTGCCGCTTCAACATCTTTTACTAATCTGCGAGCAGTAATACCTTCATCCATCGCACAAGCCCCGAGTGCATAGATAACCGCGATACGGGGCGGTTCGCCCCAATGGTTATCGTACGGCAGATTAAACTTTGTAAGCGAACCAGATGAAACAAACGATCCTTCGCCCCGTGTTTCTTTTTTCACAAGCTCCTTCACAATTTCCCATCGGCCCAGCGAATCCACCAATCCGTTCTCAATGGCTTGCTGCGGCAAGAAAAACACTTCTTCGTTCACGAGTTTATCGAATTGCTCTGATGTCAGATGGCGGGCTTCACAAATATCTGACTTTGCAATTTTGTACCAATCATCAATGAGCTTTTGACGCTGTTCCCGATCGGCATCTGACATTTTATCGCGTGAAATACTTTCAACTGCCGATTTGTATTTAAAGAACCGCCATTCATCAAAACCGATACCGATCTTCTCCAACGTACCCTTGATAAACGTTCGTCCCATAATATATCCTTCCAGCGTCACATCGCCAAACGGATCCATGACAATTTTATCTGCTATTGAAGCAAAATGGTATAGATCGATATTGCACCGATCGATAAAGATGAAGACCTTTTTCCCGTTCGTCTTGAAATCTTTTAATTTCTCACGTAGTTCCCATAACTTTTCACGATCCGTCTCCATCCCCGAAGTGTTGATCGCAATCCCGCCGATGGAGGGATCATTTTTCGCAGCATCAATTGTAATGAGCAGATCGCTCAGCACTTGTGTGTTGTCGAAAAGTATGTAGCGTTGATAATCAATATGTCCCGGCTGGTTTAGTTCAATAAATTTATCTTGTGAATGGAAATAAGCGGCGAATATATTCCTGTCGTACGCACCAAGACGAATACCATACGAGTTGTACGCGTGCTTCTGGTTGCCGTCATAGCGAGCTTGAGTTTCCAACCCAACATGGCCAAGGCTGAATTGCACACCGAGAGTAAATGCATCCGTATTGAAATACCGTCCGGTAATGCGAATGCCGGGCATTGCTTCTATGGCAACTCCGGCGCTCCACATATTTTGATTGAGTTGAGGTGTGCGGTGAAGAATGTAATCGGCAAAAATGGTTATCCGTTCGCTTCCCAGAGGGCGCCCGGCGATATCTCCTGCGAGTTCATATCCTTTCGTGTTCAATGCCGATGTATACGTAACACCTGTGGAAATAAACGGGAGTGGTCGATACAATGTACCTAACGTAAGCAGACTGGATTTATCAAGAGTAGGATTATCGGTAACAGTCCAGCCATAAGAAATTCCAGTACTGAGGGTTCTATCGCCTGTCGCAAGTGAAAGATTGTAATCGGCGATTGCGGCGCCGCCAATTCGTTCGTGCACCATACCGAATCCTACATCTGGTAATCCGACAAACATGCCCCAACGATTTGCCGGATCGCCCGCATCATTCCACGTAACCAAAACATCCGGTTGACGAACATACGAAAGCAAGGCGGGATTATCATATCCATATAATCCGAATTTCATTGCTCCAGGTGATGTAAAGAGAAAATCGTTACGTTCGTGGTATGGCGTGATTGTTGATTGTGCCAATACTGTGTTCTCTATAATAATAAATAACAGCACCAACAATACTATGCGTCTCATAGGGTCTCCATGGTTATTAGCGGTTGAATTAGGTATGATTGCGCTTATATTTTACGGACAATAAGCAAAAAAGTTTGTTGGATTGAAAGATAAAACCTGCGAAAATCTGTAAACCTTGTTAAAGGTTCAAACCCTTCACAATGTTCATGTTGTGGAAGTCTTTTTCAAACAATTAGAATACGAACTAATTGGCTGTCTGAAGTATAGAAAGTCCCAGAAAATATTTATATATTCGCTGTGCGTTTTGAAACCTACATAACCACTCGAGGTAATGCAATGGCCGGTGTCTATGAACTCAATTATAAAAGTAAGAATATTCTATATTTGGATGTCGCGGAGCTAAAATTAAAAGATAAACTAGAGCTGCAAAAACATGTTGAATGTGCTGAGGAGCAGATCCGAAAGCATCCTCCTAAATCTTTACTGGTTATTACAAATGTTACGGACACCGCATTTGACACACAGATTGCTGCGATTATGGGAGAATATGCCGACCACAACACTCCATATATAAAAGCCAGTGCTTTAGTTGGAATATCAGGAGTGCAGAAAATCGTGTTGGCCGCAATCAAAGCAATTGTGGGGAGAGATTTCTATCTTACCGATACTATAGAAGAAGCGCAGGAATGGCTGACACAGCAATAAATCAGGAGGCAACGAAATGGCAGGTGTATACGAATTTAATCATAAAGGAAAAACAATTTTCTGCTTGGATATTGCAGAACTGCAATCAAAAGATAAACCGGTATTTTATGAGTATGTTAAACAAGCAAAAGAAATAATCCGAAAGTACCCTCCAAAATCACTGCTCGTCATTACAAAAGTAATAAATACCGGATTTGATACAGAGATAGCCGGTATAATTAAAGAGTACGCACAGCATAACACGCCATATGTAAAAGCCAGCGCAGTAGTTGGAATTACAGGTTGGTCGAAAATTATCTTGACGGCAATTAAAACTGTAACAGGGAGAGATTTCCATCTTGCGGATACTATGGAAGAAGCGCAGGAATGGCTGGTAAATCAGTAATATATAAACGTTCATGTCGACAGTCATGTATAGTTAAGAATTTTAACGATGAGATAAAGTGATTATCGTTTTCTTTGTTCAAGCGTACGAAGAGATGGTTACTAATACGATTATGATTATCATTCAAAAAGAAATAAAACTTCAGGCACGTAGCCGAGGATTTCATCTGGTCACGCCGGAAATCATTTCTCAAATTCCGGAGTTGAAAACAATTCGCCACGGAGAGCTTCATGTATTTATTAAACATACATCAGCATCGCTCACACTCAACGAGAATGCCGATCCGACTGTCCGTGAAGACTTTGAAAAACACTTTAACAAAGTGGTGTCGGAACATGCATCATACTACGAACACGACACTGAAGGGTCCGACGACATGCCAGCGCACCTTAAAGCTTCAATACTTGGCAGTAGTGTGTCCATCCCGGTGACGGATGGAAGATTGAATTTTGGTACGTGGCAGGGAATTTATTTCTGCGAGCATCGTAATTATGGCGGAGCCAGAGAATTAGTGCTGACACTTATTGGAGAAGAAATCGGTTCTTCAAGATAAATCAAATTTTAGTTGACAAATCTTATTCAATTATTTCGACGCTAAACTTAATCACTGGCATTACGTAAAACCACCCTATATGCTAGTTGTATATAGAACAAAGTATACTCTCGATTCCTTCTTCTTTGTGAGGTCATTTTATTTTTTGCGGGACTTTTTATATGCACCGACGTTCATTGTGTGCAATATCACAATTGAGCGCCTGTATGAAAATAGTGCTTGCTTAATTGGGGCTCATACATTATGTTATTCCAGAGAAATTCAGAAAAACAAAATCCTCAAACAATTACTGATAGCACCTAATTTAATAGAGTAAAAAAATAATTTTGAAAGAACATGAAAAGAAACTTAGCGCTTGTGGAAAAGAATAATGAAAATTAATTTAAACTTTTTACAAAATCCTTAACGAGAACCCACGAATTGGGCGAAATTACTGATAACGCTTTACCCAAAGACAGGCGTGCTTTTTTGTGCGCTGACGCACAAAAAAGACTTGACAAGTTTGTCGAATTCTCATATATTGCTTGCAATTAGATACCGAAGAAATTAAGCGTTTTTTAAGGGCTGCGTTTGGTTTGGTATCTATGTCCGAATATAATAGTTCGGACAGACGTGCCGAGTAAGAATTCCCTAGAATATCTTTTCACAAAATAAGGAGTTTAGCTGATGATAAGATGGTTAACATTTAATTCTAGTTAATTCCCGTCGCGTCCTAAGCGATCTACATCTAAAAAAAATGGCGTGATTGCGGGTTCGAACTTTTGAAGTCTGGAATTCTTTAAAAGTTTTTGTGGATGAAGAATTTGTAAGGGATGCCGTAAAGAGGCATTTAGAAATTTCAAATAATCTCATATCGGAGGAACAAATGTTTACAAAAAAACTTTTCAAACTTGGTGCACTGCTTGTCGTGCTGACTATAGTTCTGAGTATTTCTGTACTTGCTCAGATTTATGTAAGCGCAACTGACGGTGACGATACATTTGGTACTGGCGTTGCAATGGGAACGCAAGCATACAGTTCCATTTCTAAAGCCATTAGTATGGCTGCTACTGGAACTACTATTTATGTTGAAGCTGGCACGTACGATGCCGCCCATGTCAGACCGGTTCAAGCAGGTGGGACAGGTGATGATATTTTAGCCGTCACAGGCACAAAGAGCTTAACTTTTGTTGCTGTGGCACGCGGTGTTGATGTTACGGTAATCGTAACATATGGTATCAATATTAATACGAGCGGTACCGTAAGCTTGGGGCAGACCGGTGAAACTTTTAATTTAGGTGTTACTGCTACTGCTTTAAAGCTTACACAAGGCACACTGAATATTGGATCTGCGAAAGTTGTTCTGGGCAACGGTGCAACTCTTACGGTTACAGATGGTACATTAAATGNNTAAATGCAGTTGCCTCTACTTCAGCTTTCCTGCCTTCCTCTCTTGGAACAGGCACATTGATTATTAATAAGGCAACAGGCGCGCTCACAATTGATAACACTGCCTTATCTGCAAGTGCAATCACAATTACAAACACTGTTGCTGTAACAATTGGCAGTAATGTAACAACGACAGGTACTATCAGTGTTTCCGGTGGTACTGCGGCAGTTATTTTTAATGGCAGTGTAACAAGCGGCGGTAATATTACGAATGCTGCAAATGCTGCTGTTACTTTAAACGGTAATGTTACTCTTGGTTCTGCAACTGCGGGATCTGCGGTAGACATTATTAACTCAAGCACTGGTACAACTACAATCGGTGCAAGCGCTGCTAATACATTAACTTTATATTCTACGGTTGATGCTGCCACGGTTGGAACAGATGCAAACGTAGGAGAAATTAAAAATACTTTGGCTGGTGGTAAAATTGTTGTTAATTCAACTTTGACTGAAAACATTAAAAACACAGGTGTTAAGCCCAACGGCGGTGATCAAACTGGTTTGACAATTGGATTACCATTAATTTATAATAGCGGTGGCAGCGGTGCGGCTATTACTCTTGCTGGAAATGTTACTTTTGTTAACACAAACGTTGTGGGTACTGCCGCTACAGATAACCAGGTTTCTCACATTGTTATAATTGAAAACGCGGGCGCAGGTACTATTACGATTGGTGGCACTATTGCTACACCGGCTTCGACAGCGGCTTTCACAACTCCTGATAATGCGCATATCAGTGTTGCTCTATTGAATTTAAGTGGTGGCACATTAACAACAAGAGCTGCTGCTTTAAGAGGTGCTATCACAACAACTGGTTTACAGAACGCAGCAGCTGGTACTATGACATTAGGTCAAGTTGGCGATGCGTTTACGGCTGGGTGGACTATAGCTAACGCCGGTACAACTTTGACACTCAATGGCACTGGAGCTTTAGGCGGTGCATTGACAAATAACGCAACGTGTTTAGTAGTACTTGGTGCAAACCAAACAATTGCGGGCACCGTAGTGAACAACGGTAAGATTAAATTAAACGCTAATACACTTACGCTCAGTCTTACAGGTGCAGATGCGTTGACAGGTTCTGGTGATATTTATTCTGTTACCACAGCAACTACAACTGTACCGGGCGGCACTATTATATTTACGGGTAAAGTTGGTTCATCAAGCTATGCTGGAAACCTGGCGAATGTTGAAATTGCCAGTACCGGCAGTGGATCTTCTTTCTCCCTTACAGGTCCTAATACTCTGTGGGGTAACCTTGTTACATCTGGCGCGGGTCCGGTTACTATTGCCACACCGACAACTGTTAAGGGTAATTTTAACTTAACGGGTGCAGCTACAGTCACAATTAATGGCGCTACAGCAGTTGTCGGCGATATTAATATGACGGCAGGCAACATTACGATGGCCGGGGCTGGTCTTACAGTTTCGGGCACATTCAACATACCTCAAGGTACATTCACATTTGGTGCAAACACTTTGACAGTAAATGGCGATTTTAACAGAACAGGCGGTACGGTTGTGCCTAATAATGGCAAAATGCTTATTTCAGGTCCAAAACCACAATCGATTATCCCCGGCACACAGATGCATGTTTATTCTGTTGAGGTTGCAAATGCTGGGACTTATATAGCTGGCTATGTTGAGAATCAAGATCTTGTTACTTTAACAGGTTCCTTATTTGTTGACCAAGACTTCAAAATTACAAGTGGTCTTCTTATAATGGGAACAGACAATATTAGAATGGAACAACTAACTGCTAGTGCAAGATTCACAAACGGCGGTCGCGGTTATACTGCTACAGGTATCGGCGGTCTTATTTTTGAAGGCTCTGGCGCGAATCTTGCAGGTGCTGGTGACGGTGCTGTTATTACAGGTTCGAAGACATATTCTAATCTTTATGTAAGACTTACGACACAAGCGAACAATGTCTACTGTCTTGGAACGATTACAATTTCAGGCACAGTGACATTAGATGGCGGTGGAATTATTTGGGGTGCCCCAGATGATGGAACAGATTTATTTAGCAGCAGCACATTGACGCTGGATAAGAGCCTTACCGATCCTCTTTATCCAACAGTTGTAATCAACACTGCTAACACGCATGCTTCGCCATTCTTAACTGGTACGCCTGCTATGACTATCACACCTCTGTATAATTTAACTTATACAGGTAGTGTCAATAAAACAATGTCGGCAACTGATTTTACTACAGGATATGTTAATAATCTTTCTTTAATAGCTGGCACAGGCAAAACCATTACGGGATTAGGCACACCGATGGCAATTGCCGGCAATTTGAGTGTTAATGCTCTCGAAACTCTAGACCTTGGTACTTCGACATTAACGCTGAGCAGTAACACAGGTGCACACGCTGTTAGTGGTACAGTAACCAATGGAACATTAGCAATTACCGGTAATGGCGCAGCCTTAACCGGTGGTACAGGAGCATCTAGTATTGTAACTTTAACAGTAACAAATGCATCGGGTACTTTCACATCAACAGGAATGAAAGTCTTCGGTACTGTTACTATTAATGGTGCTGCATTAGTTGATAGTATCGGAATGAATTCTGCTACAGCAACTATTACGAATTTCGTAAATACAGCTGGAACAACAATGCTTAATATGAACTCCACTGTATCTGCTATTAATGGAAATGTTACGGTTACAGCAGGCTCACTTAACTTAACAATGAAGGGTGCAGCTGCTGCTACAGCAACAATTGCAGGCCTTCTTAATGTCAACGGTGGCACTTTTACCCTTGGCTCTAACATCTGGGTTACTGGCGCAGTGGTGCATAATGGTACAAGTGTTATTGCTTTGGGCGCTAACAACTTGACATTAGCAGATGCCTATACGCATGACAACACTGCAACATTTACAGCCGGTGCAGGTGCAGTCGTAGCTACAAATAGTGTGAGTAAGGTTTATACGCTTACTACTGCAGTTACAATTCCTAACCTTACAGTTACTGCAACTGGAATTCAGCTTGCTGGAGCAGCAGGCGGATTGACGGTCAGTAATGTGTTTGTACACACAGCTGGTGCTGTTGATTTAAATTCACTTCCCCTGACAATTTCTGGTAGGACGTATACATATACTGCAGGCACGTATGCAAATACAGGTGCTGCGGCAACTGGCGTTATTAATCTAACAGGTGATACAGCTACTGTTACTATGGCTGCTGGTCCCACATACCAGTATCTTACAATTAATTCCACGGGTATTGTTACATTTGCTAGTTCCAGTTCTACAGCCAGAACTATCGTGATCAGCCAATTACTGACACAGACCAAGGGAACACTTGCTATCGGTATCAATGATATCTCATTCGCTACCGGTGGAACTGGCTATACATTTACAAAAGGTGCAATTACAGCAACAACATCAGCAACAGTGCCGGGCACTATCGGTGAATTTATATTCAATGGCGCTACAGGCTTTACACCTGGAGCATCTAAATCATTGACGATTCCCAATTTGACTATCAATGCAGCTACAGCAGTTGCAGGGACAGATACATTCTATGTAGCGAATAGGCTGACCTTCGGTGCTGGTAGTCTTACGTTAGGTGCAACAGTAGATCGAATGATAGTGAAAGATGGTGCAACCGTAGTTCGTGTTAATACTGGTACATTATCGCAAGCTCCAAAGTACGCTGGTGTCATTGATCTTGTATATATGACAACAGCAGGTATTACAACAGGAGTTGAACTTCCAACTAATGCAACTACAACTCGCAATCTGACGATCAATAGTGCAATCACATTGGCTGCATCTGATACGGTTAATAGTACATTAACGTTGGGTGCTGCTTTGACAACTGCTACAGGAAAAACTATTAGCCTTGCAGTTGGAGGAAAAGTGGTTGTTAACGCTGGTGGTTCAATGGGCACTGTCGCTCTTGCACCAGCGGGTGCATATAGTCTGACTTATAACAGCACTGGTAGCACAGCCAAAACTGAATGGCCGGTTAGTGCTAACGTCACAGACCTGACAGTCGCAAGTAGTGGTACTTTAACGCTGGACGCTACTAGAAAAGTAGGAAATTTCACGTTGACAAGCGGTACTTTCCTCTTATCAGCCGACACTCTATCGGTCACTGGTACGACGACCTTAACTGCGGGAATGGTTGATGCTACAGGCGGAGGTACTTTAGTGGTGCAGGGTAATGTGAATGCAGCAGGCGCCACATTCGGCACAACTGTTCAGATGGCATTTACAGGTGCAGCTAATCAATATGTTGGCACACCAACAGGTGGTGCAACTATTGGTAATATCACAATTAACAAAACTTATGGCTCCAATATTGTGAAGATTACTGGTGGTGATCTTACTTGTAATCAGATTGTAACGTTTAACAACGGATTGCTCATGACCGATACAACAAATGCGTTGGTGTTGACCAATAGTGGTGGTGGGAGTACAAATAAAGGTTTTGTGCGAAATATCGTTACAGGCGGAAAGAGCCATGTCGTTGGTAATGTTCGGCAGGATCTGCAATATTCAACATTAATAGCTTATGCTCAGAATACATTCCCAGTAGGCGACACGGCAAATTATCGGCCAGCGACACTTACATTCGTGATTTCTAGTGCATTCCCAACTGGTGGTAATTACGGAGTTATTGCAACAGTAAGTCATACGAATAGTAGACCTACTGGTACTGCAGGATTACCAATTACCAACGGAATCGTTGATGGTGTTGATTTGGCTAGGTATCCAAGCTTCTTCTGGTCAATCAAAACTAGCTCAGGGATGGGTGCAACGGCATTCAATCTTGATCTTACAGCCGCTGGATTTAATCCTACAGAGATAGATCTTAACGAACTTGGTTTGAACCATGTGAAGATTATTCGACGCAATGGTACTCCATATGATGTACAGAATCAATGGAACCTTCAAGGTCTTCGTGATTCGTACAATAACATCATAAGCGCTGGTGTACCAGATGTAACCGCTATCAATGCAACAAGTGGTTTAGAGCCTACTGGCGCAATCTTTACTTATGGTGTGAAGTCTAACCTGACAGTATTGAATGCAATAACAGATAAAACTTTGAATGATAATCCGATTGCTAATCGCACGATTAAAATTAAACTTACAAACCCAGCAGTCTTTACCGGTAATACTGGTACGCTGGTTTATACTGTAAGCAGTTCTAATCCTGTTATTGCAACGGCAACACTTCTTGGAACTGATACTCTACAGGTAAAAGGTTTGAGAGCAGGCGGTCCTGTTGTTATTACCATTACAGGTAAAGATGTTGACAATAGCCAGATTTCAACAACCTTTAATGTAACAGTAACAGGGAATACAGGTGTTGAAGTTTCACCTGTCATACCGACAGAGTTCTCATTGTCGCAGAATTATCCGAATCCGTTTAATCCATCAACAACGATTAATTTCGGATTGCCAGTCGCAAGCAATGTGACTTTGAAGATATACAATATTCTTGGTGAACAGGTTGCTGATGTAGTTAACCAAGTGATGCCTGCTGGATATCATCAAGTTGTGTTTGATGGTTCAAAATTAGCATCTGGTTTGTATATCTACAGAATTGAAGCTGGTAACTTTGTTCAAGTTAAGAAGATGATGATGTTGAAGTAACATCTTCTTTCCCGTCCCGATAGTTTTTATTGGGAACAAAGGAGCAGTTTTAAAAAGCAGTCCCGACGAAAGTCGGGATTGCTTTTTTTATGTACGTATGCGTTAATATTGTATGATAAGTCCGGCTATATCAGAGATTACATTTAAATGAATTTATGGTATGAAGGAAATAACTATTGCAATAAAGAATAGCGCATATAAAATACAATGAATTGAAATTGAATAGTCCAATCGTTGATTGATACTATTAAATCTTTAGAGAGAAGAGCTCTATTTATGGAGAAGAAAACCTGCAACAACTCTAAGGCTATATCGAAGTTGACGAATCATATTTTGGTTTTGTCACTTTGGTTTAGCGATATGCGTGGCATAGGTGAACCGAAAAAGCCTCCCGTTATCTGAATCTAAAAACGAAAGGATATAATATATGCAACCATTATTCCTAATGTTTCGCTATAAGTGTTTGCTTTATTATCCAAAATAAAAATAAACTGAATATTGGTCTAAATAAGTTATTCTTATAGATAATAACCATCCAATATTACAAAATAATAAAGCCGCTCCAGACCTATCCAGAGCGATTTCCAACTTTTAACACAATGTACTAAATGGATCTCGCTAGTTGCAAAGTAGATAATTTCATTAAGAATTTGTCTCTTTTCCACGCATTGAATCCCACAATGCATAAGCAAACAATAACACGAACATCACTAAACCTGCTATTTCTCCGTTTGTTGATCCTGCCCACTGTTCGTTATTCCAACCAGAGTAGCCAAAAGGCCATTGCTGGTCAATAAATTTTAAAAATGCATTGAAGACACCAAACAAAGCTCCTCCGGCAATAAAACCAGAAGCGATCAATGTGCCGCGTTGGAAACGTGCGTTGTTCAAATTATCATTCTTTGTTCGAGTTGAAACGAACCAAGCAATAAATCCTCCAAAGAGAAGTGGCGTATTTAATTCCTGTGGAATGTACATACCAAGCGCAAATGCCAATGGCGGAACTTTTAAAATCACAAGCAGTAGAGCTATAACAGCACCAACAATATAAAGCACCCAAGGTGTTGGTGCGTTTGACATCAATGGCTTGATGACTGCCGCCATTGCATTCGCTTGCGGAGCAACCATCGCTTTGTCGCCGATAAAGCCATATGCCTGATTGAGTACGAGAATTACACCACCTACTGTTGCTGCTGAGATAAGTATGCCGAGAAATTTCCATGTTTCTTGCTTTTTAGGTGTAGAACCAAGCCAGTAGCCAACTTTTAAATCAGTAATGAATCCACCAGCAACTGATAGTGCTGTACAAACTACACCGCCAATGATAAGCGCACTCACCATGCCAGTTGTACCGCTCAAACCAATTTGTGTCAGTACGAGAGAAGAAAGAATCAGTGTCATAAGAGTCATGCCAGAAACCGGATTTGTTCCGACAATAGCTGTAGCATTTGCAGCGACAGTTGTGAAAAGGAAAGAAATAATGGTTACGACTAATAATGCCACTATTGCCTGTCCGATAGTAGGAAGGACTCCGATCACAAAAAAAATAAAAATGGCAATTGCTGTCAGAAGAATCAATATGACAACCCACAGCATCCGAATGTCAGATTGTGTGCGGATGGTTTTTCTTTCATCCCCAGATTTGTGATGCACGATTTCTTTGTAGGCAAGTGAGAATGCACCGGCTATAATCTTGGAAGAACGAATAATGCCTATAATGCCTGCCATTGCGATACCGCCAATGCCAATTTGCCGAACATATGTGCGGAATATTTCCTCAGGACTCATTTGAGCGATAAGCTTTGTAGCTGTTGCACCAAGAGGAATAGTAAGATACTGGCCTACCTCATACACCAATGGTACCATGACAAACCAAGAAAGAAAAGAACCAGCAGCAATAATTGCAGCGTACTTTAATCCTACAATGTAACCGAGTCCAAACACCATCGCAGAAACGTCCACTTTAAAAACCATTTTAAATTTATCAGAGAGTATCTCACCCCAGCCGAACATCCGCGATGTAATGACTTCCGACCATGCTCCAAAAGCACTAAAGACGAAATCAAATATTCCGCCGATAAGACCGCTGACAACAAGCACCGTTGCCTGTTTGCCCCCTTGTTCGCCGGCAACAAGAATTTCCGTTGTTGCTGTTGCCTCAGGAAAAGGAAGTGTGCCGTGCATATCTTTTACAAAATATTTTCGGAATGGAATAAGAAAAAGAATACCAAGAAATCCACCAAGAGCAGATGCCATAAACATTTGGAAGTAACTTGCTGGAAGAGCAAGAATATAAAGTGCTGGAATTGTAAATATAGCCCCTGCTACAACGACACCAGATGCTCCTCCTATTGATTGGATGATTACATTTTGACCGAGGCCGTTCTTCTTTTTTGCAACACCGGTTATGCCAACGGCAAGAATTGCAATTGGAATTGCTGCCTCAAATACTTGTCCAATTTTCAATCCTGAATAAGCGGCTGCTGCCGAAAAAAGGACTGCCATTACCAATCCCCACGTTACTGACCAGAGAGTAACTTCGGGATACGTTTGTTCTGGTAGCATGATTGGTCGGTACTCTTCACCCGGCTTCAATTCTTTATATGCGTTTTCTGGAATACTACTTGATGTAGTTGTCTGTTGAGCCATAATAACTCCTTTTATTAACTCTTGTTAATTAGCCGTTAACTTTATTCTGCCGGTTCTCTATGTTTTTCACTTTNNGTTAATTATGACACTTTGCTTTTAATGTTCCGTCCAAATTTGCACTAAATTCAGTACGGTTTCTACTGATTTTTCCATGCCCCACACATTCACCCATTCTGTACGACTGTGGTAGTTTGCCCCGCCGGTGAAAATATTCGGTGTGGGTAAGCCATTCTCTGTCAAGCGCGAGCCATCCGTGCCCCCGCGGATTGGAGTCCATTCGGGTTGCAAACCAGAACGTTTCGTTGCCTCGAACAAATAATCAATAACGCGAGTATCTTTTTCCAGACCTTCTCGCATATTTCGGTATTGTTCAGTAATCTGAATTTCGATCTTTGCTTTTGGATACATCAATTGAACTTCTGCAACAGCTTTTTCAACAATCTTTTTTAGAGTCTCCAATCCAGCCGTTTTAAAATCGCGAAAAAGAATTTTTACTGTCGATTTACCAACACCACCTTCAAGCACATAAGGATGAATGTATGGCTCGTATCTTTCTGTCGTCTCCGGTGCTGTATTCTTTGGTAACCGCGTAATAATATCGGATATAACGCGGACAGAATTAATCATAATGTCTTTTGCACTGCCTGGATGGATGTCGCGGCCTTGAACAGTGATAAGGCAAGAATTTGCGCTAAATGTTTCTTTGTTCAACTCGCCAGGAGTATCTCCGTCAATTGTGTACGCAAATTGAGCTCCAAACTTTTTGATATCGAAGAATTTTGTTCCTTCACCGACTTCCTCGTCCGGCGTAAAACCTATCTTGATTTCACCATGTTTAATTTTTGGATTATTGATTAATGATTGAATAGCCGCCATAATAATAGCAAGACCTGCTTTGTCATCGGCGCCAAGGAGTGTTGTACCGTCGCTCGTAACAATCATTTTACCAAGAGCGGTTTTAAGTGTGGGGTTTTCTGATTCACAAATAATTGCGGTTGGGTCGCCAGATAAAACGATATCACCGCCTCCATAATTTGTAATAATTTGCGGTTTTACGTTTGCACCACTGACTTCCGGGGATGTATCCACATGCGCGATAAATCCGATAACAGGTACGTCCTTTCGCACATTTGTAGGGATTGTCGCTATTACATATCCATACTCGTCAATAGTAACTTCTGGAACACCAAGATCCTTTAATTCTTTCACGAGTAGGTTTAGCAGATCGAACTGTTTCGCAGTACTGGGATAGGATTCAGAATCTTCTTTAGATTGTGTGTCTATTTTAACATAACGAAGAAATTTATCAAGAATGGTTTCAGACATAATGTACTCCTCTCACAATAGGTATGAAAAATGAACAGATTATTATTCTGTCCAATATGAAAACTTATTTGATAAGATAGAAATAAGGCATCATAAAAGCAGTAGCAAAAATTGAAATCTCGAAAACACAGTTGCGCCCAAATGGAAATGTTCTTATTGTACATAAGCAATTTTTTGAGGCACTGCCGATTCTACATTACCAAGAGGAGGATTCTCTTCATGCAATTGCGAATAATTTTATTTTTCGTACTAGCTCAAACAACATATACCTTTGCACAAATCACCACTTTCCCTTATTTAGAAACTGTCGATGGAGTTACGGCACCAATACTGCCATCCGGTTGGAGCGGAAATGGTTTTTTAACGTATGCATCTTCACCTCGTTCAGCCCCGAACTGCATTTCTGCGACCGGGAACCGTTCAATGAAAACACTTCTATCTCCAGTGTTTAATTTCGGTTTACGTCTTCCTGATAAATTAATCTTTTGGGAGAGAAGGACAAGCACTGCCGTCGCCTACCGATTAGAGATACGTGCTTCTGTGGACGGTGTCAACTTTGGGATATTGCTGGCAAGGTTTGATACAATCACTACAATCACTAGTTATGTTCAGCGAATAATAGATATTTCTCATAGCGGTTTGAATTTTCAATCGAATGTCCAATTTAAATGGATATTGATAGCCGATAGCACGAACAATACCGGCGTGCTTAGAATCGACGATGTATCACTTTCGGTTACGACAGGACTTGATGTTGGGTTATCTAAAATCATTATTGCACCCGTTAATATAACACGGAAAGATACAATAACGCTTTCAACAATAGTAAATAATTATGGTTCACTTATTTCTTCGAACTTCTCAATTCGGTTCTTTTGCGATGAAAACTCTAATGGTCTTTATGAACCTATCGAACAGTTCTCTGTTCTAAATGGACTCTCTCTCAATATCGGCGATTCAATAACATACATTGTCACTCATGTTCCGATTAAGGCAGGAGAACATAGCTTTATGGCAATAATTGATTATTCTTTAGATGAAAATCACATAAACGACACCGCCCGCACATTCGTTAATGTTGGAAACGCAAAAGGGGATGTGCTTGTAAATGAAATAATGTATTATCCGGTCGGCGACGAACCGGAATGGGTAGAATTAATTAACATGTCTCCCGATACAATTAATTTAAAGAATTGGAGAATATCCGACAATAATATTTCAACGAAAACAATCATTACACAAACAGATGTATATTTTTCGCCTAATTCGTATTTGGTGATTGCAAAGGATAATGTCTTCGCCTCATATCATTCCGGTGTTCCACTTGTTATCGCAAATTTTTCTGCGCTTAATAATTCTACGCCTGACGCTGTTGTTGTTTACGATACAAGGTTGAACACGATCGACAGTGTAATGTATGCGCCATCTTGGGGTGGACAGAATGGAAAATCTTTAGAACGCATTGATGTGTATGCGCCAAGCATCACATTGACGAATTGGGGAACGTCGCAGGATTCAATCGGTAGTACGCCAGGAAGGAAAAATAGTGTTGCTCGATTAGATTGTGATTTGATGATCAGCAATCTAACGCAACTACAAACTATGATTGGAGGAAAAGTTATTCCAGTAATAAATATCAGTGTTAAAAATGTCGGTAGACGAACCGCAGATAGCGTTATTGTTAGTTTCTATTCTGACAATAATCATAATGGAATTCTAGAGCCGTTGGAACTTATTCGCACCGTAATATCTGCACAATCATTAGTTGTAGGTGATTCAATTCTTCTCCCTGAATCATTTCCACAACTTGCTTCCGGTGAAACCAATATCATTGTTAGAGCGGATTGGTGGCGTGACGAGAATTCGCGAAATAATCAGGCTTTGGTTTCTGTGAAAATTAGCTATGAGCCTCGTTCTCTTGTAATCAATGAAATCATGTATGATCCATTATTTGGTCAGAATGAATGGTTCGAACTATTCAATAGGAGCGATCAACTAATCAATCTTGCGCATTGGACTTTCAATGATAAGCCGACTTTGAACAGTGTGAATTCATTTGAGATTTCAAATCAACCATTTGTAATCAAATCTGGTGAATATGCGATAATAGCGGCTGATTCCTCAATCTTTAATCTTTTCAAAAATATTATTCAAGATGATTCGACTATCCATATTATTATTCTCAGTCGGTCCGGTGGGTTTAGTTTCAATAATGATGGAGATATTATAGTACTGAAAGATTTAGTCGGTCAGACTATTGACAGTGTTGCATATTTACCGAGTTGGCATCATCCGAATGTTGTTGATACAAGAGGACGTTCGCTTGAGCGTATAAATCCAAATATCGACTCGAACGATCCACGCAATTGGAGTACATGCACAAATATTCTTGGAGGCACGCCGGGAAAAGCGAATAGTATCATTACGACAAGTAAAATAAGCGGTTCGGTGATTTCCATTTCGCCCAATCCATTTTCTCCAGATGGTGATGGCTTTGAAGATTTCTGTATCATTCGCTATAATTTCCCGATGATGACATCGGTACTAAACTTAAAAATTTACGATATAAAAGGAAGACTTATTCGGACGTTGGCGAATGGCGAACTTGCAGGTACACAAGGCGAAATTGTGTGGGATGGTATAGATGACAACAAACAACGTGCACGGATTGGTGTGTATGTAATATTCCTTGAAGCGACAGATCGATCAAGTGGTAAAGTTATGACGGCGAAAGCAGTAGCGGTTGTGGCAACGAAACTATAACCGAAATGATAATTTCTTTCGTATGTAAAATTATGAATAGCATTAATATTTGAAGCATTGATCATATGTGTTAATTGTCTAACTGGATTATTCTTTATTAATTATTTAATATTAGATGAATAATTTAGGAATTGCATAGTATCACTGGGAGCATCATAAAAAGAAAATACATTTTTATTAAATTATTATAAGGCAATTAAATGAACTCACATCATCCTGAGCGATCCATTTATAATTTGGGAAATCATCTCAAGTCATATCCTAAAACAATGAAATGGCATAAGCTATTTCATATTGCTATTATCCTTTTATGCATGATCTTTAATTCGCTGATTGTAATAGCACAACCTTCTGGTGGTCCTTATGGCCCGATTCGGCAAACCTATGATCTGCCAAAAGGATCAGGTAAAATCTTCTATGTAGCCCCCAATGGAAAGACTCAAGAATCAGGTGAAACGCTCGTCCAACCTACTACTATCGAAGCAGCCATTGAACGGGTAAAGACTAGTGATGTTATCGTGATGCGTGGGGGAACCTATCGTACTGGTAATTTAATATTAAATCAGGGAATCACCTTACAACCTTATGCTGACGAACAACCTATTTTAAAGGGAACTTTTATTGCAACAGAATGGAAGAACTTGGGAAACGGATTATGGAAGACTTCTTGGTCTCGTTTGTTTCCTGCCAACCCTGATAATTGGTGGTCACGTGATAGGTTTGGGAAAGAGACGCCGCTGTGCCGTTTTAATAATGACATGGTATTCGTTAATGGGAGGTTTCTACAAGCAGTCAGTCGGGAAGGAGAAGTTGATGAGAATTCATATTATATCGATTACGATGGTGGACAGGTTTACGTTGGTACTGATCCGACAAAGCGATTAGTGGAAATCACAGCTTTTGATGTTGCGCTTAAAAGAATAACCGGGGAATGCCATAGCAAAACTTCGGACCGCAAGGGACCTGTAATTAGAGGAATTATTTTCACACAATATGCTTACCGTGCAATTGAAGTAGAAGGAACAGAGCCAGTCGCATTATCTGATGAATCTAAACATGGAAAAGAGGTAGTGGGTACGACTTTAGAGAACTGTACTATTTCTTTCTGTTCCCGTGTTGCTGCTTACTTAAGAGGAGACCATTTAACAATCCGGCATTGTAAAGTGAGCGAAACCAGTACTGAAGGTATCTACATTATAGGTTCGTCCGATGTTCTGTTGGAAAAAAATATCTTTACTCATAACAATATCGAACATATCACCGGATATTATCCTGCAGCGGTTAAAATATTTAATCAAAGTTATCGTGTTATTTGCCAGGACAATCTGATTATAGATCTTCCGAATTCAAATGGTATTTGGTATGACGTAGGTAATGTTGATGGCCGTTTTCTTAACAACTGGGTCGAAGGTGTAGGCAATGTGAACCGGGAATTTTCCAAGAAAAATCCATGGCCGAGCGAAAGTGGATTCTTTTTTGAAATATCAAAAGGAGCTGTGTGTGCTGGAAATGTATTTGTTAATTGTGACCAAGGGATTTTTATCCTCAACAGTTCGAATGCGCAAGTATACCAGAATACATTGGTAAACAGTACTATTTGCATCGGACGCAATGGAAGAAGTCCGGCGAATGATGGATTATTTGGTTGGCATTCCAGCACAGGTCCGGATGTTAGCAAGCGTGGTGGCCATGTCTTTGTGAATAATTTGCTCACTGGAGATAAGAATTATCACAAACCACTTTTTTTTCTTTGGCAACCGGATTCATTGAATCAACTTTTTGACGAGACTCAGTTAAAACAGTTCGATTACGACATGTTTGTACGGCGCTCAGACAAGGACTCAAAATCATTGATTTTGTGGACTCCCGCGATGAACAGTGATAGTCAGATAGCATTTGAGTCGCTAGAAGCGCTACAGAAAATGTACCCGGAATTCTCCCCCCACAGTCAGTATTTTGCAGATGATGTACCTTTATTTAAAAGTTTTGAACTGGGCAATTATCAATTGTTACAAACATTTCCGGGATATAAAATAGCTTCTCCTTTACCAGCAGAAATTAGTAAGCTTCTCGGTTTTCTAAATAAGGACATCAGGTTTATCGGAGCTTACCCTCCACTTCCCTGATCCTTAAATCGTGATTTTTGTGGGACGGATGGGCTGTGTTAAATTCATATTTATATATCAAATCCTATTAATTGGTCACAACGGACGGTGGTTTAAAGTAGTGCCTACCTGTGTACTTTCGGTAGGCGAGGGTAGCGTGGCAATTTCCTTTTAAGTTATTTCAACTGCCTTGAGGTACGGATAAGCTTCTTTATTTACACAACTTTTAAATACAGACCTAAATATATTGTATCATTTGATTAATTCATTCATCCTTGATCACTAATCATTATTCCCTACTGATTGCTTATCGCTTTTAGTTTCTAATTTTCCCAATCCCCACCAAAACAACGCCATAAATAACCCCGGGTACATCGGTTCAACTCCAAACCAATAAGTAGGTATGCCGTTGTGTGCGTAGATATGACCGGATATGAGACTTGCAGTTGAAATGAACCAGCCGTTCACCATAGCTCCAAAAGCATATACCGCAGAAATCTTTAATCGGTCGAAGTAACATGCCAACACCGGTACCAATAATCCAGGAATAATACAGGTACCGATTGTGTACCATATGCTTACAACAGAAGGAACGCTAATTGCAAGCACAATAGAGAATAAGGCCGAAAACACAAGTCCAATTTTTGTCCAACGTTGAACTATATCCGAATCATGAGTGGCGTTTTTCCATCTTCCTACAATATCTTTGCCAACAGTGATGGCAGAAATCAATGTGAGACTGCTCAGCGTGGACATAATAGTTGCGAGCATGCCGATGTAAAACATTCCCTTTGCAATCGAAGGCAGCGTTATTTCAGCAAGAAGTGGATAGGAGTACATCGGCTGCGCCAGAGGTGGCAGCGAAGCGCGTGCATATAATCCTGCAACACTTGTCATAAAATCGAAGACAAACCAGAAAAGAATTGAAACAAGAATACCACGCTGCGCTGTTTTGCCGTCCTTTGCTGCATAGCATCGTTGATGGAATGCCGGATCGACAAGCGTCCACAATGCAATGAAGAACCAGATGGCAATAAATTCCAAGCTATTACCACCGTGCCACGTAAGATGCAAAGGTGGAACATGAGCACGTATGAAATCTAATCCACCGAATTTTGAATAAGAAAAAACAACAACGAGAGCAAAGCCAAGAAACATCATAATAAATTCGAATACATTTGCCCACACATCAGAACGAAAACCGCCTTTATATAGATAGACAACAGTCAGGAAAGTAGTAATGATAATACAAAGTGTGAGATCGATTCCAAAAATAAGCTGTGCAAGAATTCCCAGCATGAGCACGTACGCAGCCGGAGTAACGAGAAAAAATGTGAGAACACCGCCGGCAATGGCAGTGCGTTTATCGTACGCCTGCTCAAGTTTATCGGGAATTGTAAAAAGATTTGTGGCGCGGACTTTTTTCGCAAGAAACAAGGCGAAGACGAGTGCAAAGATATAGTACGGAACTCCAAACACAACCCAGTTAGAAATACCAAACTTGTAGGAATATTCTCCGACGCCGAGAATTCCACCATACCATGTTGAAACAAGTGTGGCCACAAAAATTGGAAGCGTTAGTGTACGGCCAGCCAACAGGAAATCATCTGCGTCTGATTTTCGTTTCCGCGCGACGCGAAATCCGATGAAGACTACAGCGGCGAAGTAAGCGACAATCAACACGATATCGATGAGTGAAAGATGGACTTTGATCATTGGTTTTTAGGAATTAGGATTTAGATATGAGGTTTTGGTTATTAGTCGCAACAAAAGTGATAAGGCAGCCTTTTTTGACTTTAATATTCACAGGAGAAGAGATAACAACATTGCTTGTGCTCTCACGGACGCCAAGTTCCAGGAATTCATTTTTTAGATTCCATTTCAATCCTTTTGTCACGATTTCGCAGCATCGAGAAATTGGCAGAAGCGAAATAATTGTACCGATCTGAAGATTTAATTCTAATGAATGGCGAATTGCAATGTATTTTCCCCAGTCATCGATAAATGTGATATGTGCTTTACTGGAGAATTTTGCGAGCGCGCTTAAGTTTCCAATAGCGTGATCAAGTCGCCCACCAGTTGCGCCTAGTACATCGATTTCTTTATATTTCTTCCGAATGGCTGCTATCAGTGCTTTTTCCAAATCGGTAGAGTTTTGGTCATTCAGTTTTTTAACATCGACATTGCTGAAGACGGCAAGTGTTTCTTTTTCTATGGAATCAAGATCACCGATGATTAGATCAGGAGTGTAGCCAAAACGTACGGCGGTATTTGCCCCACCATCAGCACAGATAAACCAATTGGCAGACGCAAGAAACTTTTGGAAAAGCCGTTTGCTTGGCAATTTACCATTTGCAAGGATAAGTGCTCGTTTCATAAAATAAAGTTCTAGAATATTTTTTTAGTCAACACCAACCCATAACCATTTGCCAGGTATTAGTACGCCCGCGAATTAATTAAACAACGCTTAATGTACATAACGCGGGGAGATATGCCTGTGATTAATTAACAATTTTACATTGAACGATGCAAAAAAGCCATATAATATCTTTATTCCGTGAGCCATTATAATTGCAATGATATTCCAAGGATGTAATTTCGTTCAGCAGCAGGGAAAAATTCTTCACCCTCACCACTCATAGTATATAACGCATCAAACAAGTTCCTTACTTCACCCCGTAAAGTAAGGAAATCACCTGATCCCAGTGTAATCCGATATGATAACATTGCGTTGATGACTGTGTACGCTTCATTTTTTAGAAGATTATTCTTAGTATTGTCTGTGTAAAAGCTTCCAACATATTTTGCATCAAGCGAAGCTTTCCATTCTCCGATTGAATGTACAAGTCGAAGATTTGCCATGAAATCGGGCGAACCTGTAATTGGATTTCCACCCAAGTTGTGTTTATAAACAATTCCATCGCTTGAACTATCTACAACCGAATAACTTACTAAGCGGTTGTAAGAAATAGTTGTATTTCCGCTTATGGCCAATCCAAATGCAAGCTCTTTTTGGCACTGGAGTTCTACACCGATGTGGCGAGAACGATCTGCATTTCCCATGACAGGTTCTCCAAAAATGTCTACGGCGCCGCTTTTAATAAGTTCATCTTGAAATTCCATCCAGAAGATATTAACAGATGCCATTGTTTGTCCGACACGATACACGCCGCCGATTTCAAGATCAAATAGATGCTCAGGTTTTGCAATCGGTTTGCTAAAATTATATTTTACTATCCCGCCTGTTGTATCTGCTTCAAATTGAGGAGTGCTTCCCCAAATAGATTCTTCTGCACTGTATAAATCTTTTAATCGTGGTTCTCGGGATGTATAGGCGAGGTTTAGGTATGTATTGATTGATTCGTTTACATTATAATTAATTCCCATTCTTGGATTGAGAAAGAAATATGGTATAGAAAAGTTATTGTTTAGGAATCTTTCATTCTCAAGAAAATACCGGTTGTATACAAACTGAAGATCGGTCATTAAAGTCGTCGCATCGTCTAACTTGTACAGTTCATGCCCATAAATGGAAATTATATTTTTTCCGCCATTGTATTCATAAATATAATAGTCAGGATCATAATTCATTGGAAGATTTTCAGCATAAGCAATTTTGCCCCAATGGAAAGAACGGTGAAAGCGTAATTCTGCCCCAAGAGTCAATACTCCAGTTCCATGGTTGATTTCTAAACGTGGTAACCACCCCCATTGCTTATTCCCGACAAATGCACGAACGAGAATATTTGATGGATCGGTTGAAGTTGGAAACCCATAAGCACTTCCTAAATGCAACGAAGAGGTATCTAATCCTGATCCATCATAATCATAATACCCATCCCCCTGAATATAGAATAAAGTATTATTAAAGGTGATGTTTGGAGAGAGTTTCCATTCATGAAGTAATTCAAAATGTGGCTGAGAAAATTGTTCGGCTTCTTGTGGCCGTCGGTAGGAGGCATATGCTATACTGTCTTGTGTGCTGTTTAATTCAAAATAATTATAATTAGACCGACGAAGTCTCAAATCGTTATTATAAAATTTGGGTATACCGTTGTACACCAACCCATCACTAAAAGGTCCTCCATAAAAATGAATGCGAGTTGTCATTGTTTCATCAAGCCGTTCAATTCCAACGAAGTACGAGTTGATATCGTCCCACGATTTGTCGCGATATCCGTCAGTAGAAAACTTCCCGAGTCGTCCATAAAACATATATCGGTTATCCACGAGCCCTGAATTAAATGTAGCAGAATATTTCCGAGTTGAAAGTACGATAGTATTTGTTGCGCCGTATTCCTGAAAACCGAGTGTGCTTTCAAGTGTTACACTTGGTTTTGGTTGAAATGGAACCGCAAGCAAATTTACTGAACCTCCAATTGCAGGCGGTCCATAGAATGCACTTCCGGCACCACGTTGGACCTGGATATTGGTTGTGCTGCCAAGTAAATCGGGAAAGTCAATCCAGTACACACTAAAATCTTCAGGATCATTTTGTGGCACACCATTGACCATGACTGAAAGTCGTTGTTGTTCAAATCCGCGCAAAGTAATATAGCTGTAGCCGCCGGTACCATTACCATTTTCAGAATAAAACGTTATAGAAGGCAGTTCGGATAATAAGACAGGAACGTCTTGCGTAGAATACTGTTGTTTGATTTCTGAGTGGTTGAGATTAGAGAATGTCACTGGCGAAATACGTTCACTTGCGTGGGTCGCTATTATGGTCACAGGTTCTGCATGATATACTGTATCATGATCAAACTTCTCTTGTGCTGTTGCAAAGAAGCAACTCAGTGCTACAATAAAAGAAAGAAAATATGTACGCATATAATGCTTTTCCTAAAAAAAAACCGTTTCCTTATCTCCATGCAAACGGAGAAAAAAGAAACGGTGTTAATAATAATTGATTTCGATTTCCCTACGCTGGCATTATCCAGATCAGGTTACAAGAGTGTAATCTCAGCCCGATCCATATAAAATATTGGATCGTAGCACCCCTACAACTTATATGAAAGAACTAAAATATTATTAAAAGTAACTATACAAATATACTTCACAGAAGATCTGTTGTCAAGCAATTCAGATAATTGTCTACAAGTAGCAGAATATTGCCCAGAAGTGGCAGAAACTGCCAGCCATCACAAACAAGTGCCAGATTTCGTGAAAGCCCAAAATACCGGGAATAGGATTCGGTCTCTTCAACGCATAGATGAAAGCACCGCTAGTGTAAAATAATCCTCCAAGAGCAAACCAGATAATGCCGCCAATAGGGATTGATTGAACAAGCGGATAGAAAACGATAATGACCAGCCATCCCATAGTAAGATAGAGTGATGTTGAAAACCAGCGGGGTGCATGAATCCAAAAGATCGCCTGGAAAATTCCGGTAATCGCCATCCCCCAGACAATATAAAAGAGACTCCAACCCCACACACCACGTAAAGGGATAAGACATATAGGTGTATATGTTCCTGCAATCAATACGAAAATCATGGCGTGGTCAATACGACGAAGAATGGTAATGCCGCGTGGAGAAAGCGGAAGTAGGTGGTACATCGAACTCGCCCCGTACAATAAAATCAAACTTAAGCCGAAGATTGCATAGGCAATGAAGTACCAAGCTGATACTTGAGTTAAAGCATCGGTTATCAGCAGAAGAAGCGCTGCAATAGAAAGAAGAAAACCGATGAAATGTATCAAGCCACTGATTGGTTCGCGAAGCTTTTTTCCTAGAGATAACATTGGTAAATCTTCAATGAGTTAATAATTCACTGATATTCTAAGAAGTTTTTTGGCATAGATGCTCTTTCTTCGATAAATAGATTTCGGGAATTTTACTTTACTACCCTCTCCCAATAACGTCTTACATTGATGTGAACTCACTTAAAAAGAGCCTACCTTGCTTGTACATCGTTTTCTGGCTATATTCTATCAATAAATACTATAAAAATTTGGAAACGCTCAATGGTCAGTCTTATTCCGCATCGTCTGGAAGAAATTCAAAAAAGCTTTACTGGCAAACGTATCGCGGTTGTTGGTGACTTAATGCTTGACAGGTATTTCTGGGGCAAAGTGTCCCGTATTTCACCAGAAGCGCCTGTTCCTGTTGTTGAGGTTGACGAGGAATCCACACGGCTTGGCGGCGCGGCAAATGTTGCAAACAATATTGCATCACTCGGTGGTGTGCCAATAATGATTGGTGTTGTAGGTAGTGATATTGGTGCGAACATTCTGAAAAATATAGTAGCCGGCAATGGATTCCCAACTGACGGAATTGTAGTTGATAGTTCGCGTCCAACTACGATTAAAACACGAGTTATTGCACATGGTCAGCATGTAGTAAGAATTGATCAAGAAAAGAAAGTAGATTTGGATGCCGATATGCAAGCGAAAGTTCTTACCAGTTTGGAGAACCAGATTACATCGTTGGATGGAATAATTTTGGAAGACTACAATAAAGGTGTTCTAACGAAAGAATTAATTAAATCTATAATAAAACTGGCGAAAGATCATAAAAAAACGATCACAGTTGATCCGAAGTTCAACAACTTTTTCGACTATCAAGGCGTATCTGTTTTCAAACCTAATCGAAAAGAAACTGAGGAAGCGCTTGGTCGCCGACTTAATACTTTAAATGAAATAGAAGGAGCCGCACGCGAGCTTCTTACCCAACTCAAGACTGACAACGTATTAATGACACTCGGCGAAAAAGGCATGCTGCTTCTTGAGCTAAATGGTTCACTTGCACATGTGGAAACGAAAGCAAGGAATGTTGCCGATGTTTCAGGAGCGGGCGATACAGTGATAGCAACGCTAACCATGGCGATGGTAGCGGGCGCATCTGTAAGGGAATCTGCTGCGCTGGCGAATTATGCCGGTGGAATTGTCTGCGGTGAAGTTGGTATTGTGCCAATCGATAAAAGTGTGTTGATACAAACGATATTGGAAGACATTAATCATGAAAGTAACCGATAATGGGTGATGTCGTTACACGTGCCAAGTTGGTAGAGATTAGAGAAACGCTAAAGCGTGAAGGAAGAAAAGTCGTTTTTACTAATGGTTGTTTCGATATCGTGCATCGTGGACATGTAGAATATTTAACAAAGGCAAAATCGCTTGGGGATGTTCTTTTGGTCGGAATGAATACAGACGCCTCTGTTAGACGCCTCAAAGGAATGACGCGGCCAATTGTTTGTCAAGATGATCGCGCCTTGGTGCTTGCCGCATTTCGTGTGGTTGACTATGTATGCCTCTTTGATGAAGATACGCCCCATGAACTTATCAAAGCCGTTGTGCCAGATGTGCTTGTGAAAGGTTCCGACTGGACAATTGACTCCATTGTAGGTAAAGATATCGTTGAGGCGGCGGGCGGTAATGTGCAAACGATTGTTTTTGTTCCCAATCGCTCCACGACGGACATCATCAAGAAAATTGCAGATAGCAAAACGCATTGAATGAGCACTAGATATTTATTTACGCGTATGTACGTCTGTGCCACCTTTCTTGTCTTCCATAATGTACAGGTGGAATGAACAACGTGCGTAAGTATTTTCGAATCATATTCTATTTTGGCAGTATTCTTTTCTTTGTCATCATTGCCATAATTGGGTATACACAAACTCGATCCTTTAAGACGTACCTTCGGGATCTTCTCCTGCATGAATCTTCGACTGTCATCAACGGTGAACTTCAACTTGGTGTAATCGAGGGTAATCTTATCACAGGGTTCAGGATTAACGATGTTACTGTAACCGAATCTGGTATCGAACTTCTTTCGGCGCAACGTGTCGAGTTGAAATACGATCCGCTAGGATTTTTTTTCAAGCGTGTGGGAGTCAGCAACGTCATCATTGTAAAACCCTCTATTCATATCTATCGATCCGTTGACGGCTCAACAAATATTGCACATCTTATAAAACCGATACCTACTGATACGACTTCTTCAGTATGGAGTATTGATATCAAGCGGTTAGAATTGGTTGATGCCGAAGTGCTTTACACAGATTCGCTTCTGCTTCATCAACGGCAGATTGGAGAACGCGAAGTGCCGCCGGATAGCATCATCGATTATGCCCGCATTAATTGCCATACGCTTAGGCTTGTTGTTTCTGCGCAAATACAAAATAATAAATATGCTGTGAAGATAAGAAATCTTTCGGCATCAATTTATCGAGATAGGCAGTTCATTTCAGCCGCTAGCGAGAACCCATCAATAGGGCAGCATCAAATACCGATATTTACACTTGAACACTTGAGCGGTGATTTTCTGCTAACGAAGAATGAAGTCAGTGTACGTAATATGAGTATTGAAACACCAAGGACCCATATCCGTTTCGACGCCGGTATGAAGGGAATTGATATTACGCATTTGTCCAGTATGGAAGAATTGAAATCAATTCCAGTCGATCTCTTATTGGCCGCGGATGATATTGATACTAAGGAACTGAAACAATTTCTCTATCCATCTGTTGACTTTCTTGATCATGCGCTCAAACTTCAATTGAAAGCAAAAGGAACATTTGAAGAATTGAACGTTGAGCAGCTTTCTATCCAAATGCCAAGGTCGTTGGTAAAACTCCACGGTCAGGTTCGCAATATTCACCATCCCCGTGATTTGGAAATGACAGTGGGGGCGAGCGACAACTTTATTGTACCGCGCGATCTCCTCGATTGTCTGCCGGGTCTTCATCTGCCTGACCTAACATTTCTCGGTTTTATGAAATATTCGCTGACGTATGAAGGACGGCCGTTAGATTTCAAAACGCGTTTTACTGGCAGCACAGCAGTAGGAAATATTAACATCGATGGAAAGATGAGAATCGATCCAACGAACACTGCATATTCAGGTGCAGTAGCTGTGCATTCATTGGCAATGGAAACTATTTTGAAAAATCAAATATTTACCAGCAATCTTAATGCAAAGATGACCATCGATGGAACCGGCTTTAACCTGCGCACTATGACAGGGATTGCGAAAGTGGAAATAGATTCCTCTTTATTTAATGGACTATCAATACAGCATTCAGTTTTCGTTTTCGATGTTGCTGATGGAATGCTGCGATCTCATGTAGCGGCTTCTGTTGAAAATGGAACCTATGAGATATCAAGTCTTTTCAAGTTTATTCACAAAGACTCAACAAGTTATGATATCTCCGGCAAAATACGATCTCTGGATCTTGCCGATTTACTGAAAGATCATCAATACAGTAGCGACTTATCTTTTGATTTTACTGCCACCGGGACTATTGGGGCATCGACACGATCCGACGCAACAGAAATGCATTTTTATCGTTCATCTTTTGCTCCGCAGATGTTCGAATCAGCGCAGGCAAAGGTAATGTTTCAGGTGAAAGATAGTGTGCACAGTATATTGCAGATAACATCAACAATGGGCGATTTGGATGTGAGTGGCAATTTCACTCCTGCCTCGTTTATCGCGGCGTGGCAAAATTCTTATCAACTGGTAACCGAGGGAATCGCATATCGATTTCAAAATCTTGACTCAATCCGTTCATTCAGCAAACGCATGACTGCAGCGCAAATATTTCGTCCTTCGCATGTATCTAATGTTAATCCGATTAATGCACAATATCAGCTACAAGTAAAAGATTTCACACCAATCGGTGTTTTCATTCATATACCAATCGTAGGTCGGGGAATAGTGAAGGGTGAAGTTGTTGGAGATTCATTAGACATGCAGCTTAGCGGCAAAGCGAATCTTGAACAATTTGAACTTGATGCCGAAACAGACACACTGACGGCAGATATAGCATCATTCACATATTTCTTTGGCGGCATTGGGAACGAAAAGTTGTTTGAGAAATTTCATGCATCCGTTGAACCGAAGCTTAATAATTTTGAGATCAATGGACTTCTTTTCAATCTGATTTCTGGTGATATTCAGGTGAATTCCGATTCGAGCAATTTTCAATTTTCAGCATACATAGATTCCACTGCACATGTTAATATCGAAGGCAAGTCGCGTATCAGTTCTAACTTAATGGAATTTGAAATTCTAAAATTGAAAACCGAGATTGGACAGTTCAATACTGAGAACAAAGACACCGTTCGATTGATATTGGGGAGAGATGGATTCAACATAAAGGCACTTACAATGGTGCACAAAGAAGAAGAAGCAATATTGGCAGGGCACTTTAGTCCAACTGGAATTTCGGATTTGAATATCTCGCTCAACAGATTTCTTCTATCTGATCTAAAACAAATCCTTTATCGCGGTCCATATGCAAAAGCTTCTACACAGTTTAGCGGAATGATGAATGCAACTACTCTTTTTCGTGGCAGTTTTAAACATCCCAATATCGTTATAGATATGTACGCAGATGATGTTCGTGCAATTGATTCGGTACAAAACAAACGTAATATTCTTGGTAAAATTGATTCGCATATCTCATATTTTGAATATGTTCTTGGATTGGACGTGAAATTTGCAGGCCGGTCAAGCGACCCACAAGCTCCACCAGACTTGCTGCTTACTGGATCACTGCCATATGATTTTGTTCTTGCGCGCGAGGCACCGCATAAGTTGGAAGGTAATATAGACATTACATTAAAGTCTACTGGTATGAATTTGGAAATGCTTGATCCATTCATTCCTATTATTTCAAATCTATCGGGAATAATGACATGCGATATGCAAATGAAAGGTCCAATCGATGCACCGTTGTATCAAGGATCAATGTCAATCCGGAATGCGAAGTTTATTTTTGATCCACTTGGAATGCCATTTATTTTAAATGGCGATTTGATTCCAGCTGGAGATCGAATTCAACTGAAAAACTTCACCATTCAGAATGATCCTCAAGAACGGTTGCACATTGGAACAATGAAGGTCTCTGGTAACTTTACCCTTCTTAGATTGAATTTTAAGCAGTTTGATCTGTTAGCGCAGGGTGATTTAAAGGTTATGAGTGAAGAAAAACGGCTCAGCGGACAGAAACTGTATGGCAATTTGTTTGTTGCGACAGGATTGAATGGACTTGTGTGGCAGGGTGATCTTAGTGCTTCCTCGGTGCGCGGTGGAGTGTTTGTGAAAGACGCATCATTAATTCTACCGCCGGAGCGCGAAGCAGAATCAGTTCGTGCAAGTGTTGTAAACATCACGTTTAAGGATGACACATCGCATGTAAGTCTCAATGATAAAATTAAGTCCAATCCGTTGACCAATAAAACAATAAAAGGATTAATGTCCTCTTCGTCTATATCAAAGTTGATTCGCAATTCGTTTCTTGATGGCATCAGCTATGATGTTAGTATTGAAACGCAAGGACCAACGACTCTCCGTTTTCTCTTCAACACTCAAACGAGTGAGGAACTTTTTGCAGACCTTCAAGGCAGGCTTTACTTCGACCGGACACCGGAAATGGTACGCTTGACCGGTCAGGTTGAAGTCGGCAATCGTTCTTACTATAACTTCATCAAGAAGTTCGAAGCAACCGGAAAACTGCTCTTTACAGGCAACGTTCTGAATCCTGAACTAGATATTACTGCAACATATCAGGGAACACATGATACTACTTCAACCTCGTTATATCCGCCGCCATCACCCGGAAGAATTTCGGGGACTTCCAAAGCACCACAAGTCATGGTCACACTTAAAATAACTGGAACAAGGAACGAGCCAAAGACGAAGATTTCGCTACAAACAAAAACATTTTCAGATAACGATTGGACCAATTGGTCAGAAGGCGATGATGAAGCCAATGCGATGGCATATCTTTTCGCTGGACAATTTCGGGATGCTTTGACAGAGCAGCAGCGTATGGGGCTCGGAGCAAATCTTGGATCTGCATTTGCCTCAGGGATGGCAACTGGACTACTCAGTGATTTGCTTCGTCGGAATACGTTTGGTTATATACAGTCAGTGGATGTTGTTTATGACGGTGGGCAGTTTAATCAATCAGCGGATCTCCGATTGACAGGACAGGTGGGTGAAGCTGTTTATCGAATGGGTGGAAGAGTGTTAAATGATATTGCGAATACAAATGTAAGTGTCGAGCTTCCGGTAAGCTATTTCGTCAACTCGGAGCGATACAGAAACCTCATTCTGACTCTTGAGCGTCGCGTTGAGGGTATCCAAAATGCATTGGAAGAACGCCGTGCCTCCAATGGTGTCCGGTTGTTCTATCGCATTATATTCTAAAATTACTGATAGTGATATTGCAATTTGCATTTCACGATTCATTTCTACAAGGAGTTTTTCAGTGTCAAATAAAATTACTGGTGATAGTTTTGAATCGCTTCGGGAACGCATACTGCAATTTTTCGCTCGCTTTCCTAATGAATCCTTCAAATTAAAAGAATTATCACGACGCGTAGGTATCCGTAACGAGAAAGATGAACAAATTTTCAAGCGTGCGCTCCGATCTCTGCAAGAGGAAAAAAAAATTTTGCGAATCCACGGGAAAAAATACGGTCATCTCCACGAAACGCAACTTTTATTTGGTTCGTTAGAAGTTACATCTCGTGGCTTTGGCATTGTAACAGTTGAAGAAGGTGGAGAAGAACTTTTCATCCAGCAAGAAAATTTAGGAGACGCCGCTCATGGCGATATAGTTGAGGTCTCGCTATTAGCACAAAGCACAAAACAGAAGGAACGCGGTGCCCGACGTGAGGGTGAAGTTGTACGGATTATTAAGCGCGGAATTCAGACATTTGTTGGAACAATTGAACGGGCGCATAAACAATTCTTTGTTGTTCCAGATGACCGACGAATGGCGCGAGAAATTCTGATAGCCAGGGAACATCTGCACGAAGCAAAAGAAGGCGATAAGGTTGTTGTTAAAATAACGAAGTGGGGAAAGCATCGTGAAAATTCTGAAGGGCAAATTGCGGAAGTGCTTGGAAAGTCAGGTGAGTTATCGGCAGAAATCAGATCTGTAGCACGGGAGTATCATTTAACAACTGAGTTTCCTCAGGAAGTTTTATTGGAGGCGGATGCTGTCCCATCCAACATACCACAGACTGAAATTGACCATAGACGCGATCTCCGTAATCTGCTTTGCTTTACTATTGATCCTGAAGATGCGAAAGATTTTGATGATGCCGTTTCACTTGAAACGCTGCCAGATGGCAATTTCCGTCTCGGTGTGCACATTGCAGATGTATCTTACTATGTAACAGACGGAAGCGAAATAGATAAAGAAGCGCTCAAGCGCAGTACAAGCGTTTATTTCCCAAACGGCGTTATTCCCATGCTTCCCGAAAAACTCTCCAATGGCTTGTGCAGTCTTCGTCCGGATGAAGATCGGCTGGCGTTCACTGTTTTCATGAATGTTACGCCCCGTGGCAGTATCAAAGAATATGAGATTGTGGAAAGCGTTATTCGCAGCAAGCAGCGATTCAGTTATGAACGCGTGCAGGAATTGATCAGCAGGTTAGAACGGGTTCAAGCGGTGTCACCGAGTGATGCCCCATTCGCCGAAGTTATCCGGCAAATGTATCAGTTGAGTGCATCATTGACGAAGAAACGTATGAAGGAAGGCAGCATCGACTTTGATTCTGCAGAAGCGAAGTTTGAATTTGATGCACACGGAAAGCCAATTAAGATTATTAAGAAAGTGCGATTAGAGAGCCATCGGTTAGTGGAAGAATTTATGTTATTGGCAAACAGAGTTGTGGCGCGCCATATTGGATTAGCAAAGAAAGAAGAGCAGGTAAAGCCATTTCTGTACCGCGTGCACGATTCGCCCGATCCGGAACGAATTGGCGAACTTGCGGTGTTTGTTGATAAATTCGGATTTAAGTTGAACACGGACGGCGGTGTTACGTCTAAATCTTTACAACAGCTTCTTAATCAAGTGAAAGGCACGGAAGTCGAAAATGTAATCAATGAAGTTGCGTTAAGGTCGATGGCGAAGGCAGTGTATTCTGATCGCAACATTGGTCACTATGGTTTAGGATTCGATTACTATTCGCATTTTACTTCACCGATTAGACGGTACCCGGATTTAATTGTTCACCGAATGCTTAAACAATATGCAGCGGGCATTTCACTTCAGGAACGGAATGTACTCCGTCAGCGTTTGCCGTACATTGCCAAGCAATCGTCTGTGATGGAACGGTCGGCAATGGAGGCCGAACGCACTGCTGTGAAAGTGATGCAGGTGGAATATATGAAGCGCCATATTGGTGATGAATTCCACGCCGTCATTTCCGGTGTAACAAACTTCGGCATCTTTGTCGAACTAACGGATTTGTTGGTACAGGGATTGCTCCATGTACGCGACCTGAGCGACGATTATTATACATATGATGAAAAGCAGTACACATTGAAAGGACGACGAACAGGGAAACAATACCGCCTTGGCGATACGTTAGAAGTTAAAGTTGTTCGTGTCAATCCAGAAGATCGCCAGATTGATTTTACTCTCGTAGAAAAAGACGAAGATAAAGTTCAGCAGCGGCGCGCAAAACATTGAGCGGTTAAGCTTATGGTGAGATGAATTGTAAGGAGGGCTTACACGCTCAATAGCTCGAAGGTTTAATTGTTTGCTTTTCCATACATTCTTATCTAAAATATTTTAGAGGAATAAATAATTTAAGAGAAGAAGGGTAAGAATATTATGCAACGGTTTATTCTCATCGGTTTAATTCTCTGCGGAGTCGCAGTAAATGCATGCGCACAGAACTCCGTTTTTGGCAAGAACAAAGTTCAGTATAAAGATTTTCATTGGCAGTATCTCCAGACGGATCACTTCGATATTTATTTCTCGCAGGACGGATACAACCTTGCTCAGTTTGCTGCCAATGCATCGGAAGAGTCATATGCTTCTATCAAGAAACTCCTCCGTTATGAAATTAATAACCGCATTTCCTTCGTTGTTTATAACTCACATAATGAGTTCCAGCAGACAAATGTTATAGGCGAATATATGGAAGAAGGCATCGGTGGAGTAACAGAGTTGTTTAAGAACCGCGTTGTTATTCCATTCGAAGGAAGCTACGGACAATTTCGGCATGTAATCCATCACGAATTAGTGCATGCGGTACTAAATGACATGTTTTATGGCGGAACAATCCAATCTCTTATCTCTAGCAAAGCGCCGGTACAGCTGCCGATGTGGATGAATGAAGGTATTGCAGAATACGCCGCATTAAAATGGGATAATAATTCAGATATGTTTTTACGCGATGCAACGGTACACAATTATCTGCCACCCATCAATTATCTCAGCGGATATTTTGCTTACCGCGGAGGGCAGTCGGTGTGGTACTACATTGCCAATAAATATGGCGAGCAAAAGATCGCAGAAATATTTAGTAAGATAAAAAGTGCCCGAAGTATTGAAAAAGGATTCAAATCTGCAATTGGTCTGTCTGTAAAGGAACTTTCAGAGCGCTGGGAGAAAGAACAAAAAGTGTACTACTGGCCGGATATTGCAAAGCGTGAAGAACCGGCTGATTTCTCGTATAAACGTATGACGAATCATACGAAGGATGGAAACTTCTATAACACTAGTCCCGCCATCTCGCCTCAAGGCGACAAGATTGCATTTATCTCCGACCGAAATGATTACTTCGATGTCTATATAATGTCAGCGTTGGATGGCGAGATTCTTGATAAAGTAGTAAGTGGGCAAAAGACAAATAATTTTGAAGAGATGCACTTACTAACACCCCGTATCACATGGTCGCCGGATGGAAAGAAACTCGCACTTGCCGTAAAGGCGGGTGAACGGGATGCCATATTTCTTGTAGATATTATGTCCGGCAAACAGGAAAAGATACAGCTTGATTTGGACGGTGTGTTTTCGGTGGATTGGAGTAACGATGGCAATTTACTGGCATTTGTCGGCGTTAAATCGCCGCAATCTGATATTTATATTTATAATATGACTACTAAAGAAGTGAAAAATCTTACGAATGATATTTTCTCAGACAGCGAACCGGTATTTTCGCCAGATGGCAAAACGATTTACTTTGCATCTGATCGTGGAGATATAATATCATCGTCTATGATATCGAAGAACTTCAAAATTTGGAAATATGATTTTGCGCAAACCGATTTATACTCAGTTAATATTTCTACAGGTATAATTCGACGGATTACTACACAGCCAAATGGTAGTAAGACTTCGCCAGTTCTCTCGCCGGATGGCAAAAAGATTTTATATATCGCCGATGTAAATGGCATTAACAATATCTACGCACAGGAATTAGATTCTGGTAAATGGTATCCTATTACCAATTCCATTAGTGGACTCTATCAGCTCTCGCTTTCACATGATGGATCCAAATTAGTGTTTGCATCACTCAATGAAGCGGGATTTGATATTTACTTGATGCTGCGTCCATTAGAACGCAAACTCAACGTCACAGCGCTTGAGCCGACCGAATTTTACAAAATGAAATACAACCTTCCACGTAATGAGAAGCCGAAAGAAGTAGTTGCTCTTACGCCATCCTCCGATACAATTGCAGTACAAAGCAATGTTGTTGTGGTTGCCGATACAGTCGGCATGGAAGTAACTTACAATTCAGGGACAAAAGCTAATCTTTCTAATTATGTTTTTTCACCGGAAACAATGCATGACACAACGAATGCACCACCGCCAATTTCAAAAGTAGAAATTACAGACAATCAGGACGTCGACAGCAATTATATTCCGCGCCGTTACAAACTGAACTTCTCACCCGACCTTATCTATGGCGCAGCGAATTATAACACGTTTTATGGTTTAGAAGGAAGTACTATTTTAGCTTTCAGCGATATGCTGGGCGACCATCAAATCGTTTTTCAAACTAACCTACTCATTGATCTGAAGAACAGTGATTACGGCATTTCCTATTTATACCTTCCGGGGCGTATCGATTGGGGATTCCAAGCTTTTCATGATGCAAAATTTCTGTATCTAGGTTCAACTGGTTCATTGTTTGATACGCTCTATCGTTTTCAATCATGGGCCGTTGGCGCGATTGCGTCCTATCCGATAGATCGATTCAATCGAATCGATTGCTCTTTGATGTGGTTAAATCTTTCCCGAGATAATTTGGACAATGCTTCCAGTCCATCTCAGCACCGATCACTTTTATTGCCGCAAGTTAGTTATGTGAATGACAATTCGATTTGGCAGGGGGAATGGTTTGGCCCAAATAACGGTTCACGCTTCAATTTTACATTTTATGGCACGCCGAAGTTAGGAAATGATGGATTGGATATGCAAACATTTACAGCAGACTATCGAAACTATTTAAAATTGGCGAAAGAATTTATCTTTGCCTATCGACTCTCTGGCGGTATGAGTATCGGCAATAATAGACAAAACTTTCTCCTTGGTGGAACAGAAGGGTGGATCAATTACCATCTTGCCACGAACGAAATTCCTATTAACAATGTAGAGGATTTTGCATTCTTGACACAAGTTCTTCCGCTGCGCGGATATGAATATGCCCGGCAGATTGGGACCAAGTTTGCTGTAACAAATCTGGAATTCCGTTTTCCGCTGTTAAAGTACCTTATCTTCGGCGCTCTGCCAATTGGCTTTGCTAATATACTTGGCTCAGCATTCGTTGATATGGGCACTGCATGGAATGATTCGCATATGTGGAGGGCATTTGAATCAGATCCGAACGATGGCTCGACTGTAACAAAAGATTTACTCATCGGCACGGGAATAGGAACACGACTCTTCATTTTCGGCTTACCAGTCCGTTTTGATGTCGCATGGCGATTCAGAGTAGGGAGTTTCTCAGAACCATTTTACTATTTTGCCCTGGGTCCTGATTTCTAATATAAATATCTGGTATCTATCAGATGCTCAAGCGGGATTGATATTCAAAATGGTTGGTTAGATTTTAACTTAATCTTTTGTGTGCCTGGAAGAAGCCCGCGTTTGAGAAAAAGTTTTTGCCCTTCTGAAGTGGCAACGTAAGTACCAAATCCCGCCGCCAAATTAATCTGCCCTCTCGTGTACATATAAATCGCCCTCTTGAGCGGATAATAATTTCTGTAGATATTTGCAGGGTGAGGTGAAAAGAAATTCCCAATTGTTTCGGTTGGTGTAGCAAATGTCGTGTCTGTGTCTTCGCTTGTTCTACCGAGGTTGAGAATTACCGCCTCTGACTTTGCCGAATCAATCCATGCTAACGCTACAAAGCCGAGTGCAAGCGGATCTTTTTCTACCGATCGAAGTGTTTGAATATCTGAACTTGTCCGCGTGAATTTTGCCGAGATACCTGCTTGCTTCAATAATCGTTGCTTAAAATATTCTGTCACATCTGATGAATCCTGACAGTAAATCTTTATTGTGCCTTTCATTGGTTTGGCAAGTTGTTCCCATCGCGTTATTGTTCCTAACAATATTTTTTTAATCTCCGTTGTCGTCATTTCCGTTATTTTGTTCTTTGGATGTACAACAACAGTAATCGCATCGTAGGCTACAATCAATTCATTCAGGTTGGTTGAAATCCTTTTCACTTGATCTCTTTCCTCTTGCGTCAATGGTCGTGGAAGGAAAGCAATATGCGCAGTATCCCTGACGAAGCGGCGTTCAGCTATTTCTGCGGATACAATAGTATCCGTTATGTGTGCGCCGTTTATCTGATAGAGACTAAGAAATTCGTTCACTTCGTCAATCATAACGGGAGCGATAGATTCCGGAATGAAAACGTGAAGCTTGCCTTTTATTGTAGTTTCCTTTTCTTCGGTGTTGCAGCCAAGAAAGAGAGTAATTAGGCAAACAAAGCAGAGAGAGCGCATAAGATATTCCTTCTTGATAAAATTATTAGGAGGTTGTAGGAGATTTCTCTGGGGCGCGTTCTTCCACACGCTGTAACAGAATGAGTCCGGCGAAAAGGAAGAATCCAATAGAGAGAATAGCAAATCGTTGATTAAGATACGACGAAACGAATCCGAAAATGACCGGCCCAAGTATTGCAGATGCTTTTCCAAAGAACGAATAAAATCCAAAAAACTCTGTTTTCTTTTCCTGCGGAGTGATAATAGACATCATACCTCTGCTGGTTGATTGAGAAGAACCGAGAGCTAATCCGGCAAGGATACCGAGTCCATAGAACATCCATTTATCTTGAATAAAATATGCAATTGCTACAATGCTCAGCCAAAGAAATAAGGTGATGCTGAGCGTCCTTTTATGATTAGTGTGATCCGCCAAAATGCCGAAAATAATAGAACCAAAAATTGCAGAAGTTTGTACCATAGCAAAGTAAATAACAATTTCGCTGATATCCATCTTGAGCGTTTCGCGTGCAAAGATGGAAGAGAATATAATGATGGTATTCACTCCGTCAATATAAATAAAATAAGCAAGGAGAAAGCGTGCTATATTTCGATACTTTGGGAATTGCTGATATGTGGTTCGAAGCCGAGCAAAACCGATTTTAATAAAGTCTAATTTCAAGCTCCCGGTTCGCTGTTTGTCAGGAAGAAAGAAAAACAATGGCAGTGAAAACACGAAAAAGAAAGCAGCGGCTACGATAAAACTAAGCCGAATGTTGAAAAGATTGTCCGTGCCGAATCCACCTGCATATAACGGAAACACTACCGCAAGCGACACGAGCGATCCAACATATCCGAGAGCGAATCCATAGCCCGAGACACGGCCGTAACTTCGAGCCGTTGTTATTTCGGGAAGGAATGCATCATAGAATACAAGCCCCGCTTCGAACCCGATATTCGAAACAATAAGAAGCACCATCCCGAAGAAGATCATTCCTGAGTGCACGAAGAAAAGACTCGACGTCGCAAGAACGCATAGTGCCGTGAGAATACCGAGGAATCGTTTTTTGCCTGCGCCATAATCAGCGACAGCGCCAAGGACTGGAGAGAAGAGCGCCACGATTAACATGGAAATACTAAACGCGGAACCCCATAAAAAATCTCCTTGATTGCTGCTTTGCGCAACAATTTCTTTGAAGTAGAGCGGATAACCAACGGTAAGAATGAGAACATAAAACGCTGTATGGGCGAAATCGAACAATGCCCAAGAAAATATTTGCCAGCGTGTTGCAGTATAGAAAGACGGAGGATTAAGCGAGCTACTCATCTTTGCTTGGATTGTTTATTTGCCCCAGTGTTCACTAATCCTCGTCCTGATTTCTTTATTCGGCCATCCTTTTTCAGATCATCAAGAATTGAATCGAGTACGCCGTTAACAAACTTATCACTCTTTTCGGTACTGAAGTCGCGAGCAATTTCTATGGCTTCGTTGATAGTGACTTTCGGCGGAATGTCATCGAAATACAATAATTCGCAAATACTCATTCGCAGTACAATCCGGTCAACAATGGCAAGGCGATTAAATTCCCAATGTTCTATCCGCTGGCGAATTAAATCATCTAACTCTTTGTTGCATTCAATAACTTTGAGGATTAACTGTTTCGCGAAGGCGAACGATTCCGGCTGTTTCTCTAAATCAGCAACGATGTTCTCAATGATAAACTGGATAGGTTCATGAGAGAGTTCGTACGCATAAAGCGCCTGCAAAACCCGTTCCCGTACTATTCGTCGTCGGAGGGACATAGCATTTTCAGCGAAAGAATTTATAAATGGAATGAATACACTGCACATCTATAACTTAGGGAAAAAATGTGAGGGAGGCAACTGGTGATTTATAGAAGCGATAAATGCCAATTAGTAATTAGCAATTAAAAATGTAACTCAGTCCTACTTCATGGGCCAATTGCCCTCAATCTTCTGCGTTATTGCTTGGAGAAATTCTGGTTCACGCGCGATGGAAGAAAAATCTGGATTAAGCAACTCTGCAAAATCGTATTTCTGACGCAATGCCTTTTCCAATGCAGAAAACGCCTTTTGTACATCACGCTGAATAGAATAGAGTTCTGCACTTCGAAATAAAATTTCAGATGAATTGTTGTCGATCTGCATTGCTTTATTCATTGCTGTTTCACCATCAGAAAAATTTCCAAGCCGCGAATGGAACAGTCCGACAAATGAAAGAGCTATGGCATCTTCAGGATCTGTTTCAATTGTTTGCTGCGCTATTTTTAATCCATCTCCAAGCCACTTTTGTGCGGTATTGATTTGGAGTGAAAGTTGATAGGCACGTCCAATCCAATAATAGTATCGATAATCTTTGGGAGATTTGCGAAGCTTTTGCTGGAAGTAATCAATTACTTTATTGTAATTTCCTTCATTGATCCAAATATTTTGAATATAATTAGATGTCAGCATTTCTTCATCTTCTCCAAGAATTTGCGCTTGCCTGTAGGAATTTTCTGCGGCAGAGTATTCTTGTTTCATCTGTTGAGCTAATGCAATCGTGAAATACGATTTTGGATTGATCGGATCGTACAAAATTGCATTAGAGGCATACAGAGAAGCGTCATCGAACTTCCCGGCGATAATGGAAAGAAAAGCAAGCTCCCGGTAACATTCCGGGTCTTGTGGAAGTAAAGTTACGCTTTGGGTTATCGAGGACAAAGCTGTATTATAATTTTGTTGGAGACGACTGCAGATTGCGAGAACTCGATGAGCAAGAGCAATATTAGGAGAATACCGCAGTGCGCGTTGTGCGTATTCGGTGGCAGATTGCAGAAACTGTGGATCGTTCGTTGTAGAGAACATACGCAGCTTAATTTCAGCGAGCATTCCATACGCCAGACCGAAAGAAGGATCAATTTGCACTGCCGTGAACAATAGATTTTTTGCAGAATCCATTGCTATTCCGGAATTTGTTTGTAGCAGATAAATAGCTTCTAGATATTTTTCAAATGCATCAATGTTGGAAATCCGCGCAATCTCTGGCAATTTGGATTTTATTTCCATTTCCTCCATAACTTTTTGTAAAATATTTTTCCGTATTTCACTTATCGCAGAAATTTGCCCTTCCACCGATCCAACAAAAACAATCTTCTGTTGATCTGGAATGAGTAGGCGTATTTGTAAAGTGTAGCTCTCACGATATTCTTGAACTGTAACCATCACCAGATAGCTTTTTGGAAGCATGGATGTGATCTTCTGTATGTGCGCTGGATCTGGAATGTATAAAAGTGCGGAAGAGGGGGCAATAACGGTTAAGTGTTCGCATCGTGAAAAATCTTCTGCCAATAGAGTGGGAAGCGCATTAAACATATCAATATTACTATTACTTGTATCGCGTGGAATATTCATGAATTGCAATATAGCAATCGATGCATTCTTAGGGAATACAATATCCACGAGTTTCGGAATACCAAATAATGCCACTCCCAATGCTACGATTATAGCCGCGATGTAGTAAATTTTTTTATGTCGGGAGCTATTATTATTGACTTGTTGGTGTAGATATGTTTGCCTTAGTCTTTGCTCTTCTACATTTTGCTGAAGTTTAGCAAGTTCATGGATGCGCTGTTCCTCGTGCGCCTGCTTTGCTTGTATGCGCAGCAACTCCGTTTTAGCCTGTTCAGTTTGACGAATACTCTCTTCCAATCGCCGCGCACCGGAATGGTTCGGATCGATTACAAAAAGTTCATGCAGTGTAAATGTTGCTTCAGCGAATTTCTCTTCTTGAAGAAGTGCTCGCGCCTGTTCAAGAAGCTCTTCGATATGCCGCTCTTCATTGGATATCTTTTTAGGTGCGTTTTCTACACGCTTAGTCCTATTCCTTTCCTCAACACGGTAACGCTCTTCCTCAATTTGTGTAAGAAGTTGTTGGGCGCCGACATGCAATGGACGTACCCGGAAGATTTCATTTACTTCGTTTTCTGCCGCATCTAACTGACCTTCTTTAAATAACTCATTAGCTTTTTGAAGGTGCTCTTTCATTTTCTTCTCTTGTTCTTCTGCTTCCTTCCTGCGTTCGGTGTTTGTGCGTTGCTGAGGGTCGAGTTCGTAGATTTTGTTTAGTTCTGCTTCTGCTTCGTTTATTTTGCCTTCTTCATAGTATTTTTCCGCTTTCGTGTAATGCTCAGCAATTATCTTTTTTTGCTCTTCTTCTTTCTTTTCGAATCCTTGTTTTGCCCGTTGCTTTGCCTCTTCAACATTTTTGGCTTCTAGCGCCTCCTCGGTTTCCACTTTTTGTGCCAACTCTTCCTGATTATGTGCTAGTGTTTCTAAAGCTTTAGCAGATGGTGTTGAAAACTCGGCAATGCTATCAATCAAGACTTCATACACTTCTACTTGTTCAGGTATGTTCTTTAATCGCTGAGGGCCAAGTGGAAAAACTCGGAGTTGTATTTTATTGCGTACCTGCTGGTACACATCTTGCGAAATCCAAATTCGGTTCGGTCCTGCCATCGCTTCAATACGAGAAGCGATGTTCACGCCATCTCCGATAATATCCTCATCACGGATGATCACGTCACCAAGATGAACACCGACGCGAATTTCGATTTTATCTAATTCCGACTTTTCCCTATTAAAATGTGAGAATCGCTTTTGCGCTTCAATTGCACATCTTACCGCATTGACAGCGCTAGCGAAATCAATCATAAATGAATCACCAATAGATTTTATGACACGTCCATCAAATTTTGCAGCGAGTACGCGTAAAAGAGCATCATGCGTCTTCAATAACTCAAAGGCGTTAGCTTCGTTCTTAGCCATCTTTTTGGAAAATCCTTTGATGTCTGTGAACATAATCGCAGTGAGTTTGCGGGTTTCGACTTCAGTTGGAAATATCATTACAGTGTGCGCTCTATTGGAAAAAATGTGTTTTAGTGAATATCCCTACTCTTCAAAGATAGGTGTGGAGATGCTGAATGTCAACACATGCAAAGAAAAAAGGTTAATGAGCATGGGCTGAAGAAAGAGAAGGACTGACTAATGGATCGATAATTCTCTCCAAAAATTGGAATTTTTCGTTCAATGAATATAATATTTCTGGATATATTCTCCAAGCATCCTATTCGTGCTGAACTGCGACAGCAGTGTCTGCATTGCGTTTCGGATGCGCTTCAACCACGCGTGCGGAATACCTCGCTCATCACGGTCATAAAACTCCGGAATAACCGATTCGGAAAGGACTTTGAATAAGCTTTCAAAATCATGTTCATCTTGTGTTTCCAAATCGGTTTCGTTCTGATCGTCACCAATATTCCAGCCATTATGTCCATTGTATCCTTCGCGCCACCAGCCATCCATAATGCTCAGATTCAACCCACCGTGGATGGTGATTTTCATGCCGCTTGTTCCGCTGGCTTCAAGCGGACGGCGTGGATTATTCAGCCATACATCGGCACCGGAAATGAGATGACGGGCTACGTTAATATCATAATTTTCAAGGAAGACAACTTTTCCGCTTAACTCTGGTTGGCGTGATATTTCTATGATATGTTGAATGAATTGTTTACCGTCATTATCATGTGGATGTGCTTTACCCGCAAAGATGATTTGAAGCGGATGCTGTGGATCTGAAAATAACGGAATAATTTTTTCTAAATGTTTGAATATCAATGGTGCGCGTTTGTAGGTTGCGAACCTACGGGCAAATCCGATAGTCAATACGTCGGGAGATAAAATATGGCTCGTTGCAAGAGATGTGCCGCCCATTTGAATATATTTTTGCCGACGGGCATAGTCAACTAAATCACGCCGCAATGAATATCGCAATGCCCAGAGTTCCTCGTCGGTGGCAAGTTCGTCGTCTGCAATCTTCCTCCAAAATTTGGGTTCCATTAACTTAGCTGTCCAATCAAAACCAAGTCGTTTGTTCCAGAAATCGTGCGCGTGAGCTGTCGCCCATCCCGGTGTGTGGACCCCATTGGTGATGTATCCGATGGGAACATCATCAACCTGTTTTCCGTGAAATAGTTCTTTCCACATTTCTCTGCTCACGTGTCCGTGCAATTCGCTGACACCATTTGCGGCGCGAGACATCTTGAGGGCGAGCACTGTCATAGTAAATGGTTCATCAGTTTTAGACGGGTACACACGACCGTACGACATTAACGCTTCGTGCGATAATCCTGTGGAATTCCAAAACTTGCCAAGTGCATATGCCATTAATTCGGAATTGAATCGATCGTGTCCTGCCGGTACAGGAGTATGAGTTGTGAAGACGCACCTTGAGCGAATCGTACGTTCTGCTTCTTCTTGATTTTTTCCGGATCCTAATTCCTGTTTGAGTAATTCCAGCACTAAAAACGCGGAATGTCCCTCGTTCATATGAAAAACTGACGGCGTTATCCCTAGTGATTGTAAAAGTCGTACACCACCAATGCCAAGCACAATTTCCTGCCCGATGCGCGTGTCTATGTTGCCGCCATACACCGTGGCAGTTAGTCCTTGGAAGTGCTGATCATTCTCTGGAAGATTTGTGTCGAGTAAATAAAGAGTTACACGACCGATATGCACAACCCATGTTTGGAAATAAACCGTACTGTGTCCAATTTCGACCGTGTTGAGTAAGCGGCCGCCTTCTGGTTGAAGTACAAGTTCCATCGGAAGACGATCTGGACTATTTGTGGGATACAATTCTTCCTGCCATCCAACTGCATTCAATCGCTGTTGGAAATATCCTTGTCGATAAAATAACCCGATCCCGATGAATGGTATGCCAAGGTCGCTTGCAGATTTAGTATGATCACCGGAAAGGATGCCAAGACCGCCGGAATAAATCGGCAGTGATTCATGTATACCAAATTCGGCGCTAAAATATGCTACCGGATTCTTCAATGCTGATGCATTGTGTTTCGCCCATGTGGAAGTTTCTGCCATATAAGAATCGAACTTTTCCAGCACACTATATGTACGTCGAGATAATTCATGGTCTCGCAGTCGGGCTTCTAATTCACATTCGGATATATCTTGCATGACTTCAACAGCATTGTGATTGGAATGCCGCCAAATATGTGGTGAAAGTTCATTAAAAAGAGCTTGGGCTTCCGGATTCCACGTCCACCACATATTCATCGAAAGAGTACGCAGGCGCTGCGCGAGAGAAATGTGAATATGATTTTTATTAATAGATAGTTCAGTCATTTTACCTCTGTTTACTGATTCAATATTATTCACTATCAAGAATGCAAAATAATTGCTAATAAAACCAGGTAGAAATGTATCCATGAAAAACCAAAAGCGCGAACCCATAAGTCCGCGCTTATAATAGGATTAAATTCCGAAATTATTCCTACATTTTTCGAGGGACATCGAAGATACAGCGAACGGTATCACGTGCGATTAACAGTTCTTCATTGGTTGGGATGACGAATACCTTTACACGGCTTTTCTTTGTATTTATTTCTCCTTCTTTGCCCCCAACCTTTTCACCGTTGAGTTGTTCGTCGATTTCGATGCCAAGCCATTCGAGATTGGCACAGATGCGCTCCCTAATAGGCGCGGCATTTTCACCAATACCTCCCGTGAAGATGATGGCGTCTGTGCCATTCAATTCTGCAAGATATGAGCCGAGGTATTTCTTTGCACGCTGCGCAAAGATATTAATGGCAAGTGTGGCGCGGCGATCCTGATGATTTTTCGCTTCGTCCAATAAATCTCGCATATCGTTCGTTAAACCGGAAAGGCCGAGCAACCCAGATTGTTTATTAAGTAGAGTGCCGATTTCGCTCATCGACATGCCTTCTTTATGCGATAGAAACTCAAGTACTGCGGGATCGATATCGCCGCTGCGCGTTCCCATTACCAACCCTTCCAATGGAGAGAATCCCATCGACGTATCGAAAGATGCTCCATTCTTGATGGCACATGCCGAGCACCCGTTACCGAGATGCATAGTGATTATGTTCGTCTCTTCACGAGTCTTGCCGGTCAACTGTCTATATCGGAATGCTACATAACGGTGCGAAGTCCCATGAAATCCGTACCGTCGTATCTTATGCCGTTGATAAAGTTGGTACGGAATAGCATACAGAAACGATGACTCCGGCATTGTAGAATGGAATGATGTATCAAATACTGCAACTGCTGGAACACCGGTTCCGAGAAGTTCACGCGCAGCATTAATGCCTTTCAAGTTTGCCGGATTATGCAATGGAGCAAGGTCAATGCAGTCTTCAATTCCGCGAATTACCGAGTCGTCAATGATGATGGATTTTGTGAACATCTCAGCACCATGTACAACACGGTGGCCAACAGCGTGAATGTCTGCAAGCGATTGGATACCGGGAATTTGTGCATCAGTAGAGATAATCCATTTAACAACATAGTCAAGCGCTGCTTTATGATCGCGCAAAGGAGCCACATGTTTTATCGGAGCTTTGCCGGCAGCTTGAAATGTGACTAGTGCTTGATTACTGATCCGTTCAATGATACCTTTTGCAAGTTGTTTGTCCGCATCTTTTTCAATCATCTCAAGATCAGTCTGAATGATTTGGAATTTAAGAGACGAACTGCCGCAATTTAATACTAGTACGTTCATAATTCAATTCAAATAATAAGTGAAATGGAAAGAGTAGCGGTTCTGTTTTTTAGAAATGCACCACTCTGTTAACTTTAAAAATAACCTGTTAAACGTACGGCTTTGTTGCTGAAAACTCAAGTTAGGTTTGCTTCATTTTCCAGATCTTTTTGCCTTCTTCATACAAAAAACAGACTGATTTACTCGTTGACGTGGTTGCCAAGCTTAAGCTAACAGATTGCTTTGGTTTTTTGTTGGTTGTTATTGCTGATTGCCCGATAGGCACCGTACATTCTTGTTTCTATATGGGTCAAAGGCAATTAAAGGCAAAACTCTTCAATTATGCCAAGGAAAACAGATATATCCTCAAAGGTTCTCAAGGTTAAGACATTCACGAAATCACACTTTCACTAAAAACGTAATTATTCTTTCTAAAAAGGATTAATCCCCTTTTCAATATTTCGGGCGATTCCCGATTAAATAATTCATTAGTACACTTATACAGTTGAGTAGAGGAGTATGCACTCCGTGAAGGATGGAAGAGAAAGAACTTATTAACCGAATTACGTCATAATGGAATGCTTTCCCACGAAGAAACAGAAAGGTTTCTGAATGCTGAGATAATTACACAAGATAATTCTTTATATAAAAAGAGAACAATGGTTGTTTGATCAGTTTATGTATCATATAAGTATGAACAGACACAAAAAACTATAATGAAAGGAAAAAAGATATAAAGTAGTTGATTGTTGCGATATGTTTTCAGTGCCTTGAATAAAATCACAGGTGGAGGGTTTTCATATGAAGAATGATAGGAAAATGGAGCGCGAACTGACGCAGAGTTGGAATCTGCCTATCAAACAAGCAGCGATCATTCATCTTGACATTGCAACCTGGAGATTATTATGAAAACTTTTTTCCATTTGTACATTGCTATCTTTACCACTTTAGTACTTACAGTATCTGCATTTGCACAAACGGCGGATCCGCCTTCAGGATCTGGTACGTTGGGCGATCCGTATCTTATTGCAACGCTTAACAACCTCTATTGGATTACACAAAACAGCGGTGAATGGGGTAAGGTTTACAAACAAACTGCGGACATTGATGCCACAACAGATTCTACTTGGGATGGGAAACAAGGATTTACTCCAATTGGAAATGACACGACAAACTTCACCGGCTCGTACGATGGGCAAACATACAAAATAACTGGTCTGTATATTAACCGATCGACAAATTATCAGGGTCTATTGGGATATGTAAATAGTGCTGCAATCACAAATATAAAGCTCGAAGGTGTGAACATATTCTATTGTGGAGGGAGTGTCGGTGGCTTGATTGGGTATCAAGTTGGTGGTACCGTCACTAACTGCTACAGTACCGGCTATGTAACGGGTTACTGTGTCGGTGGTTTGATAGGGGAGCAACATGGGGGCACCGTCAGTAACTGCTACAGCGCTGGCGATGTATTTGGTATGGGTGCCGGTGGCTTAATAGGGGAGCAGGATGGTGGTACCGTCAGTAACTGCTACAGCACTGGCCCTGTAGAGGGATATAGTGTTTGTGTCGGCGGTTTGATTGGAGATCAAAAGAATTCTGCTACTGTCAGTGACTGCTATAGTACCAGCTCTGTGACGGGTTCTCATATATTCTGTGGTGGTTTGATTGGGTTTCAAGAGAATTCCACAGCAAGTAACTGTCACAGCACCGGCTTTGTAGAAGCTCATGGCTTATCTTCTGTGGTAGGTGGCTTGATTGGACTACAACGTGGTAGCATAATCGCTAACTGCTACAGCACTGGCGATATATATGGTTTTTGTGTCGGTGGCTTGATAGGGTGGCAAGATAGTGGCACCATCAGTAACTGTTACAGTACTGGTCCTGTGGATGGTGGATTTGGGAGTGTCGGTGGCTTGATAGGGTGGCAAGATGGTGGGACCATCAGTAACTGTTACTGCACAGGCCCTGTAGAGGGATATAGTGGGAGTGTCGGTGGCTTGATTGGGAATCAAAGTGGCATCGTTAGTAACTGCTTCAGCACAGGCAATGTACATAGCTTTGACACTGATGCTGGTGGCTTGATTGGGGAGCAAAAATCTGGCACTGCAAGTAACTGCTTCTGGGATATACAAACTTCTAATCAATTAAGCAGTGCCGGTGGAATCGGTAAAAGCACAAGCGCAATGAAAACACAATCTACTTTTATCGGTGCTGGCTGGGATGTTACTATTTGGAGTATGGAACACGGAAAAAATAATGGATATCCTTACTTAAAGTGGCAATATCTTCCGCTACCGGTGGAATTAACTGAAGTCGAGATTCGAGTTGTGCCAAAAGAGTTAACTTTGGCACAAAATTATCCCAACCCTTTCAATCCATCCACAACAATGGAATTCACTGTGCCGGAAAATGGTCGCGCATCATTGAAAATTTACAATACGATAGGTCAGTTGGTTGCAACTGCCTTTGACGGCGATGTAAATGCTGGGAACATACAAAAAGTTACGTTTACCGCTTCGCACTTATCGAGTGGTGTGTACTTCTCTCGGTTGGAATATAACGGGAAGACGCTTCTGAAGAAATTAGTATTGATGAAGTGACCTGAGGTCGCAAGCACGATCGAAGGTAATCCCGAAACCTTTTGGGATCTGATGTTAAGAACCTTCAGAAGGTCTCAGAGTATAAACAGAGAAACCTTTCGGAGGTTGCTAAACCTATGTGAGAAGATTGTTCGATTTTTATTTTTACAAGCTTCATAACGTTCATTTCATTTTCCAGATTTTTTCCGCTATCTTCATTCATGAAACTCATTATTCATAAATTCATTTGTTCAGTATTAAATGAAGAAATTCACGCTTAAACCGCTCCCCGGCGATCATCTTCACCTTGTCCAGCCGCAACATTTGTGCATCAATTATAAACAGGAATTGAACGACGCACAGTACGAGGCGGCTACGTCGATCAATGGTCCGCATCTTATCATTGCCGGAGCGGGAACTGGAAAGACGCGCACAATCGTGTACCGCGTGGCGTACCTTGTGGAGTTAGGTGTAAAGCCGGATTCTGTGCTGCTTTTGACGTTTACACGAAAAGCCGCGCAGGAAATGCTGCGCAAGGCATCAATATTATTAGACAGCCGATGCGACCAAATCTCAGGAGGAACATTTCACTCCTTCGCGAACAGCGTCCTGCGGAAGTATGCCGGTCAACTTGGTTACGAAAGTAATTTCACAATTCTTGATCAGACAGATGCCGAAGATGTTGTCAATCTTATTCGTACACGGCAAAAATTAGACACGAAAGAAAGACGATTCCCGCGCAAGGAAACGATTTACGATCTTTACAGCCGATCGTTGAACACGATGACATCGGTGAAAGAATTATTAGCGATGGATTATCCACAGTACCTTGAAATCGAAACCGATATCGTTGCGCTTCATGCCGCTTACGTGAAATATAAGCATGAACATAATTTGATGGATTATGATGATCTGCTCCTTAATCTTGCATTGCTTCTTCGTAAGAACGAAGCCGTACGTGCGACACTCTCTGATCGCTACAAATATATTATGGTGGATGAATATCAGGACACGAACAGATTGCAAGCGGAGATTGTGAAACTGCTTGCGTTTAAACACCGGAACCTGATGGTTGTCGGTGATGATGCGCAGTGCATTTATTCCTTTCGCGGTTCTACGATTCGGAATATCCTTTCATTCGGTGAGGAATTCAAAGACTGCAAAATAATTAAGTTGGAAGAAAATTTTAGAAGCACGCAGCCAATATTAAATTTGGCAAATGAAATTTTGTTGAAGGGTGGAGGAAGGTTGGATGATACTAAAAAACGGTAATTGATTATTGGAAGTTACTATCAGCGAAAAATGACTAACCAACGGTTATAAATGTACACTAAAGAGCTTTTTACAAAAAAATCAGGCGGAACTTTGCCGCAGCTTGTTTCCGCTCAAACGGAAAACCAACAGTCGCGTTACGTGGTACAAAAGATTCTTGAATACCGCGAAGCGGGTATTCCACTGGAAGAAATGGCTGTCTTGTTCCGCTCATCTTTTCATTCGTTTGATCTGGAAATTGAGCTCGCAAAAGCGAATATTCCATTTCTCAAATTTGGCGGATTTAAGTTTATTGAAACAGCACATGTGAAGGATGTTATTGCATATTTGCGTGTGCTGGAAAATCCGCGCGATGTAGTTTCATGGAATCGCATCCTATTACTGATTGATGGTGTTGGTCCGCGCACAGCGGAAAAAGTTGTGGATGATATTCTCAAACGGCGCGTTGGTCTGGCGAAGGAATTTAAGGAGGCTGTTACTGCTACGACGAAGTTTTGGATGGACTACGGCAGTTACCCGGATTCTGTCAGAAAGTTATTCACCATGCTCAAAGACATCGCCGCCTCTGCTGTTCCGCCGTCAGAAAAAACATTTCACATTCTTCAATATTACGAACCGATTCTGCATGCGCGGTATGAAGATCATTTAAAAAGGAAAAAAGATCTCGACACGTTCCAAAATATCACCGAACGTTACAAGTCGATAGATGAATTATTAACCGATCTTGCGCTTGAACCGCCGAATGAAAGCATAGCCGACATCGAATCACCAGGTCCGGAAACAGAATATCTAACGCTATCCACCATTCATAGCGCCAAAGGATTGGAGTGGAACACCGTGTTCATTATCTACGCACTTGAAGGGAGATTCCCGACAATGCGTTCTGCTGCAAGCGATGAGGAAATGGAAGAAGAACGCCGCTTGATGTACGTTGCTTGCACACGCGCAAAAGAACATCTTATCATCACGTATCCAATGAATATATATGACCGTGAAAGCGGTCTGATCCTCACAAAACCGTCGCGGTTCATCGAAGGCATTGGCGAGAATTTGTTAGAGCCATGGGTAGTGGAGTAGAAACAACAGATAATGATGAGTGATGAATAATGAATTCCCCAATGCGAATTTCCCAGTGCCCGAAAATCAATTAACAAATTATCCAATCACAGAATCGAACATTCCAAAATGTGTAATACTCGCCGCTGGTGCTTCTACGCGTTTGCGTCCATTAACGAATGCAATGCCCAAATGTCTGCTAAAAGTTTGCGGGAAGACATTACTTGAACGGACTATAGAAAACGTTCTCACTGCCGGGATCAAAGAAATTGCAATAGTTATTGGTTACCGGGCAGAAATGATTCGTGAATTTGTAAAACAACGGTTTCCTCAGCAGAGAATTCATTTCATCCTTAATCCCAACTACGCTAGTACAAACAATGCTTATTCGCTCTTGCTCGGGCGTCGATTTCTTGAGGATGAAGACAGGAAAGTGAACTATAATTTGCTCCTGCTCGATTCGGATATTCTATTTTCCAGTAAATCATTACCCTATCTTCTAAGTATCAAGGCAGATAATAAAATTGCTGTGCGTGTATCGGGTGAGCATGATGAAGAAGAGGTTCAGGTTGGGATAAATCCAGATGGGAATATTAACTTTATTGGTAAGAAACAAGTTCTCAATAATACAACCGGCGAATCAATTGGAATTGAATTGTTTTCTGCAGAAGCTGCTGCAAGGTTGTTTGCTGTTTTAGATCGACGTATACGGGAGGAAATTGGCAGATCTGAATTTTATGAAGCAGCATTTCAAGAAATGATCGATGAAGGTGTCATGCTAAAAGCTGTGGATGTGAGTGCATTCCCGACAATAGAGATTGATACTCCAGAGGATCTCGAACTAGCAAAGCGGCTAAAGGTCGATGAATAGAATGTATTCCTATCGCAATTCTATTAAATCTGATAAGTCCGACGAACTCATCAACACATATCTATTGCGCCCGATTGCAGGCGTTATCGTCTGGGCGCTCTATTATACTCCGATCACACCCAATCAAGTTACTATTGTCTCAATCTTATCGGGTATTGTTGCTGCACTCTTCTATTTAAAAGGAACAGCAAGCGCTTTCGTTGTTGCGGGGCTGCTGATTATATTAAAAGATATTCTTGATTCTGCCGATGGACAACTTGCGCGAGCCAAACAACAACAAAGCCGTGTTGGAAGATTCTTAGATTCCATAGGTGATTTTGTAGTAAATGCCGCAGTCTTTGGTTCTATCGGGTGGACATTATATAAAATGAATGACAATTGGTTGACGTTGATTTTGGCTTTACTCGGACTTGTTGGAATATCTCTACGAATATCATATCATGTGTTTTATCAAGTACAATTCCTTCACTTACAAAAGCAATACGAAAATAATCGCATTACGGAAGAATTACAAGAAGAAGACTTGAAAAAAAGTGCATTTGAAATTACACTTCAGCAAATCTTTCAAATCATCTACGGTTGGCAAGATAGGTTGATGGCACGGATTGATGGATGGAGTACGAGGAAGCCCTTCCAAAGGTCTCTAACGACTGAACAAAGCGAACTTTCGGAAGGTTACAAAGCATGGTATTCCGATACACTTGCTCTTCGTATCTCTGGATTTCTTGGTTTCGGTACGGAATTTTTTCTGCTTATGCTCTGTTCTGTTTTTAATCAACTGGAATTATATCTTTATCTTAATTTGTTTCTTATGAATGGAATTCTAATAATTTGCATTATATATAGACGGTTTGTTCTGTCCACTCGATGCTTTGCACAGACAGATATCCTACACTTAAACTGAGGAGAATAACGTGAGAATCTGTTTTCTATCAATTTTAATTGTTACTGTAACTGTTATTCTTCATTCTCAAATTCCAGGTGAAAAAGATAACCGTATGCTCCTGCCGAACGGATGGTGGCTTTCGCCTGCCGGTGAGCAAATTCGTCTGGGCGATTTTCCCATGAATGCCACGCTTTCAGAAGACGAAAGATTTCTTGCCATTTCACATAGCGGACAATCGAAAGCAGAAATCTGGCTGATGGATCTAAAGGCGAAGAAGAATGTGCAGAAGATCGAATTATCAGACACATGGTACGGAATAAAATTTGCAGGCAGAAAGCTCTACGTTTCCGGCGGATACCAGAACTGCGTATTCATTTGCAATTTAAAAAATGGAAAATTGTCTATGGTGGACACGATTTACTTTGCTGAACCGCGTCCGAAATACAATGGTTCGTTGCAGGGGTTGGACGTAAAGAATAATTTGCTTGCAGTTGTCTTCCGCAATGACAGCACTTTCCGGGTGATGGATGTAAAATCAAAAAAGCAAGAAGTAGTGAAGTTGGATGGAATGCCTTATACCTGCGTTTTCTTGAAAAATGGCTCAGTAATGGTTTCTATTTGGGGATCGAAGAAAGTAGAAGTATTTGATAAGATGAAGCTTCAATATGAAATTCCAACGGGTGATCATCCAAACGAAATAGCACTTTCGAACGATGGCAAGTTTGCTTACGTCGCTTGTTCTAATGACAACACAGTTTCCATCATCGACGTTGCAAAGAAGAAAGCCATTGCATCTGTCGCTACGTCAATTCATCCGGATGCACCGGAAGGTTCTACAACGAATTCTATTGCATTGATCCCAGATCAAAAGAGAATACTTGCGGCGAATGCGGATAACAACTCGCTTACTGTCATCGATATTAAAAAAATGGATAGACCAATGCCAATCGGATTCATTCCGGTTGGTTGGTATCCGACAAAGGTAATGACGTTGAAGAACAAAACGATTCTTGTGTTAAACGGCAAAGGCGGTCGTTCGTTTGCAAATCCGGATGGACGATACATTGGCAGTTTGATGGAAGGTTCACTTTCAATCTTCACAATACCAGACGAGAAGAAATTAGTAGACTACTCAAAGCAAGTTTTTTCAAACACACCGTACAAACATGAACAGTTACTTAAAGTTCCTTTCACAGATGAGAGTGCAATTCCTCACAAAGTAGGTGATCCGTCGCCGATTAAGCATATCTTCTATATCATAAAAGAAAATCGGACGTACGATCAAGTGTTTGGTGATATAAAAGAAGGTAATGGTGATTCATCGCTCTGCATTTTTGGTGAAAAGGTGACTCCCAATCATCACAAATTAGCGCGCGAATTTGCATTGTTTGATAACTTCTATGTTAATTCGGAAGTCAGCGCTGACGGACACAATTGGTCGATGGCTGGCTACGCAACGGATTACATCGAAAAGACATGGCCCACACAGTATGGCGGGCGCGGTGGTGAATATGATTTTGAAGGCGATCAAGTTGTTGGTGCTCCAACATCGGGATATTTGTGGACACTCGCTGCGAAACATAATGTTAGTTTCCGAAGTTATGGTGAGTTTATTACTGCTGATGAAATCGTTGGGAAGCCAGGCATTCCGCGTGAAAAAGGATTAGAAAAGCATTTTGCGCCGTACTATCGTGGTTGGGATTTGGATTATTCTGATGTTAATCGCTTCAAAGAGTGGAACAAAGAATTTTCAGAGTTCGAGAAGAATGGTAATTTGCCGCAGCTTTGCATTATGCATTTGCCAAACGATCATACAGCTGGATCAAAAAAAGGCGCGTTGTCGCCGCGCGCGTTCGTTGCACAGAATGATTGCGGACTTGGTTTGATTGTAAATCGTATTTCGAAAAGTAAATTTTGGATGGAGACTGCGATTTTTGTATTAGAGGATGATGCACAAAACGGTCCTGACCATGTAGACGCGCATCGTTCAGTATGCCTTGTCATAAGCCCATTCATCAAGAAACACGATGTTAATCACACACTCTATACTACGGCTTCAGTGCTGAGGACGATGGAATTAATTCTTGGGCTGCCTCCAATGAGTCAGTATGATGCTGCCGCTACGCCAATGTTTAATGCCTTTACAACTCTGGCAGATACCATTTGCTACATGGCAGAAGAACCTCGTTGGGATTTAAACGAGCGGAACAAAGACGGTTCTTTTGGTGAAACATTCATGCAAAAATTCGACATGAAAAAAGAAGATGATGTGCCGGATCGCGAATTCAGCGAAATTATTTGGCGGGTGGTGACTGGTAAACCAATGCCTGCACCGCGATATTCCATTTTCTCGAGAAAAATGCTTTCAGAATAACGTTATAAATGAAGAAAAAGAAACAATTTATTGGACAAGGTATATGATAATTACTGAGGTAAGTAAGATATAACGTTACATAAAGGTATTGATAATATAGTATTTTTCAATTCTCAGACGCATTATGTTGTAACTTCATTACGTCAATTATGCTGCCGCCATTGCATGTATAGGAGCAACCATTATTCTATTAAGTTGTCTAAACCGTTTTAATTTTCCGCGCAGAGTAGAAACTAGCGTCTGCTCGGAAATCGGCTTCATTAAATAATCATCCACGCCAAGTTCTTTGCCTGTGCGAACGAGAGCTTCATCTGTGAGTCCGGTTAAAAAAACAAATGGAACGGTTTGGATGTTTTTCAATTCCTGTACCTTTTCATAGAAGGTAAACCCGCCCATTGTAGAAGTTTCTAGATTTATATCGCACAAGATTAAATCGGGGATGAATTTACGAAGAAGTGCATATGCTTCATCAGACGTAGAAAGTGCGGTAACATCAAATCCACTATCTTCCAACGAAGCTGCAAGCAATTCTAGAAGTCGTGTATCGTCATCGATGACAAGCACTTTGTCCCGTTGCTTGTGCTGTATTGTATTCATCAACTGTGTCTGAATATGCAGATGTTCTTCGTCCGAGATTTGGAAGGTGCTTTGCAAATCAGCGAGAGATTTTGATTTTGAAAGTGTTGTCGAATTATCGGATAACTGTCGAAGCAATGCATTCCGATAACATTCATGTTTTACATTCCTTTCAATCAGTTCATATTCAGCGTTCGTAATATTAAATACCGTTCGGAGTTCATTTAATTGCCGTTCTTCGTTTTCTGTCAATGCACCATCGATCCATGCATGCGTTAAAGCTTGTCGATAAGATTCCAAATCGGCAGATCGATCAAGAATGTAATCTTCTTTTTCTTGTGGTTTTGTTGCAGAGACAGTTGAAAGTGGTGAAGGCATAATAGGTGGAGTTATTGACTTCGGAGCTGGAAAAGAATCCACGATAGCTAGTTCTGACTTTGGTGAAGTCGGTATCTGCGGAATCTTAGGTTCTATTTTGGAAATATGTTCGATCACGGGCGAGGGGATTGGTATGTCGTTATGTCGGATTTCTTCACGTTGTAAAAATTCAGTCTTAAGGACGGAGATACGTTCTTCTAAGGCAAATACATAGACATTACGCGGATCCACTTTTTTTGCTTTCGTAATCTCTAATTGTGCATGCTCGAGATCACCTTTGTGAATCAGTTGATCGACTCGTTTCAAAATTTCACTGACCAATTTCTTGGCATCGTCGCGTGGTGTTGGTTCATGTGGCATCTCTGGTTTTTGCTGTGGTATTGTATGTTCGATCATTGTCTCAATCCTTCAGATCACTAATTTGCAAGCGACTGTAATTATTAACTTTTTGTTTCATTTCAGCTCATGCTATCTATGTTTGTATCTCTAAGTCTAATACAACAATAACCGTTCCGACTTATAGCGGCTTCCGATTAAAACCATGTGGCGTAAAAATGGCTTAAAATAGCAGAATAACGAAGATAATTTACCAATAGATTTAAGAAACGAAAATTGATTGACTGATAATTGTAGAAAAGTAATTTTTGCTATAGGAAAAGGATGATATGGTGAAGAATAACAGGAATGCAAGCTACTCGGCGAGAGCTGCTGCAGCAACGATGATTTTTGTTGCACCCGCTGAAAGGATTACCTGTGCGCATGAATTCGTTGTTGCACCAGTTGTAATGACATCGTCCACTAAAAGGCATTTCTTTCCCAACAGGATGTCAGATGAATGTGGAATTAGTTCGAATGCATGTTCCATGTTCTTGCGTCGCTCTTCTATGTTGAGTTCCGTCTGCGTCTGGGTGCGGCGTATTCGCCGCACTGCATTTGTAACAATCGGCTTGTCAATGACGAAAGCAATACCGCGTGCAATGAATTCGGACTGATTATAACCACGCTCGCGGTGCTTTATGCGATGAAGTGGTACCGGAATAAGAATATCAACTTCAAGACTCCATTCTTTCAATGCTTCTCCAATATGCGTTCCCAAATCCAAACCAATAGACTTATACTCCTTATATTTCAATGCATGTGCAATATGCTGAAACGGTCCTTCCTTCTCGAAGGTAAAACGCGAAACAAGATCACTAATATTGCCGTCGGAAAGAAGTTTCATGCGCATTTCTTGATAGAGAGGGAGATGTTTTGTTACCAGCGGAATTGCATTCCAACAGTCAATGCAGACTTTCTGGCTTCCATCCAGCAGAGGTTTATTGCAGGCAATGCACACCGGCGGATAGAGGAAGTCGAGGAATGTCCGTGTGAATGTTGTAATGTTCAATGATCGAAGTTCAATAATATCGAAATGCAACAGTAGGGCCGTTAAATATTACCTTGATGAATATTTCATTTATTTTCTAATTTCTCAATCTCATTCCGTAGTTCTGCCGCGCGCTCGAATTCCAAATCTTTTGCCGCTCGCTTCATCTCTGCCTTTAGTTCCTCCAGCATGTCTTTCTTCTGGTCACTGGTGAGATATTTTGCGACTGTCTCGGCAATGGCCATTGGCTTGGACCTCTGATAACGCTCGTCTTGTTTCATTTTCACATCGGCGATAGATGTGGCGGCAAGAATTTCGTCTGTTGTTTTATAAATAGTCGTCGGTGTAATACCATGCTTGGTATTGTACGCAATCTGTTTTTTGCGGCGGCGATTTGTCTCACTCATCATTCGTTCCATCGAGCCGGTCATTTTGTCGGCGTACAGAATGACTTTGCCATTTGAGTTGCGTGCAGTGCGGCCTGCTGTTTGGATGAGCGAGCGTTCGGAGCGGAGAAAACCTTCTTTGTCTGCATCGATGATGGCAACGAGAGAGACTTCCGGTAAATCAAGACCCTCACGAAGCAAATTTACACCAACAAGGACATCGAACTCACCCAACCGCAAATCACGCAGTGTTTCCACTCGTTCCAATGCATCCACTTCGGAATGGATGTAGCGTACTTTGATATTTATATTCGATAAATACTCGGTTAAGTCTTCAGCCATGCGCTTTGTCAGCGTCGTCACGAGCGTACGTTCTTTCTTCGAAGTGCGAGTACGTATCTCCGCAATCAAATCGTCAATCTGGTGTTTGCTCGCACGTACTTCCACTTCCGGATCAATGAGTCCGGTGGGGCGAATGACCTGCTCTACAACGATGCCTTGGCATTTCTGCAATTCGTACGTTCCGGGTGTTGCGCTGACGTAAATAATTTGTTTCTCCATCGCTTCCCATTCATCAAACATGAGTGGACGATTATCGAGCGCTGACGGAAGGCGGAATCCATACTCGACGAGTGTCGTCTTGCGCGAGCGGTCGCCGGCATACATGGCGCCGATTTGCGATACGGTAACATGCGACTCGTCAATAATGGTAAGGAAATCCTTTGGAAAGTAATCTAATAAGCACGAGGGGCGGGAGCCCGGCGGCCTGCCTGCGAAGTGCCGAGAATAATTTTCGATGCCGGAGCAATATCCAACTTCGCGCAGCATTTCCATATCGAACCGTGTCCGCTGTTCAATTCTCTGCGCCTCGACAAGTTTGCCAAGCAAACGAAGTTCTGCGGTTCGCTCGCGCAATTCATCGTAGATGCCGCTCATTGCACGTTCGATCGTTTCACGCGAAGTGATAAATTGCTTTGCAGGATAAATCATCTCGTCGTCCACTTCTCCAAGAACTTGTCCATCAACTTTGTTGATGTAAGAAATACGTTCTATTTCATCACCAAAGAATTCGATGCGAATAGCTTCTTCGTTCTCATAACTTGGGATCACTTCCACAACATCGCCGCGCACGCGGAATGTACCGCGGGCAAATTCGTAATCATTTCGTGTGTACAATAAATCGATAAGCCGCTTGAGCAATCCCTGCCGGCCGAGGTGATCGCCTTTTTTGATCATGAGTGTCTGGCTAATCCATTCATCCGGCGCGCCGATTCCGTATATGCAGCTGACAGATGCGACGACGATGACATTTGGATCGCCGCTCAACAACGCGCTTGTCGCCCGCAATCGTAAGCGGTCAATTTCATCGTTCACTGATGAATCTTTGGCAATATACGTATCGGTCGTTGGAACGTACGCCTCCGGTTGATAATAATCATAATAACTAATAAAGAACTCAACGCGGTTTTTGGGAAAATAAGTCTTGAATTCCGCGTACAATTGTGCGGCCAGCGTCTTATTGTGGGACATCACCAACACAGGCTTATTGATGTGCGTAATAACATTGGAGATAGTAAATGTTTTACCGCTGCCTGTGACACCAAGAAGTGTTTGATGTCGATCGCCGCGTTGAATTCCTCCTACGAGCTGTTTGATTGCTTCCGGTTGGTCGCCAGAAGGAGTTAAATCAGAAATGAGTTGGTAAGCCATAAATAGAATTTCAATCTTGCAATTATCAATTATTGGTTAAGGAGTAATTTTCAAGGTAATGTACAATCTAAAATACATATTTTATTCACTTGAGCAAAGCGTTTATTAAAAGATCATTAAACCCGCAGTCTATCTTTCATTATGCGACTATCTAACTTGCTTTGATTTTGATAATTATATAGTGTAACTTTATAATAATAATTTTGATCTTCTGCGCAGGCGCTTTTTGGCATATGTTTGAGATTTTTAAGACCAAGGAACCGCTCACCGGTGTAAGCATTGTCAATTCTTCAATATACATTTTCAATGACCGCCGCAATTCAATTCCTTAAAAAAAGAGCCTAGAAGTAAGCTTTGCGTAATATGTACAAGCTGAAATTCATTCTATTATGGCCAAATCCATTTCGTCAGACATTCCAGAGCTTTTTCTTCGATGGCACTGTTAATGTTAGGTATTAGTGTGGTGCCCGTCGAACTGTGGGTTTCGTATGACTCGTTTTATTTTGAATGTCCTTCAAAACCATGAGTAATTAATTTTTGACATGTCAATGCCATGCAGGGTAACTGCTGCCTGTATTCTGTGTTGAGATGAATGATCATCTCGTAAAGCCGTATGGAATCTGTCGATCTGTAGGGGACGAGAAAAAAAGTTGTTGTCTATTGCAACTCTCAAGTAAGAGGATCTGGAACATGAAAAATATATCTCCGGGAATTTTAGTTAAACCATTTTTGCTATTATTCATAATTGCCGGAATTCTTACCTTCACATTTCCTCGTCTCACGAATGCACAAACACAGAATATTCAATTTGAACACCTTTCAAGTGTAAATGGGCTTTCGCAGAATTCAATACTATGCATGTCGCAAGACAGCAAAGGTTTTATGTGGTTTGGAACATATGAGGGATTGAACAGATATGATGGATACGAGTTTAAACAATACAAGTCTGAAATTGGAAATCCTTACAGTCTTTGTAACAATACAGTGCAATTTATATACGAGGATCACAAAGGTAATCTCTGGATAGGGACTGACGACGGGCTTGATAAATTTGATCAGGAAAAGGATGGATTTATTCACTACAGGCACGATCCTAATGATTCCAATAGTTTAAGCAACAATATGGTTAGATGGATATGTGAAGATACATCAGGTATGTTTTGGATAGGGACATATGGCGGAGGTCTTAACCAATTTGACATGGCGAAAAATCGATTCATTCGATACCAGAACAATCCCAATGATCCCAAGAGCTTAAGTCACAATTTTATTTCTAATCTTTATATTGACAGATCGGGGAATCTATGGGTTGGAACGGATGGCGGTCTTAATCTATTTGATCGTGTAAGAAATCAGTTTATTCGTTACCTCCATGATCCGAATAATTCACGTAGTTTAAATCAAAACAGTGTTTATAGAATTATTGAAGATAGGTCTGGCGTTCTCTGGATTGGATTCTGGGGGAGCGGTCTTGATCGATTTGATCGAGTAAAGAATCAGTTTATACATTATAAAAACCGTCCTGATGATTCTTATAGTCTGAGCGGTAATGTGGTTCGATCAATTTATGAAGATCGGATGGGTCATCTATGGATAGGAACTTGGGGCGCTGGTCTTGATCAATATGATCGCAATAAAAATCGTTTCATCCACTATCGAGCTAATCAAAATGACCCCGGTAGTTTGAGTAACAATTCAGTGCTATCCATATATGAAGATCGTTCAGGTATTCTCTGGGTTGGCAACGATTTTGGGGGTATCAATAAATTTGATCGCGGGAAAATAAAATTTGCACATTATAAAAAAGAACTCAATAATTCCAACAGCTTGAATAATAATATAGTTTACTCTATTGAGGAAACCTTTGAAAAAGGCAAACATATACTCTGGTTTGGGACAGATGATGGTGGACTTAATAAGTATGATAGAGATAAAAATAAATTTACGTACTACAAAATAGATCCCAATAATTCCCATAGTATCAATGATAATAACTGCAGGGTCATTACTAAAGGTCGATCGGGTATTCTGTGGATAGGAACAAGCCAGGGACTGAGCCAATTTGATCCGACAAGCGGCTATTTTATTAATTATGTACCTCGTATCAATGATTCAACTAGTTTAAGCAATAACACTGTTTTTTCAATTTGCGAAGATAAGTTAGGTTATATCTGGGTCGGAACATTTGGAGGAGGTCTTAATAAGTTTGATTCGAGAAAAAAGAAATTTACCCATTATTTTGCTGATCCCAAGAATCCTAACAGTCTTAGCGATAATTTTATCTGGTCGATCGTTGAGGATCGTACTGGTGTTCTATGGATTGGAACAGGAAACGGTGGCCTCAATCAATTTGACAGAGAAAAAAATCGGTTCATCCATTACCAAGTCGATCCTCATAATCCAAACGGTCTAAGTGGTAATAAAATAATATGTATTTATGAAGATCGATCGGGAATGCTTTGGTTAGGAACAACCAATGGATTAAATAAATTTGATAAGGTCAACAAACGCTTTTTTCATTATTTGGTAGCTGATGGTCTGCCGAGTAATGCTATTCAGTCAATCCTGGAAGATGAACATGGCAATCTCTGGCTTGGGACACAGAAAGGGCTGTCAAAATTTGATCCGCGTACAAATATGTTTAAAAATTTTAAGGTGAGTGATGGACTTCAAAGCAATGAATTCAGTGTGAAAGCCTGCCTGAGAAGCCAAACTGGCGAAATGTACTTCGGCGGTATTAATGGCTTTAATGCTTTTTTCCCCGATAGTATCAAAGATAATCCGTACATACCTTCAGTTGTAGTGAAAGATTTTCAGGTTTTCAACAAATCAGTAGCTGTAGGGAAAGAAGTTAATGGAAATGTACTATTAGAGAAATCTATTATAGAGACCAAAGAAATTTGTTTATCCTATAAGGAAAGTGTTTTTTCATTTGAATTTGCCTCTCTCCATCTTTCTTCTCCTGAAGAAAATAAATATGCATATATGATGGAAGGGTTTGATAAAGGGTGGAACTATACAGATGCGAATCGGAGGTTTGTCACATACACAAATTTGAGAGGCGGGGAGTACGTCTTTCGTGTAAAGGGGTCGAATAGTGATGGTGTATGGAATGAAACGGGAACATCGATCCGTGTGATTATCACTCCTCCGTACTGGCAGACTCTTTGGTTCAGATTGATATTGCTGGTTGTTTTCTTGGGTATCATCTATTGGATATACAAGCGGAGCATGCGAGCAAGAGATATTGCGGCGGAAAAACAAATAGAAGAAGTAATCGCCAAAGAACACGCATTGTTGCGCGCATTGATAGACACTGTACCAGATCGTATTTATGCCAAAGACGCTGAAGGTCGATTTATAGTTTGCAACACTGCTGTAGACCGCAAATTCGGTGTAGCAAAGTCAGAGCAGATTATCGGGAAGACTGATTTTGATTTTTACCCACAAGAACTGGCGGCGCGATATCATCAGGATGATCAGATGATTATGGAATTGAATCAACCGTTAATTAACCATGAAGAATCTACGGTGGATTTCGCAGGCAATCGACTATGGACGTTGACGACTAAAATTCCGATGCGAGATAGTCAGGGGCAGATTGTGGGACTAGTCGGCACAAGCCATGACATTACTGAAAGGAGACGGATGGAAGAGGCGCTCAATACGGAGCGCAATCTTCTCCGGACACTCATAGACAATTTGCCGGATGCAGTGTTTGTGAAAGATCTTGAATGCAGAAAAATCATTGCAAACCCTGTTGATGTTCGTGCTATGGGAGCACAATCGGAAGCGGAGGTTATCGGAAAAACAGATGATCTCTTTTTCTCGGCAGAAACAGCAGCGACGTCTTTTGCAGAGGACCAATCAGTTCTCCAGACCGGTATACCCATCCTCGGCCGCGAAGGATCGTATTTCGATAAACAAGGTAACAAGTTGTATGTTCTTTCATTTAAGATGCCTTTACGTGATGAACATGGCACTATCGTTGGTATTGTTGGAGCGACACACGATATTACAGAGCAGAAACGTTTTCAGGAAGCGCTCCAGCGCGAGCGAACAATTCTACGGACACTCATTGACAATATCCCCGATGCGATATGGGTAAAAGATATTCAGAGCCGTAAAGTTATTTCAAATCTTGCTGATGTGCGTTTTATGGGATTCCAATCTGAGGCTGAGGTATTAGGAAAAGACGACTTCGATCTTTTCCCGAAGGAATTAGCGGATGGGTTCTATGCCGATGACCAATCAGCAATTCAGACTGGCAAGCCGATAATCGACAGAGAAGAATATTTATTTGATGAACAGGGCAATAAACGTTGGCTGTTCACTTCAAAGCTTCCGTTGCGCGACGAAAACAACCAAATCATTGGTTTGGTAGGTATTGGACGAGATATTACGGAGCAGAAAAAAGCACGGGAAACATTACAGCAAGAGCGTAATCTTCTCCGGATATTGATTGATAACTTGCCTGATTTGATTTTCTTTAAAGATACACAAGGGCGATACATACTCGACAATCTACCACATCTTCGGTCACTTGGGGCAGAGAATCAGGAAGAAATTATTGGCAAGACGTCGTATGATTTTAATCCACCTGAGTTAGCTAAGCTTTATACGGAAGATGAGATAAAGGTTGTACAGAGTGGGAAGCCGATGTTAGATAGAGAAGAAATTGCTGTGCATCGGGATACGGGTGAAAAATATTGGCATCTTACTTCCAGAGTTCCGTTATTTGATAGTCAGGGAAAAGTAACAGGAATAGTAGGGATTGCACGCGACATTACAGAACGTAAGCACGCAGAAGAGGAGCGCGAACGTTTGATCAAAGAGTTGCAAGAAGCCGCTGCAGATATTAAGATCTTGAGCGGCCTCGTTCCAATCTGCTCAAGTTGTAAAAAGATACGTGATGACAAAGGATATTGGACACAACTTGAAGGATATATACAGGCGCACTCAGAAGCCAAATTTAGCCACGGAGTTTGCCCCGATTGCATGAAGAAATTGTATCCCAACTTTGTGCCTAAGAAAAAAGAATGAAGAGTGTTACAGGAATATGAAAAATAAAATAACTCCGGAATATTTCGCCCTGGAGTTTAATTTTCTCAGGAGCATAGATTTTATTTAAGTTTAGTGCTCTTTATCTTCAGCATGATGTTTCACAACGCGTGCCTGCGTGTGGAAGATGACTTCTTCTGCAATGTTGGTTGCCAAATCCGCAACGCGTTCCAAGTTTCTGCTCACAAGGCTTAATTCCAAACCGCATTCAGCAGTCTGTTTATTGCTCTTCAGCAATTCGATGACTTTTCGTATAACTATTCGATTGAGATCATCAATCTGATCATCTGTTTTTAAAACAATACGTGCTTTCACAGGATCAAGAAGGATGAAGCTGTCGATCGCATCTTTTAACATTGTCCTTGTTATTTCTACCATTTTGGGAATTTCGTCCATGAGCTCTACGTTGGGGAGCGAACAGAGTACTTGAGCAGCCTGAGCAATATTCACTGCATGGTCGCCAATACGTTCCAAGTCGTTGTTGATCTTTAATGCAGCAAGAATAAATCTCAAGTCGCTTGCCACGGGTTGTTGCAGAGCCAGTAAATCGACGATGGCGTTATCGATTTCGATTTCAAGTGCATCAACGCGTGTGTCTGATTCGATGACTTTGAGCGCCAGTTCTTGATTATTCTCCATCACTGAACGAATTGCTAACGCAATATTTTCCTCCACCACGCTTCCCATTTTAATAAGCGAGGTTTTAAGGCTTTCTAATTCCCTTTGAAAGTGACGTTCCATTGCTTTTGTCTCCTATCGTTATTATCCAAATCTTCCTGTAAGATAATCTTCTGTTCGTTTCTCTTTTGGCGAAGAATAAATATGTTTGGTTTCTCCATATTCTACAAGTTCACCAAGATAGAGAAACGCGGTATTGTCACTGGCACGTGCAGCTTGCTGCATATTATGCGTAACGATGACAATCGTATAATTCTTTTTCAATTCCTGCATCAGTTCTTCAATTCTCAATGTCGCAATCGGATCGAGAGCTGAGCAAGGTTCATCCATGAGAATGATCTGTGGTTTCATTGTCAGCACGCGGGCAATGCAAAGACGCTGCTGTTGTTCAAGAGAAAGTTTGAGAGCAGAATTATCCAAACGATCTTTCAAATCGTCCCAAAGTATAACACTCTTCAACGATTCTTTCACAATATCGGTAAATTCCTTTTTGGATTGATTGCGGTGAATTTTAAGTCCAAATGCGATGTTCTCGTACACGGATAACGGAAAAGGATTGGGCCGTTGAAAAACCATGCCGATCTTTTGCCGTAGCGCAATAAGATCAGTCTCTGGCGTAAAAATATTATCGCCCAACACGTTCACGTCGCCGGTTATCCGAACTCCATCTATCAAATCGTTCATTCGATTGAAGACTCGCAGAAGAGTTGATTTTCCACATCCAGATGGGCCTATCAGCGCTGTAATCTTTTTTTCTTCGATGTTGAGGTTAATATCTGTCAGCGCCTGAAAGCTATCATAAAATAAATCAAGATGTTTTGTTTCAATAACGAACGTATTCATGATTATCCAAATTTTCCAGTGATGTAATCGTCTGTACGCTTGTCCCTCGCCGATGTGAAGAGCTGTTTTGTCTCATCAAGTTCGACCAATTCTCCCATTAGGAGAAATGCAGTTCTGTCTCCTACACGCGCCGCCTGCGCAACATTGTTAGTCACAAGGATAATCGTGTATCGTTCCTTCAACACACGCATGGTTTCTTCAACACGTGCGGTCGAAATCGGATCAAGTCCGGATGTCGGCTCGTCAAACATAATTACTTCCGGTTCCACCGCCAGAATTCTGGCGATGCAGAGGCGCTGTTGCTGTCCACCAGAAAGATTCATCGCCGGAGTATGAAGCCGGTCTTTCACCTCATCCCACAAATACGCTTCACGCAAACCTTTCTCAACAATTTTTATGAGCTTCGTTTTGTTTTTAATTCCGTGCATGCGTGGTCCATATGCAATGTTATCAAAAATCGACAACGGAAGTGGAAATGGCAAAGCGAAGACAATACTAACTCGTTTACGGAGTGATTCTACATCAAGATCGTCAATGTCCTTGCCATCCATTACGATTTTTCCGCTTTTTCGATACGCTGCATTGAGATCGTTGAGGCGATTCAGTGACTGCAATAATGATGACTTACCGGAATTTGCCGGGCCAATAATTGTAAAAATCTCGTTACTATAAATATCAAGATTCAAATTTTTGAGTGCGGTCACATTTCCGAAATGGATTGTTAAATCTTGAATAGAAATTTTTGTCATCTTTGTCTCTACCATTTTTTCCGCTTCCTAAATTGATAACGGAGGATGATGGCTGCAAGATTGAGAATTAGCACGAGCATCAGCAGAACAAGCGCAGTACCATAGCGAACGTTTTCTGGAATGCCCGGTACTTGCGTGGAGATGACGTACAAATGGTACGGAAGAGCCATTGTTTGGTCGAACACAGATTGAGGCAGCTTCGGAAGATAAAACGCTGCGACGGTGAAAAGAATAGGCGCCGTTTCGCCAGCAGCGCGGCCGAGACCAAGAATGGTTCCTGTGAGAATCCCAGGCAGCGCATGCGGCAGTACTGAATGACGAATTGTTTGCCACTTACTTGCTCCGAGTGACAAGCTCACAATGCGGAAAGACTGAGGAACACTTTCCAATGCTTCACGTGATGAAGTAATAATCACCGGCAGTATCATAATTCCAAGTGTTAACGAACCGGAAAGGATTGAGGCGCCAAATCCTAAAAAAAGAACAAAGATGCCTAATCCGAAAAGGCCGTACACAACCGATGGGACACCGGCAAGATTCACAATTGCCAATTTCACTATTCGGCTTAAAGCATTGTCGCGTGAATACTCAACAAGATAAATTGCAGAAAGAACCCCGAGCGGCACAGCAAATAGTATCGCTCCCAGAACCAGATATAGTGTTCCTAATATTGCCGGAAATATTCCGCCTGCTGTCATTCCGCTTGTGGGCATCTCAAATAAAAAATTTAAACTTAACGCACTAGCTCCCTTAACGAAAATGATAACGAGAATTATCAGCACTGGCACTACGACTAATAGCGTACAGAGGAAGAGAATACTGAATGCAATTTTTTGTTCAAGCTGAACGTTCATCTATTCAACCAGGAAGTTTCATTTTTTTGCTTTGTGAAGATAAATATCAGCTATACCGTTAATCAGAAATGTAATGATGAACAAAACAATGCCAATGGCGAAGAGAGCTGCATAATGCTCACCACCCTGCACTGTCTCGCCCATTTCCGCAGCAATGGTTGCCGTCAAAGTGCGGACTGGTTGAAGAATACTGTGCGGAATCAGTGCAGCATTTCCAGTTACCATCATTACCGCCATCGTCTCACCGATTACTCGACCAATACCAAGCATAACTGCTGCGACCATACCGGGGCGTGCCGCGTATGCGACGATGCGCCATGTTGTTTGCCATTTTGTTGCACCCATTGCGATTGCAGCTTCGCGGTACTGGCGAGGAACAGCGGTGATGGCATCTTCAGCAATCGAAACAATCGTCGGCATAGCCATGAAAGCGAGCGTAATGGAACCAGAGAGCGCGGTGAGTCCGGTTGAAAGATTGAATATTTCTTTAATGAACGGACCAAGCGTTACCATGCCGATAAAACCGATTACGACAGAAGGAATGGCGGCAAGAAGCTCGATGCCTGCTTTCAGCACTTCTTTCGTCTTGCGCGGTGCAATCTCTGCGATGAAAAGTGCGCTTGCAATTCCGATTGGGATAGAAATAATTCCAGCGCCGGCTGTTACTAAAATTGAACCGATGATAAGTGGTAAGATTCCGAATTGCGGCGGATCAGAAATCGGATACCAATTGCGCGCGAATAAAAAGTCCGATATCGGGACTCTCCAGAAAATTGAAAGTCCTTCCTTCAGCAAAAACGCAAAGATCAGCGCGACAATCACAATGGACATAATGCCGCTCAGGAAAATCATTCGTTCGATGAAGAATTCTTTTATTTTCCGTAGTTGCATTTTGGTTTTACGTACTCTGTTCCAAAGGTTTGACAGGGACGAAATCCAGTTTCTTTACGATCTGTTGTCCTGCGGGCGAAAGCACATAATCAATGAATGTCTTTGCTAGTCCCTTAGGTTCGCCTTTCGTGTACATGAGGAGCGGACGCGAGATAGGATATGCGCCGCTTATCACATTTTCCATCGTCGGAGCTTCGTATGGTGAGTTTTTATCCTTGGCTATCTTAAGTGCTTTTTCCTTTGCGGTGATATAGCCCATGCCATAATAACCGATTGCATCCTGGTTTTGCGCCACTTCATCTGCAATTGCCTGCGAACTTGACAGCAGCAACGCTTCTGCGGCAAATTCTTCCTTGCCGTCTGCTTTTCCGTGACGAAGGACATGCTCTTTAAAATAAACGTGAGTACCGGAATTCACTTCGCGCGACAAGAGAACAATCTTTGCATCGCGTCCGCCAAGTTCTTTCCAATTCTTGATTTTCCCGGTGAATACATCAGCGAGCTGGTCAATCGTTAATTCTGAAATTTTATTTGCAGGGCTTACCACTACAGCCAGACCATCGAGAGCAACAATGATTTTCTTGGGAGCTTCTCCTTTCGATGCGACGAGCTCAATTTCGCTTTCCTTCATCTCACGTGACACTTCTGCAATATCGCATGTGCTGTTGATTAATGCTGTAATACCGGTTCCCGATCCGCCGCCGGTTACAGCGATAGACATGCCGGGATTTTGCTTCATATATTCTTCAGCCCAGGCCTGACCGAGATTGACCATCGTATCGGATCCTTTAATTTGCAGGGAATTTGCTTGATTGCCGCTTTTCCTCGCGCAACCGCCGAGCAGTAGCAGTCCGATGACGGCTAGAACGATAAAGTTGGTCGATTTAATCATTTGATTGCTCCTTTGCACAATGGTCAAATAGTTCATTTTTTATTTTTGTGATTCAAATATAGGTAAACATTTTGTAACAAGGTTGTTAAGAAATTGTTAACAAATAGAGCGAACAAACGAATCCTCCCCCGGCTCGCCCAAAAAACGAACCCTTTCTTATTCATCAATTTTTATTTGAAGTTCAATTAACCGCAGCTCGAAATCTCAAAATAAATTGATATTCACTCTTAATTGAAACAAACCGCTAAGGTCTTCTATAGGGTCGGCAACGATCTGTCGATATATTCTGAGTAGTCCGTTAACTTCTGAGCGTATCTATCACTCATTAACTGAGACGAAATAATAAAATCCGCTGTCGATCTGTTGCAAGCCGTTGGAATATTGTAGAGAACAGAAATTCTGAGCAAAGCTTTTACATCAACATCATGGGGGTGCGGCTGCATGGGATCCCAAAAGAAAATCAGGAGGTCAATTTGTCCCTCTGCAATCATTGCACCGAGTTGTTGATCACCGCCGAAAGGACCTGATTTTAATTTCACAATACTATGCTTCAGTGATTGTCCTTTTTCTAAGTTTTTTAATATTGTTTCCTCAACGAGGCGACCGGTAGTCCCTGTGCAGATCAGTTTATGACTTAAAAGCAATTTCCAATTCCATTCCACCCATTCGGCTAAGTCCTTTTTACAATTGTCGTGCGCAACCAAGGCAACACGTTTTGTTATTTCCATAGACACTTATCTCCTTCTATTGAATGTTCCTTTGCACAGTGGTAAAATAGTTCAAAGTATTATGATTCAAATATATGCAAATATTTTGTATCAAGATTGTTATGAAATTGCTAAATTATTAGGAAAGATGGAAACATGCCGAAAAGCACTCTAACAGGTGACAGTAAAGAAAAGAAGGAAAAGAACAGAGTGAAGAGAAAACCGTTCTATTTCTCTTCGGTGTGATGCTTTACGATAAGCGCTTGAGTATGAAAAATTACTTCTTCTGCAATATTAGTAGTCATATCGGCAACACGTTCCAGGTTTTGGCTGATACGGATGAGTGCTAAGCCCGGCTCGATCAACTTTTTATCGCTGTTCAAGAGATCGATCACTTGAGTTGTCATAGAGCGATTCAACTCATCGATCTGGTCATCTGTCTCCAGCACTATACGAGCCATCTTTGGATCAAGGAGGATGAAACTATCGAGGGCGTACCGCAGCATCAGCTTTGTTGCTGAAACCATCTGAGGAATTTCCAATAGTGATACAATTTTTTTGCTTTTCAGGAGTGTTAGCGCTGATTCAGCAAGGTTGACAGCATGATCGCCGATGCGCTCGAGATCATTGTTGATTTTTTGTGCGGCGATAATAAATCGCAGGTCGCCTGCGACCGGCTGCTGCAACGCCAGCATATCGATGATGGCATTATCGATTTCGATTTCGAGCGTATTGATCCGTACGTCACTCTCGATCACCTTTCTTGCAAGGACCTCGTTTCGTTCCAGGATCGCTTTGACAGCATCGTTGATGTTTTCTTCAACAACACTTGCCATTTTGATGAGTGTCGTTTTTACGCCTTCGAGTTCCTGCTGAAAATGCCTTTCCATCATGATTCCTCTCTTATCCGAATCTGCCTGTAACATAGTCTTCTGTTTGCTTGATCGACGGTGCAGTAAATATTTTTTTTGTGTTGTCAAATTCAATAATTTCGCCCAAGTAAAAAAACGCTGTCTCATCGCTTACGCGTGCTGCCTGCTGCATGTTGTGTGTCACAATAACGATCGTATAGTCTTTCTTCAATTCATAAATCAACTCCTCGATTTTTGCGGTTGAGATCGGATCAAGTGCACTGGCCGGTTCATCCATCAACAGTACTTCTGGATTGACAGCAAGTGCGCGGGCAATGCATAAACGCTGTTGCTGTCCTCCGGAGATACTCATACCGCTTTTTGAAAGAGAATCTTTCACTTCGTTCCAGAGCGCCGCTTGTTGAAGGCTTCGTTCAACTGTTTCGGCAATATGATTTTTGCGTGCCATTCCATTAAGGCGAATTCCTGCCGCAACATTATCAAAGATCGACATTGTCGGGAACGGGTTGGGCTTTTGAAATACCATCCCGACTCGCCGCCTGAGGTTCACAGGATCATTTTCGTGAATATCTTCGCCATCGAGTAAAATTGTTCCGTTCATTGAACCGCCCGCCACTTCGTGCATCCTATTCAGACATCGAAGAAAAGTGGATTTGCCGCAACCGGATGGGCCAATGATTGCAACGACATGATTTTTCTGAATGCGCAGCGATACATTTCGCAATGCTTGTGTTTTTCCAAAGAAAGCATTCACATTTTTTGTTTCGAGCTTCGTATCCGTTTCAAAAGATTCGGATAAAATTGAAGGCATCTGTAGTGTCTCTATCATTTTGTGTTCCCTAATTCTGGTTGTCTGCATAACGGCCGCGTGTGACGTAACGGAATGTGATGTTGACGATGAAAATTAACACGATCAATACAAAAGCCGCGCCCCAAGCTTGTCTGTTCCAGTCATCAAACGGAGCTTTGGCATAATCGTAAATAAAAACGGTTAACGATGCCATCGGGTGATAAATATTGGTAGACCAAAACCTGTTTCCCAATGCTGTAAATAACAACGGGGCGGTTTCACCAGCTGCTCGGGCAATTGCAAGAAGGATGCCGGTCGTTATTCCTTTGAGCGCAGTTGGGAGAATAATTCTCAATGTCGCTTTCCATTGCGGAATTCCTATCGCAAGCGCGGCTTCACGGTATGATGGAGGAACAAGTTTAATCATTTCTTCGGTCGTGCGTGTGGCGGTAGGAATCATCAGAATTGCAAGTGCGACACCCCCAGCAAGCGCAGAGAATTGTTTCATTGGAATAACGACTAATATATATGCAACGACACCAACGACAATTGAAGGCACACCGCTGAGCACATCAGTAAAGAATCGTACCGTTTGTCCGAAGGCATTATTACCGTACTCGGCGAGGTAAATGCCGGCAAAAATACTGATGGGGAGCCCGAAAAGACATCCTAATCCGATGAGGATTGCAGTTCCCATAAGTGCATTTGCCATACCTCCGCCATTTTCGCCGACAGGCTTCGGCATATGAATAAAGAAATCAATATTCAGAGCGCTGATTCCTTGAGCCAGTGTATAAAAGAAAATGAGAAACAACGGAATAACAGCAATGAGCACACTCAATATGGAGAGTGTCGTCATAATCGTGTTTTTACTTTTTCGCCAATGATGGTTTCTGAATTCTCTATTCTTCATGTCGTTTTAAATTTCTTAGTCATACTCCAAACGATCAATCGCGCAATAACATTCAGAATAATCGTTACAGCAAAAAGGATCAATGCAATTTCAATAAGAGAGCTCGTGTACATATCGGTTGTTGCTTCCGCAAATTCATTTGCGATGACACTTGCCATGGAATGTCCTGGATCGAGAAGCGAAGCAGAAATTTCAGACCGATTGCCGATAACCATGGTAACAGCCATCGTTTCACCGACAGCACGTCCGAGTCCGAGGAGCGTTGCACCCAGCAGCCCTGATTTTCCATCCGCAAGGACTATTTTTGTAGATTCCCACTTTGTTGCCCCTAACGCGAGTGCAGCTTCACGCTGTGTTTTCGGAATTGCTTGGAGAACATCACGTGAGATCGAGGAGATAATAGGAATAATCATAATTGCGAGAATAATGCCGGCTGCAAGCATTCCGAACCCGTACGGAACTCCTTTAAAGAGCGGCAGGTACCCAAAGCTTTTTATTAAACCGGGTTCGACAGAATTTCGCAGCCATGGCACCAGGACAAATATACCCCAAAGTCCGTAGACGATGCTGGGAATAGCCGCAAGTAATTCGACGAGAAATGAAACCGGTCGCTCGAGCCAGCGCGGCGCAAGTTCTGAAAGAAAAATTGCAACGCCGATGCTGAGAGGTAGAGCAATGACTAACGCAAGAAGAGATGATGCGAGTGTTCCAAAAATAAATGGCAGCGCTCCATATTCATCTGCAACAGGATCCCATGTGGTGGTGGTGAGAAATTTCCACCCAAAATGTCTCAGGGATAATTCCGAGCCACGCACCATTTCGTATGCCATCAGAAAGACCAGAGCGAACACGAAGAATGCAAACAGCATTGTTGTGTTCTTAAAAACTTTATCACCGGTAATAGATAATTTCATTTTATTCATTCAAAAACAACAACGGGTGATAACGAGGTCACCGAAGGTTATCACCCGGTCGTTGCGCAGTGTTTGTTCATGAGGAGCTATGCTGCGTCCTATTCCGTTACAATAGTAGCGATTTTCTTTTCACACATTTTAACGACTTCCTTGGGTAGAGGTGCATAGTAAAGGTCTTTTGCAAAACCCTGTCCTTCACCCATTGCCCAGGTTAAGAAGCCGGCAATTTCCTTCGCCTTAGATTTATCCTTCATGTTCTTGTAAATTAAAAGCCATGTAAAGCCGGAGATGGGATAAGAATCTTTTCCGGATGCATCGGTTATGGAAACACGCAGATCTGCTGGCATGTTTTTTGCGGCTCCCGCAGCAGCAGCAGATACTGATTCGAATGTCGGTTCGATAAAATTTCCCTCTTTATTTTGCATCGAGGCATAGGACAGGCCGTTTTTAACGGCGTATGCTAATTCTACATAGCCAATTGCACCTTCCGATTGTTTTACTAATCCTGCGACTCCTTCATTTCCTTTGCCGCCCAAGCCTACGGGCCAGTTCACTGAGGCACCCATCCCGATATTGATCGCCCATGTCTTACTGACTTTTTTCAGGTAGTCGGTGAAAATGTTTGTTGTACCGCTGCCATCCGATCGATGCGCGACAATGATTGCTTGATCAGGAAGATTTTTCCCTTTATTAATGCTTGTGATTTCGTTGTCATTCCATCGTGTAATCTGACCTAGATAAATCTTTGCCAGAACATTGGAGGTTAGTTTTAAATCTTTTCCTGCTGCAGGAAGATTGTATGTAATAACAACAGCACCCATGACAGTAGGAATGTGCAGAACATCGGAACCCTGCTTATCCTTCACTGATGCCAATTGGGCATCTGTCATCGCAGCGTCTGTTGCACCGAAATCTACGGTTCCTTCAGTCACTTGCTTAATTCCTCCGCCGCTTCCGATGGATTGATAATTAAATTCGACACCATGTTGTTTGCTGTAAACATCAAACCATTTTGAGTAGATAACGTATGGAAATGTAGCACCTGCTCCGTTGAGCTTCATCTGTGCAAGTGTAGTGCCGAAAAGGACCACAACCATCACCAAACTCATGCATATCTTTGTAAATTTCATTTTCATCTCCTTATGTATAAAATAGAATCCCGAAATCTTCAGACTTCGGGATTTCTGGTCAGTTATTTATTAGAGAAATATATAATACACTGTGAGACGAGCGGTCGTAGAAGCATCTATAGCTTTTCCGCCTTTGGGTGTTTCATATGTCTCATACAAAATGTTCGGCATAATCGACACGTTCTTGTCGACTTTCCATGACAGTCCGGCAATAATATAATTGCGGGATAAATTTCCGTTTGCAACACCGGCAGTTACTGCAACAGGATCTTTTCCCTTATCATCAGTGCTCGGATTGAAATTATCATAGCGAGCAACAATTGCCAGCTCAGGAATGATGTTGACAGAACCAAACACAGAGAAGCCCATAGTGGATTTTGACGAATAGGCCTTTGCCACGGTGTCTTTGAGAGCGTTCGAAGTGGATTGTAAGAAAGCTTCGACGCCGATATTATAACTAAACGGTTCATTGTAGCCAAGGAATAATGCAGTTGTTAATGCACTGTTGCTGACAGTACTCTTGGTGTAACTATTGAGAATGTCTGCAACATCTTTATAGTCCACATATAACGTGGCTTGTAAATTTGTGGTGGGCTTTATTTGGACGTGTGCATAGTAGCGTTTATATTTATCGCTCTCCGGTTTGGAAGTGCCTGCTCCATTACCCAGCATAAGCCAGTAATTCAGCATTCCGTCGTCAGTAATTTTTCCCTTGAGAGCTAAACCCATATCTCTCGAGTCAACGGTTCCGCGTAAATCCATAATAGTCTTTTCCAATGATCGATATCCCCAAGCCGCTTCAGAGACATCATATGCAGGAGTTGGTTGAACACCGAAGATCACATCGCTTCCGGCGAAAATATTTTTCCATTTCAAATAAGCGTCTTTCACAAATACACCGATTTTACCGCCAGTCAATGCATCGTTTTGGGCTGCTGTTGAAGTTGCCGCACCCTGATCGGCTTCAAGACGCAATCGTGTTGTAAACTGATCTGAGATGTCGTTGTCGTACGTGAAGTAAATACGGCGCAATTGGAATGCCTGATATGCAGTCGTTCCAGCCGGGCTGGCGATGTTCGAACTTCCGATATTTGCATCACGCGTAACATTATAATAGTAATCCCCACACATGTAGCCACTGAATTTACCTTGGGCAACCGCTAAAGTTGAACCAAGAAGAATTAAAAATGCAGAAACTATTAGCATCTTCTTCATAAGAACCTGTTCCTTTAATTTATGTGAGTGATTTGGAAAATGAGTTATAAATTATGTATTGATGATTTTGTACCAAGTTATTCTTATGCACCGAGAACGTGAATAAAAAATGTGAATATTGCCAATGCTGCGACTATCATACCGATAGAAATAACAAACTCAACATTATTAATAGGCATAGGTTCTTCCATCATTAACTCGTCGGTGGAGAGTATATGTGCTGCTAACCATTGTTTCATTTGATCCTCCTAAGTCCTTTTTATTCTCAACTACGTGATACAAATATCGCATGCAAACATTGCCGGAAGATGAAGGAATTATTACGATTTTGTTAAGATGAAATAGAGGATGATATTGAGGATATTTATCCATGAAATCGGTAACCAATGCCTGATACTGTTTCAATGTAATGTGCATATCCTTTCAGTTTCTTTCGTATACGGCCAATGTGTACGTCTATTGTACGGTTAGCTGAACTGTCACGATGCCCCCAGACGGTATAAAACAACACCTGACGTGTCAGCACTCGTCCATGATTCTTTGCGAGCTGTACAAGAATCTCAAACTCCTTTTTAGAAAACTCAATATGTTCCTGTCCACAGGTTACAGTAAATTGCGGAATCAGTAGTGAGAGATTATCGATCGTGATGGTCTCGTTTTCGACAGACAGAAGGTTTGATAATATTTCTTGCCGTCTTAAGATTGCACGCACCCGAGCTTTCAATCGAGGTATCTGTACAGGTTTGACAATATAATCATCGGCACCAACTTCAAGGCTGATAATTTCATCTTTTTCTGTTTCCTTATTGCTCAATATGATTAGGGGAATACTGGACAATTCTGTTTGTTGCTTGATAGTACGCAGGAAATCCAATCCGTTCATATCTGATAGGATGAGGCCAAGGATGATGAGGTTGGGAAAATACTGTAGGTGGTTCAACGCTTCGCGGCCGGAGAATACAGAAGTCACGATATATCCTTCCTGCGATAGAGCGTCTGAAAGTTGTTGCGATGTTTCTACATTTAGATCGATGATGAGAATAGATTTACCATTCGTGGTCATATACTCTTCGTTTACAATAGTTTTACAGGAAAATCATAGATTGTTTCTTGCTCATCTGCTCAGTAACGAATAAGTTGCAATTGAATAAATTGCACTAATAACAAATCTTACTATAGAGATATTGCAAATGAATGATCAATCTTCTCCTTCAATAGTTCCCCTCTTTCAAACTGTAGAGGAACATCTTCATAATCACAACTTAGAACTTGCTCTTTCAACAGTTAGTTCTATTCTCGCATGTGATAGGAATAACTTCTATGCACGTGCAATTGAGCGACGAATAAAGCGTGTTCTCGATTTCCAGCAAGATACATCTGCAACCTCTGATTCGACGGAATATTATATTGCTCGAGTAATCGCGGCACTAGAACACGTTTGTCAAATGGCCGTGCGATTTCTGACGAAACCTCCAGTAGAAGTAGAAGCATAGCCATGAAATGAACCATTAGTCAATTGGCCTGAGAGGGCGAATTTAATTCGGCAAGATATTTCCGTGCTTCGTCCTGTTGTTGCTTTTCGCGAAGATTATTAGGAACTCGCTTAATTACTTCTTGAAGCGAAGACACAGCCATGGGTTTGTTTTCCATCGCTTTATAAGTCCAGAATAATTCATAATATGCAAATGTGTTGGATGAGTCGTACCGCAAAGCAGTTTTTAGATACTGTTCTGATGTTGCCAGAGAACCTGAAAAATTTTCACCAAAAACTACGCGCACAATCCCTTTTTCTATCCAACTTAATTGTGCACCTTCACGTTCAAAAATCGCCAGAACGACATAGGAATAAGAGAATGTTGAATCGCGCTCCAGAGATTTTTGTATATGCAATTTCACATCCTTTCCAATGGTTATCTTCTCTCGAATGCCAACAAATGGAATAAGGCTTCCTTTCGCTAGTCCATACCAGAAATGTGAAGCCGCACTATCTGGATAATAGTGAACAAGAGTGTCTGCAAACACTATGGATTTTTTATATTCCAACTCAGACAAAACGTCTTTATGCAGATGGATTCTTCCATTGTCGTTGTGAATGCGAACTAAACGAAGTAAGGAGGCGTAATTTGTTGGAGATTCATAATATGCCAGTTCGTATTTCTTTTGAGCTGCATCATTGTCGAATGTCTGATAATAATAATCTCCCACGGCAATATAGTCCTCTTTAGGAGGACTCATAAAATAAACGATGATTGCAAAGAAAGCGACGAAGGTAATTTGTACCACTTCTGTCAATTCCATAATACTCGTTTCCTCAATAGATGATGATAAGGATACAAAACTCATCTTGCTGAACAATAACCGATTCATTACCAATTTGTTAAGATTGTTAGCAGATCTTGTAAAGGCTAAGATGTGGCTGTATATTAGCAAGTAAAAGAAGAAACCGTTATGAATGTATCATCATTTGTGTTAGAACAATCGCTGAAACAACTTGGTGTTTCAGCAGATGCAATTCAGCAATTGCAGATCGCTGGTCAGCTGAGCGATGTTAATGGCAATGGTTTCCCAGCAGAATTGTTCCAGCTGAGCGCACCAATGGTAACACGGGGATTGTTGAACTACGCAATTCTGCAAATGAAGCGTGATTGGCTCTATCCGCAGTGGGTGCACAAGCAATTGGATCCTAGGAGTGATAGTTATGTTTCAAGGTCACAGAATCCATTGCTTCTTAACATTACGCACAGAAATTGGACAATGCTCGGTAGTCCAAATGGAGAGTATGAAGCCATCGTTGATCCTTGCGGGTTGATGACACCGCTTCCCCGCGAATGGTCGGTTGATGTTTGGCTCGTGACAGAACGAGGTATATTCCTGCCTTCGCTTTCCACTCCAATAAGTCAAGAATACGATACGAAGGCACCGAGAATTACAACTCGATTTGACGCTCATGGTATATCGTTTGATATTGAAGCGTTTGTTGACACGACAAACCAAGGAAGAGATGTGTTATTTCAAGCAATCCATGTCGTTAATAAAACAGATCAAATATCAGATGCATCGATGTGCATTGCGATACGTCCATTTAGTCCGGAAGGAGTCGCACCGATTCAGCATATTGAATTCAAATATGGTCGGCAATTATACATCGATAAATGTCTCGGACTTGTGTTTGCTGAAGAACCTCAGAAAGTGTATTGCTCTAATGCACAAAGAGGGGATACTGTGAATATTTTTCGTCGGCAATTAGAACGAGGCAATTGGAAAACTGGAATAGAACTTGATATAAAACATTCAGCATCATGTCAATATGGTTTGACAAACGCTGCGATTGTATATCCCATGAGTCTACTTCCAAATGCAAAACAATCAATTCACTTCAGCGTTGCCTTAGGAACAAAACAGGAACTTTCACGATTACAGTCAAAGTCAACCTGGCGTGTCTCCTTTGAAAAGCGAAGGGAAGGTTGTCAGGCGAGATGGGGAAAAGAAAGATCAACTGGTGCGGCGATAGTACTTGCCGATGAGCGACTTCAAAAACTCTTTGATGCTAATGTACTTGCTCTGTTGCAGCTCCACGACGGTGCATTTATTTCTCCCGGTCCCTATCTTTATCATCACTTCTGGTTTCGAGATGCGGCGCCAATGGTACACGCATTGGATAAGTTGGGATTCCATCGTCGTGCAAGGCAAGTGATTGATGGTTTCCCAGAGCGACAGACATCGGATGGATTCTTTAGGGGACCCGACGGTGAATGGGATTCCAATGGTGAGGTGCTCTGGCTCATCGAACAACATGCTGCATTATCGCATTCGATTTCATGGTTAAAGCATCTATTCCCGCACATTCGACGTGGGGCCGAATGGATTATTCAAAAAAGAAAACAAAGCAACGAGACTGCAACAACACATCAAGGACTTCTTTCACCAAGTCTTAGCGCCGAGCATTTCGGAACGGTTGACCAATATTATTGGGATTCCTTCTGGGGATTGAGAGGTATTCGCTCTGCAGCTTACCTTGCTCGTGTCCTTCATTATAAAGAAATTGCAGAACGATGGGATCGTGAAGCTGAAATGTTCTCCAAAGATATTCGACGCTCGCTGGAAATTGTTGCCAACCGTTTGGGCAGAAATTTAATTCCTGCGTCACCATCGCGTGCGTTTGATGAAAGCGCCATTGGATTTGTTTCTGGAATTTATCCGTTAGGTATCACTGATATCTTTACATCGGCTTTTAGCACAACTTTGAATGAATTTACCGACAGATTTGTAGATGACAGAGGGTTTTTTCATCCCATTATTCATTCAGGATATAATCCGTATTTAACATTGCAGATTGCACATGCTTTCTTATTAAATAATCAGCCTCAGCGAGCGTGGCATATTGCGGAAACAATTTTCCATCAATGTCCATCGCCTTATTCATTACCTGAAGCAATTCATCCAAAAACAGGCGGCGGTTCGATGGGAGATGGTCATCATGGCTGGGCTGCTGCAGAGATTGTTTTATTTCTGCTCGACTGCTTGGTTAGAGAGAAAGATGAAACGTTGGCTCTATTCCAAGATATTCAAGAGGAAATGCTGCAGTGGGGAACGAATAGCGCTGTTCATGGAGTCGCAACATCGTTTGGAAAAGTTGGATGTACCATAACGTATGAAACTCTTCAAAAAGCATTATGTGCTTTTACACTGGAACCTGTATCTACTCGAATACCGAAACAAGTGGAAATTACATTTCCTTTTTTACTCAAAAGAGTATTACCTGTATCGTCGAAATTGGATATCGAAGTGGAACAGTGCGAAGGGAAAACCGTAGTGCGGTTCCATTCAAGCAACGCGATGCTGCTGTTGGAACAATAACAATGTATCATTCGGAACTTGGTGAATATGGATCGTGAGTGATAATTCTTCTTTAGCTTTTAAATAGAGTTCTTCATTTTCGCCGACGACAATTGCAATTCCATCCGGATCACATATTTCAAGAATAGGAAAATCCAGCATGCTGTCTGTTGCCACAATCATCGGCATACGGTCACCGGTCATAAGACGATACTGCGCAACTTTCCCGGTTCCTATAGGGATCGGTTCAAGCACTTTGCTTGTGAGCTTCCTGCCCATCAACATTGGTTTGATCCCTGCGATATTGCTGATGGGAACATCGAACAATACCGAACCGGCTATTTTCGCTGAGATATCGTTGCTGGCAGAGACAATAAAAATAGAATAGTGCCAGTCGCGTAGCAATCGGACAACTTCCATCATGAGCAAATTAGGTTTAGGAATACGAATAGGTTCTCCTTCGCAGTATAGATAATCCTGGTTTGACTGAAGAAGATGCTTGGAAACCCGAATAATGTATTCCATAGAAATCCCTTCTAGTGCCCGCACAACTTCAACATAGGCGAAGCCAGGGTTTTCTTTGCACATAGATCGATATTCCTTCCACGATAACGGAAGTGGAAGTCCATCAATCAGAAGCTGAGCATAGACAGCATCACCGATATCTCCAACGAGCAAAGTATTATCTAGATCGTACAAAGCAATTCTATTTTTTCCGCCGAGATGAGATTCACCAAATCTCTGTTCCTGCTCCAATAAATTTTGAATGAGCTCAGATTGATAAATAAAACTGAAGATGTCCGTTAGTGCTTTGGGTGAATGCTGCAATGAGTCGATTAGATTCATAATATTATTCCATAGGTTTCATAGCGAAGACCGGTATTCGCAATGGCTGATGGTTGCGATGTAAGGCCTGCGTTACAGTTGAGATTTGATAGGGGATGGGGAGTTGGCGAATTTTCACATTGCAATAACCATCTAAGTATGTCAATACATTATATTTCAAGAATCGAACCGGGTCATCGCAGACTGCACCAGCTCCATTAGCAAAAAGGATTCCACTACGGTTGTATATTTCGTTTCGATGAATATGTCCGTGTAAAACGTATCGCACATTAAGTGATTGAAAGAGTCGAACAATTTTCTTTCTTTTTTTCATCCGCATTGTGTTTGATTCAATTTTTGTCCAGAGTTTGCCTCCGTCATAATCCGATTGAAGGAGATCGTTAAAGTGATGGTGGACAACAATAATATTGGTACGATCAGCTAAAATGCCAAGTGAGGTTAACTTTTCTAAAGCATCAATTTGCTGATCGTCCAACATTCCATTCGTGCCTAATGGATTTTGTCTAAAAGACCATGGAGGAATTGAATTCAAACCAATGATATTGAATGGCCCTACTATTTTGATAAAAGGAAAGAGGCTTGTTTCATTCAATCTTGTAACCCCTTGGAAAGTTTCTGCAAATGCATTCTGGAACAATTCTGTATGCCGTGTATAGTCGATACTCCGGATATGTTGCGGAAAGCTGAAAACATCGATTGCCCGATGTGGTCCGCCGAAGATATCATGATTCCCAGGTACAATAGTCAATTTGCTGCTCTCCAGCAATTGATGATTCGAAAGTATTTCCCGAGCAAGATAGTAATCATCTTCATCCGCCGTGCTGACAATATCACCGGAGATGATGATATGATCTGCACCTTCGTTCAGCATAGAGCGCAGGAGCATTTTGAATGATTTGATATGCTCACGATAATGCTGCCGACTTAAGTGCGGATCTGAAATATGTGCTATTTGAAATATATTTTTCATTAGAATATTTATGCTGCCTTGTTTAATAAACGGCGTTGTTTTATTTTCTGTATGACATCTTCATATGTAATAAAAAGGCGGTTCAGAATTGATTCCCATCGGTATTCCTGAGCACGGCGATGAGCTTGTTCGCCCATCGTCTGGATATAATTCGGGTGATCGAGCAGCCATTCCACTTTTTGTGCAAGGTCTGCACCCTTCAGTGGTTTAGCAAAGAGTCCAGAAGTCCCCTCTTCGATGATCTCAATCGCGCCCCCCATTTTTGCTGCGACTGAGGTCAATCCGGAAGCCATCGCTTCTAATATAACCAATCCGAAGGTCTCCGTTGTTGAGGGGAAGACAAAGATGTCGGCAGAGGCGAAACTTTCTGCAAGTGTGACACCTGTCTGGTATCCTAGAAAGTGCGCGCCCGGCATCATCTGCTCAAATTCGGTCCGAGCGTTACCTTCCCCCACGATCACCATTTCAAAATCATTTCGCTTTGTTTTTAATTGTTGATATGTATTTGCTAAGATACGCAAGTCTTTTTCCCATACTAACCTGCTTACAAATAATATGATGGGTTTAGAACCGCCGCTAAATTGTGATCGCCATGCGTTGTTCCGACGCTCTGGTGTAAAGAGCCCTGTGTCGACACCATTGGGAAGATATTGCAAACGCTGAATATTATTTTCTGTCAATTCATTGAGAATAGGCCTTGTAGGGACGAGAGTTCGGTCTACATTGTTATACAGATTTCGGGTTATTCGCCACACAAGGTCTTCAAGTTTTGTCAAACTATAATAGCGTGGATATGCCGGGAAATGTGTATGGTATGTAGCAACCACGGGCACGCCAAAATGTTTTGCATATTTTACAGCGCCGAACCCAAGAGTGCATGGACTATTGATATGAATGATGTCCGGTCGGAATTCATTTAGTATTCTGGCGAAGGATTGATATCCGGGCATAGCCATTCTGTATGCTTTTTGGAGCGGGATAACAACTGAGGGGACCTTGTACATTGGAATGAGTTGCTCCGATGGCTCCGGCAAAATAGAAGTAATAGCGATTGCGTCATGTCCACGCTCGAGCGCCCCGTCGATCATTTTATAAACGACACGCGATACACCATCCTGTCCGACTTTTAAGTTTGCATTGAAATACGCTATCCGCATAAATACTCCTCTCTTGTTATATGCAATATAAGAGAAGCGTATTACTGGAAAATGATGGAGTAGTTATTGATTTGTTAAGCTTTTCGAATGCTGAAATTTGCGGGAAAGCGTCAGAAGAAAAGAAGAAAGGCGTATCGAAGAAGAAAGAGAACGCCGGTTATTCCTATCATCCAAAGGAAAAACTCTCTTCCGTTTATCGGTTGAGTATTCTCATTCTTGTCTTGCTCTGGCAGATTCTTTTCTACTATTCCAAAGATTTGCGATGAAGGATCGAACTTTTTTCCTGTATTTGCCATACAGCCGTACCCTTTATTGAATCACTACAATAATAACAAGAAGCGGAGAGAAAGGTGTTACGGAATTGTTAAGTTTTTATTAAAAGAATCGAATCTTTTTTTCGAATCCTTGAAAGAGAATAGTTCCTCCTCTATATTGCATAGGAATCATTTACTGAGAACTAATGAAAAAAAACATTCTTGTCGTCGACGACGAAAAAGACATTGTTGATTTGCTTTCCTATAATCTCTCCAAAGAAGGATTTGTAGTTATTACGGCCCGCAATGGCAAAGAAGCGCTTGAAAAGGTAAAGCAAAAACCAGATTTGATAATTCTCGATTTGATGATGCCGGGGATGAGCGGTCTGCAAGTCATTCAGGAAGTGAAAAAGGATAAAGCTGCATCCTCGATTCCAATACTTATTCTGACCGCTAAAGGTACAGAGACCGATGAGATTGTTGGATTGGAAGTTGGGGCAGACGATTACATTATAAAACCGGTGAAGATCGGGAAAATTGTTGCGCGCGTGCATGCGACTTTGCGTAGACAGGAGAATGTGATTCAGAAATCATTGCCGCACATGGATGTTATTCAGATTAAAGATTTAGAGATTAATGTCTCCAGCTATACCGCTTCCATCGGTAAAAAAAAGCTTGTATTGCCGCGAAAGGAATTTGAGACTCTTGTGTATCTGATCCGGAACAAAGGGCGTGTTCTGTCACGCGAGTCTATCCTCAATGCGGTGTGGGGAGAGAATGTCCACGTTGTGGATCGAACGGTCGATGTGCATATCAGAAAGATCCGTGAAAAGCTCGATAGTTATGCTGATTTGATCGAAACCGTCCCTGGTGTTGGATATCGTTTTAAATGATGAGTGATGAAAGGGATTTACACGGTGACCAGACCCTTTAAATTGAGACTCTTGCATTCTCCAGATAAAACCGATACATTTCTCGCAAGAACGTACAACCCCATAGTCTCCATCGCTGTTTGTTTGGGCTGACGCAGTGAACAGGAGTGTTTTTTTGAGACAAAATAAAAAATCTTCACGAGTTTCTCTTTCATACATAGTAGGCATGATTGGTAGACTAAGTCTATCTAATCAGTAGTTGGGCAGCCCCAACATAATTTAGCAATACTGTTATTCTATATTTTTAGCTTGTTTATACTCGTTCAACTTTTCGACGAGAAGATATACAGTAGTACATGGATTGGATCTAGAAGGAGGTATGGCTCTATTAGTGAAGTTGTTGGACAATGTCTTTGCCCATGCGATAGCTTGCGTTTGATTTCCTATTCTAGAAAGAGTCAGATACATATCTTCCGAATTTTTCAGATATGGCCTATCGAGTAGAATTGATAATCTACCTTTATATTCATCTCGACTCATTTCAGTATTTCTATACTCAAAGTGCAGAATAAACCATAACTCGAATGCTTCGTTAGACCAAGCACATTTGATTTCCGCAGCTTGTGCTTTATGGATAGCGTTGTCGAAATCGTCTGCTTGAAAGCTATCTCTATCAAATACTACCCATACATGATCAAAAGAGTAGTCGCCTATTGCATGCTCATCTCTCACACTAATAGCTGTATCAACAAGAATAAGGGTATTCATCCCCTCGCCAAGTATAACGACATCAATAATATGAGGAGGTAATTCCCTAATAAAAGCTTTAAAATAGTTTGGTTCAGTTTTTTCTCCCTCGCATACTATCAAAAAACGTTCTCGTTCTAATCGAGCTTCTACTATTCGAGTTCTACATTGTGATCTTCGTAAGAACCATTCCTTTTCCTGATCTGTAAACTTTACAGGTTGTCCCATTGCTCACCCCTTTACCAGCATGTCCAAGTCACCTAGAAAAGGCACAGCTCCATATCTACCTCGGATATAGTTCTTTTCAATGTCGGCATCATTGCGCACTTTTTTGCCATCGGACAATTTGAATTCAGCCAGTGAATATAAATCAGTTGCTGACTCATGATTCTTTTCAACAAACCAAATCTGATCACGACGTAAATTTGCATATTGCAGTAGATTCGTATCATGTGTTGCAAAAATTAATTGTGCGTTTTTTGGATTTGCTCTAGATGAGTTAAATAAGTTCACAATAGCCTTTGTGAGCAATGGATGGAGTTTCGCATCTAGTTCATCTATACACACAATATAACCATTTTCAAAGCAATCCAAGATTGGTCCAGCAATGTGGAATAGTTTTTTTGTTCCTTCGGATTCCTCGGAAGAAAAATCTAGATTGACAACACCTTTCTTCACGCCATCCTCAAATTTGCCATGGATAGACGATATTTTAATTTGTTTCGCAATTGATCTCTTCTGTTTTGTAGTGATATCTTGTTGTTCGGTTTTGACAAGCTCTTCATTTGGTAACTCACTTGGAATAAGGTCTTCTATTCCAACGTCTGCTCCTCTAATCAGATTTAGCAATTGCTGCCGACTTTCATCTTTCTGTAAAAGCGCAGTTGTAAATTTTTCGTAGTACTGGTCACGTAATCCGTGCAGTGTTCTAAATCCTAAAAACCATTTAATAATCTTTACCGCAATTTCTCCATTGAATTGGGCTACAACAGAAAGAAATAGTGCATTGTTTCTAGTTTTTTCCTCTAATCCATTGCCTTCTTTGAAATCTTCAGTGATCTCAATCCTATCTCCATACCGTAAAAATAGTGGTTTCTCCTTTTGTTTCTCAGCAAAGAAAAGCCACTCTTTTTGGACAGCTTTCCTATCTGCTTCAAAACCGTATCTGTAACGAAGATCATCTATTAAAAAACAAAATTCAAAGTGACTCGGTGCGTTCTCTGTTGCCACATCGAATTTAAAAGGAGTCACTCGGATTTCGTCACCGATTTGTGTTTCTGTAGCTGAAGTGAGAACGAAAATTCGTCCGAATCCCATTGCTCGAATAAGATTAGACTTCCCTCCCGCATTTGCCCCGTAAATAGCTGCACTTTTTAGAAGATGAAACTGCCCTGCTTGGAAAGTATTATCGTCAAGGAATTCCTTTATTGGATTTGCCGCGATCATGCTTAACCGAACAGGATTTTTAAATGACAAATAATTGCCCACCTCGAACTCGATAAGCATCTTAATATTCCTTTTGTTAATAGTTCACAAATTTTAACAAATATTGGCATCTCTTTGGTAAAAGTCAAGCTATTTTTGTGATTTGGCCACAATATTCTTGAATATGTTTTAAAGCTTTAATTTTAGCAATATTTCCACATATTTTTTATAGTTTGTCGGTCACAATAGTATTAAATTCTGTTTAAATATTTTTAATGGGGTTGCATAACCAGGCGCTCAAGCTGACGGAATGAGCTCACTGCAAAAGTCATGGCTTGTGGTGGGTTGACGTTTTTATTATTACCTTTTCAGTATCTCGTTGGTTGGGAGTAAATTAATTTGGTTATCAGCATGAACTCGTCTCGTTTTCAACATTTTGAAAATTATCGTTGCGGCAGCTTAGCCGCCAACCGTTAGGCGGCTGAATATCTTGGAAGACAACATTCATATATCGTTTTCGATCGATACCAAAGCTGGTATTGTAACGCTAGATTACTCCGGGGATCCGTCCTTCGACGAATGGGCGTCGACAATGGAGGCAGTCCTTCGGGACGCTGCGTTCCGTACAGGCTACGGAATCTTGATTGACCGGAGCCACCTTAAAACAATACCAGAAACGCAGTATATTCGGCGCGTTGTAGAGTATGTCCAGTCACACGAGTCTCTATTGGGTGATAGCCGTGTTGCCATACTAATCAGCAGTATCGGTGCCTACGGCATGGTTCGTATGTCTCAGATACTCTTCGACGATTTGACTGGCAAGACGCAAGCTTTTACCGACCGTGCTGCGGCTTTGAAGTGGCTTCACGATGTTGGCACTTAGTACAAGGTCATCTAGAGCTGATGGTAAGACAGCCGCCTAACCAGGGGGTCAAGCTCGGCTTGTCCAGATAATTGAATCACGCGAAGCGTGATCCTTATATTTTTAAAGAGCGCATTGCGAAATTCATGGCGAGCAGAGGTTTGGTACAAATTTGAAAGTTATCAGCATGAACTCGTTTCGTTTTCAACATTTTAAAAATTATCGTTGCGGCGGCTTAGCGCCTATGCGTTAGGTGGTAAGAAATTAGTCATCTGTATGAAAAGGGTGTATTAGGGAATGCCAGTAACATATCGGTTCGATTCTAATATAGTTACAATAGAAATGGTTGGTGAATATTCTATGGACGATATTCCTACGACCATTCTCAACTCGCTTGCGGATTCTAATTGTCCGGCAAACCCTTCCATATTGATTAATCTGAGTGAATCTCTGAGTATTTATAAAAGGTCTTCAAAAGATGTCATAACTATGGCACGCTCTCTTGTATCACTGGGTAAACAATTCAATAATTGTATCGCGTTGGTTGCTCCAAATGATTTACAATACGGTCTGATGCGTATGGGCTCCGTTTTCTCGGAAGAACATGGAATGAAGGTTGAAATATTTCGTACTTTCGCTAAAGCTCGTCAATGGTTACTTTCATTAGATTCGCATACCGCCTAACCAGGCGCTCCCCGCTAGAAAGCCGCGGGGCAAGCAAGCTAACGGAATGAGCGTGGTGCAATTTACATGGCGGGTATAGGTTTCGTTTATTATATTATGAAAGTTTGCAGTGCACGGTGGCGCTTTACGCCATAGCGGGGAACACGACAGTATGAGGCACCACTAAGCGCCCATCTGTTAGGTGGCATCAAATTACAAAATCCATAAGGAGAAGAAAAATTATGAAAAGAATCAGTTACATCTTACTCGGCATTTTATTTATTTCATTTTTAAGTATGGGGATTACTCTTGCACAAGAAGATGTCCAGGGAAGCAAGGATCACCCATTGATAACCCGCATGCCCGACTATTACATTAGCGAGTATACTATATCTGAGTTTGGCGGAGTTGATCCGACGGTGGTTGGGGGTCAGGATGTTCACTGGGAAGGGAAAGTGTACTCCTTCGGTTATACGCGGAAGGAGGGTGGTCGGCCCATTAGTATGCTGCAGATAGTGCGAAACTACGAAGCGGCGATCAAACGGGCCGGTGGAAAGATCCTCGGCACCGGCGATGAAAGACGGATGGCAGCCGAGATCAGAAAAGACGGTACTTTGACTGGGGTCTATGTCGAAGCGTTCAACGACGCTAGGAGTTATAGTCTGACGATTGTCGAGTCGCAGACGATGAAGCAGGAGGTCGTCGCAGACGCTAAGGCGATGCGGAATGACCTCGCCGAAACAGGCAAGACGATAATCCAAGGCATCTATTTCGATACCGGTTCGTCTATAATCAAGTCTGAGTCAGAGCCAGCCCTGGTAGAGATGGTGAAGCTGTTTAAAAACTCTCCCGAACTCAAGGTTTATGTCATCGGCCATACGGACAATGTCGGCAGCCTTGAATCAAACCTCAAACTCTCTTCTGACCGCGCCGCTTCCGTGATCAAGGCGCTCACTGCGCGAGGCGTAGCAGCGTCACGCCTGAAATCTGCTGGAGTCGGTCCATATTCGCCGGTAACCTCAAATGACACGGATGGAGGCAAGGCGAAGAACCGTCGGGTGGAGTTCGTCAAACAATAGACCTTTGATTTTGCGGCAGAGATTTAATTCATTAAGTCTAATGGAGGCGTGATGGATCACGCTTCTACTAGTACACTATCTTTATTTAAAGGAAACGTTTGATACATTTCGGATGTTTATAATCTACAAGTCAACCATATTAATTATCCAAGGAGATGTCATATGATCAAGAAAGCATTTTATATACTCGTTGCAACTGTTTCCTTTGCCGTAATAATGTATGGACAAGCTCAATTGCGTGTACCGCGAATCAGCCAGGGAGCAAAAGTCTCCCAGATGGTTGGCTTAAGTGAAGTCTCGATTTCGTATTGCAGGCCGGGTGTAAAAGGCCGCGAAATTTGGGGTGCATTGCTGCCATATGATGTCGTCTGGCGGGCAGGCGCTAACGAACCGACCCTCATAACTTTTAGCGATGATGTGACCATCGAAGGAAATAAACTCAAAGCCGGAACATATCGGTTCGTAGTGATTCCTTCAAAGACGGGAGATTGGGCGCTCATCTTTAACTCCGAGATCAAGAATTGGGGAACAGTGTATGAAGCAAAGTTTGACACACTGAAAATAATGGTAAAACCGGAAACCGGAATGAATGAAGAATGGATGTCGTTTAGCTTTACGGATTTGACGCCTGCCTCTGCACGTGTTGTGCTCGCGTGGGAAAAAATCAGGTTGAGCTTTAAGTTTGAAATCAACATACTTGCGAAGTTACAAGCATCTATGGGAAATTGGCAATTGCTTAACAACGCAGCACGGTTCACGCTCGATAATAAGATGTTCCTTGATGAAGGACTTGCATGGGTGGAACGCTCTATCGTTCTTGACAAGAATGCGCGCAACCTCCAGACTAAAGCGGAGCTGCTTGCACAAACCGGAAAGGTTGGCGATGCAATCACGACGGCTGAAGAAGCCGTGAAGATCGCGAAAGAAAAAGACCCGAAGGCAAATACAAGTGGATTAGAAAAGATGATTGCAGATTGGAAAGCCAAGAAGTAGAAACGATTGTGAAGTACAACGCCTTCCGGAAAATTATTCGGAAGGCGTTTTTGTTTCTGATTAAATATTTTTCCGTGATGGCTATGATGAGGCCAAGCTATCGGAAGTTTTGGTTCTCTCGAAAACGGAGAGAATGATTCCAACACCAACCACAACAAAACACCCAATGACGTTATACCACAACCAGGCGATAGATGTGAATCGAAAGCAATACAAGACTACAATCTCACCCGACAAAGCGCCAACGAATGCGGCTGTTCCTTTGACCGGCTTGAAATAGAACGCCAGAAGAAAAATACCGAGCATCGTTCCATAAAAGAGCGAACCGAGAATGTTTACTGCCTCAACCAGAGATCCCATCCTGCCTGCGTACTGCGCGAATGCAATTCCATACAAACCCCAAAATGCCATCATGATACGCGAAACCATGAGATAATGCTTTTCACTTGCCTCACGCTTGATGAAGCGTTTATAGACATCAATGATGGAGGTTGTTGCCAGAGCACTTAATTCACCGGAGGATGAAGACATCGACGCGGTGAAAATACATGCAAAGATCAATCCCACTAACCCCACCGGCAAGTAGGTCAACACAAAGGTCAGGAAAATATAATTTGTATCACGTGTGTCGGATTTGCGATCATTTTCTTCAAGAAGATTGGATGCTTCTGCTCGGACCGCATCGTACCGCTGCTGGAGCAATTGTAGTTCTTTTTTCTTCTCGGCAATTCGGACATCATCATGTTGATGCCGAGCTTGCAAGTATTCTCGGATCTCTTCCGATTTCTTCTGAAATAAATTATTATGCTTCTCTTCTAATTGCCGGTAATCTTGCGCGCGTACTCCCGACTTCACTTTTCCAACTTCGACGGGATTGAAGACTAATGGAGGTTGAACGAATTGAAAAAACACAAAGACCATCACTCCAATGAACAGGATAAAGAATTGCATCGGTACTTTCGCCAAACCATTGAACAACAGCGCAAGACGACTTTGTGTTACCGATTCACCGGTCAAATACCGCTGAACCTGCGACTGATCTGTTCCGAAATAGGCAAGTGCAACGAACATACCGCCAATAATACCCGACCAGACATTATACCGGTTGCGGAAATCGAGAGAGAAATCGATCGTATTCAACTTTCCCATTACAGCAGAGACAGAAAGAGCGTCGGTGAAAGAGATTTCTTTAGGAAGCAAGTAAAGAGCTACGCCGAGCGCGATACACATCCCGGTCATAACAATAATGAGTTGAAAAAAATCTGTATAGTTAACCGCTTTAACGCCTCCGGAGGTTGTGTAGATGATGACAAGACCGCCGATGATAATAGAAGTGATCCATATGTCGATACCAAGCATAACGGAAAGGATAAGTGATGGTGCATAGATTGTTATCCCGGCAGCAAGTCCGCGGGAAATGAGAAAAATCAGAGTTGTCAGCACTCTGGTTTTTGTATCGAAACGGTTTTCAAGATATTCGTACGCTGTGTAAACTCCAAGTTTGTGGAAGATAGGAACCGCGGTGATGCAAAGAATTACCATCGCAATCGGTAAGCCAAAATAGAATTGCACAAATCGCATTCCGTCTACATATGCCTGACCTGGAGTTGATGTGAAGGTAATGGCGCTTGCCTGTGTCGCCATAATTGCGAACGCAACCGTATACCACTTCATCGACCTATCTGCTAACAGAAAGCCCTTGATATTTCGGCTTCCTCGACCCTTCCACATCCCATAGAGGACGATGAAGAGGATGGTTGTTGCAAGCACAATCCAGTCAAGTTGTCTCATTTAAACGCTTCGGAAAAGGAATAGAAAAGAATAATCAATCCGAATAAATTGAGAAGAACGACGAGATAGATTTTTTTCCATGAACCGAGGATGGGCGGCATTTCTTCAATGTTATCGTTATTAGAATTCAAGTTTTCCATCGATTAGCTCCGTCCTCAGTTTTAGGCTTTCTTTCAGTGATGTACGGCCTTCGGTGCTGACTGACGATCACCATGCAGTGAGAGAATATTGGCAAATAAACGATACGCACCTTCCACACCTGCAGGCAACTGACGGAAGAATGCGTAGGCACAATACACATAATATCCTTTTCCGTACTTTGTAGTCAGCAAACCACCTGCTCGATCCGGTTCGTTCGTATCGTGGCAACTGATCACCGAGTCATACTTTATATCCCAGCGATCTGCAAAATACAATCCCCGTTCCTGAATCCATCCCTTGAAATCATCCTCGTTGATTTTGTTGGGCGTTGTCAATAAAGGATGATTCTGGTTTAAGAAAGTGATTTTGGCATCTTCTTCGGCGACTCGATCTCGCGAGATATTCAATGGATACGGTCCAATATTATCTGCCTCATTTCTTTGCGGAGTGATATATTGAATTACATATGTTCCTCCGTGTTTTACATAATCCATAAAACGTTGCTGATGAATTCGAAGTTTCGGCCGCGCATTGTATGCCCTCACTCCTGCGACGATAACATCATACCGGTCAAGATTTCCTTCTGCCAGTTCATCATCCGTAAGAAGCGAGACTGAATATCCCATCTGCCGGATTGCAGAAGGTACTTCGTCGCCGGCCCCCATAATGTATCCGACAGTGCGCCCGTTTTTTTTGAGATCGACTCTTAAAAGCTTTCCCTCGGCGAGTGGAAACATTATTTGCGGCGGAATATGCTTGTACTGTGCCGTTTGCAAACCGAGGTCCACAGTCGTTTTTCCAATCTCAACTTCTCCGATGAACGTACCATTCTTTGCACCGTTGAGCGGATGCACAGCAAAGGAGAAAGTCTGCTCGTCACCCTTATTCTGAAATTGAAACTCAGACCGCTCAGGCACAACACTCCAAAATTCCGGTAGTTTCAATCTTACTGTCCCCCGTGCATTCGATATCGAGGTTTTGAGAGAAAGATATATTCGTCGTTCAGATAAATCTGGAAAAAGAACGACTGGCTCTTGGACATTGACAACAACCGGCGGAACAATTTCAATTGGATGCAGTAACTCTCCATCTATTGGATCGACGATTCTTTGATGTAGTGGGATATCGACTTTCAATTTTCCATCAGGTGAAGAGAGTGTAACTGTAACATTGATAGGTGGTGCGTTCTCCGGCTGGCCGATTAAAAGTTGATCCGAAATATTGTACGAGCCGACATTAGGCTTCTCTGTTAACCAGTACGGTTGAGAATATTTTATTTGTTTAGGTAGTATCAAAGTAAAGTTGGAACGGATGGGCTTGTTTGTTTCAAGTTTTGCATGGAAGAGAGTATCTGTTTTGCCAAATGGTAGTACGATGTGCTCAAGAATAAAAGGATATGCCGATCGATTGACGATTGTCGTGGCGAGTTTCACTTCCCCACCTGGAACTGCGGGATTATCAAGAGTCGCAGCATCAATCCATGCTCCGGCACACGCAAAAATCACACGCGTCAATATTTCCTTTTTGAAACTAACCCATGGATCTTGTGTGAGAGTATTAAGTTGGCTCAAGGCTTTGAACAGCAATGGAATTGATTGAGCTGGTGTTTCATCATCAAACTTCCTATAGGCTTCATCAAGAATTTTTCCAACGCTATCTGCGCCTTTTACTCTTGACCATCCAGAATTGATTCCATCAAAAAGATCTTTCTTTGCAGTATCTCCTGCAACGTGTTGGAAGTAGTTTAAAGACTCGCCGCGGTTCTGCCCAGCACCCATACCTTGACTTTTATGCATGCTCCGTCCCTCGCCGGCAATTTCAGTAAACGATTTTCCGAGCAAAGGAGAATACACCCCAACATCCATAGTCACCATAGGCATAGCTTTCTGCATAGTATCGGTTTGCAACGGACGGAATCCATTCCACACAATTCGTTTCGCTTGCCACGGTGAAACGTACTGAAGCTGTTTTGGGAAACGAGATGGATCTGCCGCAGCATGAAATGCTTCCTCCGCAAGTATCGCAGATGCTGTATGATTTCCGTGACCTCCAAGTGTCGGCGTGAACCGCGTCACAATAACATCTGGTCTGAATGTGCGAATAACCCAGACCACATCGGCAAGAGTTTCTTCTTTTCCCCAGAAGCGGAGAGTTTCCTCCGAGGTCTTGGAAAAGCCGAAATCAATTGCGCGCGTGAAGTATTGTTCTGCGCCATCAATTCTTCGTGCAGCAAGGAGTTCTTGAGTTCGGATTAATCCCAGCATATCTCCCTGCTCAGGACCAAGGAGATTCTGACCTCCTTCACCGCGTGTGATTGATAGATATGCTGTCCGATAGCACCGATCTTGTGCAAGAGTAGCAAGCAATGCCGTGTTCTCATCATCAGGATGCGCACCTATATAAAGAACTGATCCCAGCACTGTGAGTTTTTTTAGTGCGAGTTTTATCTCGGCGGCGTCGCGCGGATCTGATGATTGAGTATGCACTAATTGAGCAATGAAAAGAATAAGGAATAGCAAAGAGATTCGTCGAATCATGTATAATTATCCTCTGTTTGGTGCTTGTTTCTAATTGAGGCGTCGCTCTCGTTTCACTTACAATTTACGATTCACACCTTCAATCTGCAAGGACGTCTTACTATTGAGAATACCTTTCAATCGTATATCCAATAAAAGTGACAGAGGACTTCGCTTTGTAAGTGATAGATGGGAGTGCACAAATTACGGCTTGAAACAAAGAGATACTAGCTCTATATTAAAGGTAGTTCAATGCGCAGGGTTGATGTTCTCTATGAAAAAGACAATTCTCGTTGTCGATGATGAAAAAGATATTGTAGATCTGTTATCCTATAATCTGAATAAAGAAGGTTTAACAGTCATCACAGCGCGTAATGGACGCGAGGCGCTGGAACGGGTGAAGCAAAAACCGGATTTAATCATCTTAGATGTAATGATGCCGGAAATGAACGGATTACAAGTCATTCAGGAATTAAAAAAGGATAAGAAAACATCATCCATTCCCGTGCTTTTACTTACAGCAAAGGGTTCGGAGACGGACGAAATTGTTGGATTGGAAGTAGGGGCAGATGATTATATCGTCAAACCGGTGAAGATTGGCAAGATTGTTGCGCGTGTGCATGCGGTACTTCGAAGACAGGAACAGGCTGCTCAAAAAGCAATTCCACACATGGATATTATTTCTATCAAAGATTTAGTGATTAACGTGTCCAGCTATACAGCAAGCATTGGAAAACATAAACTTGTGCTTCCAAGAAAAGAGTTTGAAACGCTCGTCTATCTTATTCGTAACCGGGGCAGGGTGCTATCACGTGAATCCATTCTCTATGCGGTCTGGGGAGAAAATATTCATGTGGTGGATAGAACGATAGATGTCCACATTAGAAAAATACGCGAGAAGCTTGGCACTTATTCAGATTTTATTGAAACTGTTTCCGGTGTTGGATATAAATTTAAAATGTAAATGAAAATTCAAACAAAAATTACGACCACATATGTCGCGCTTGCATTTGTAATCGTCGCATGTCTCGGTGTGTTCACAAGTATGCGCATGGAGTCTTACTTCAAAGATCGTTTGGTAGATGAACTAAGTCGCCAAGCAGATTTGGTACTCTTCATGCTTCAGAAAGATTCAACCTATTCATTTTCTCAAATTGATGAACAAGTAAAACAAGTTGGCGGTCTTGAACATCTCCGAATTACATTGATTGACGCACAAGGTGATGTTTTGGCTGATTCTGATATTCCATTCCCAGATCTTTCCGGTGTGCAGAACCATTTGAATCGCCCGGAAATTCAAATTGCGAAACGATACGGCATAGGGCACGATATTCGCCATAGCGTCACTGTCGATCATGATTTTTTGTATATGGCAAAATTTGTAAATAAATCGCCCAAGAGAACGAGTTTTGAAACACTTCAATATATCAGGTTGAGTGTTCCGTTCGAAAATGTAAGAGATCAAATAAATCACATTCGTTCAATTGTGATTGTTGTCGCATTGGGAGTTCTACTCGTGATTGTTGCTGTAAGCGTTGTTGTTTCTCGACGTATTACAAAACACATGAAACAAATTGCTCAAGGTGTGGAACAAATCCGTTCCGGTGATCTGAATGCACGGCTTGTCGTTTCTTCGAATGACGAAATCGGACTTGTAGCGAAAGCGGTCAACGAGCTTGTTGAAAAGCTTAAAGCGGATATTGTGCAATTGAAAAAGCTAGAGCAGGTAAGAAGTCAATTTCTTGGAAATGTTTCGCACGAACTTCGCACGCCAATCTTTGCTGTGCAGGGATATTTGGAAACACTTCTCAACGGTGCTGTGGATGACCCTTCCGTGAACCGCTCTTTTTTGGAAAAGGCGCAATCGAATCTGAGCCGGCTCAATGCCTTGCTGGAGGATCTTATCAACATTTCACAGATTGAATCAGGTGAAATGAAAATGAGTTTCCGGTACTTCCATATCAATGAATTTCTCGAATCTGTTGCCAAAGAATTTGAAACACTTGCGGCAAACCGGAATGTTGTGCTTCAACTTTCATTGAGTTCATCTGCAGACGATGAAGCCTTTGGCGACAAAGAGAGATTGCGGCAGGTTTTAAATAATCTGATCAGTAATGCAATAAATTATAATAAACCCATGGGAGATGTTGTTCTTTCATCTGAAAAGGTTGCGAACGGAATTCAAATAACCATCAAAGACACTGGTGTTGGAATTCCAGTGGAACATCTTTCAAGAATTTTTGAAAGATTCTATCGTGTTGACAGCGATCGATCACGCGCACTTGGTGGCACTGGACTCGGTCTCGCAATTGTTAAGCATATTGTAGAAGCACACGGAAGTCACGTAGAGGTTGAAAGTATGGTCGGGAACGGGAGCGTGTTCTGCTTTGTGCNNCAAGAGAAGGGATGACAATCTCTAACAATTCTTGTTCGAGAGTTAGTAATTCACTTCGCATTGTCTCTCGATAGCGTTCTGTCTCTTCTATCAGTTTTGGTATTAATGCCTTGTAATGTTCGATGCCATCTTGAAGATTCTTTCGGAATGTATCGAAATATCTTTGTTCCTTTGCATTCCACGAGTCGAGACGTTTCTGAATCTCTTGTTTCAAATAATCCACATACAATCTTAACTCGTTGATGAACAAGTTGGGGCGATTCGGGTCGGTCAGAAGCTGTAAGCGTCCATAGATATGTCCAACCATCTCTTCCAGTGAGGCAATCTTTGAGAAGTAAGCAAGATTAGGTCCTGGGCACACGGCAACAGCACGTTCTTTCGCTGGTCCATGCCCGTTGCTATTGATAAGTCCAGATGCAGCAAGATCTTCGCAGAGACATGCTTTTTCAACTATTCTCGCAAGTTTTTCTAAAAAGACATTCGGTGAAAGATTCTGTTTCTTCAATTGGTCAATCTTGAGTTCCTGATATTGACTGGATGCCGTGCATATTGGCTCTGTAGTAAATTCTGTATTGGAGACGAGGAATTTTTTCGTGCACTTACTCCCGGGTTTCCCTTCGCTGGCGCGCTGTTGGATAAGCAGATCGCTCGTACTTCCCCGAAGATTGTTAAATGGTACTCCAAGAGGTGAGGCATCGCTGATGTAATAATCTTCTCTTCCGGCATGAGCAAGCATCTGTCTTGTTTTCTCATCAACATTCGTTGCTTCAGGGACAAGGAGGAACGGTGATCCCCAGCCTGTTCCTTCGACACGGTAATATTCACGCAAGAATATGTCTTCCTTTGCTGTTCCTATTCCGCCTTGCACAGTTATTCGGAACGGCATAGATGGAGGAAGAGGAATTCTTTTTTCTTGTAATGCCAAAGCATAGATTTGCTGTAATTCTGACTGCAGTGATGATCGATGGATTTTAAATTCTTCTAGAATTGGTCCGAGCAAGAATCCATGCGAAGGGAAAGCATGACCTCCGCAATTCAATCCAGATTCGATACGGAATTCTGATATCCAAATTCCTTTTTTTGCAAGGATCTTTCCCTGGATAAGAGCAGAGCGATAATCACTGACTTTGAGGATGACCCTTTTCTTCAGACAGCCGTTTTCATCGGGGAGAAATTCGGAACGTTGTCCCATGTAACCGAACAATCGAGAATTCAAGCCTGCAGAGAGAACAACGGATGAATTGAGGTCGCTTTGTGCAAAGCCGCGTAACGATGCAAGCGCATCCGTGAACTCCAGAGGCAGTTGTTCTTGATTCCGACCGGTATTCACCTTGTCGAGTTTCGTCATGATGTTTACATCGATATCGCCGGCAACTATCTTTGTCCGCAATTCAATCTGAAGTGCAGTCTGTTTTGCGCTATCAGTCATATGAATCATTCGATGATAAAGCGCTTTGAGGGATGAGTCCTCGGGAAGCATTTCAAAATACTTGACGATTTCGCTTCCTTTTTCAAATGCCGAAGTTTTGAGGGCAGCAATTTGTTTTTGCAGAATCTGCTGGAGGAGATTCAGATATGCAGTGATTCTCCGCGCGCGGTAATCTTCATCTCGTGTGGTAATGGGAGTATAGGATTCTCCATGAAGGTGAGCATAATACTTTCGCATATGTTCAATCAGAATATCATCGACAATCGATATGACTGAGGAAATTCCGAATCTTCCAACGCGGATAGGCGTATCAACAGAAAAAGCCAATCCAAGAACGGGAATATGAAATGAATGCACTCGAGTATCTGGCATCTTTAAATCTTTCCATTGTAATAATATCAATCAGACTAATACAAGTTCGTGTATTTTCCTGCTAAATCAAACCGTATTCAGAAAAAACCCTAATTTCTTCATAAAATCAATAAGAAGTAATAAGAAATGGTTCCACTGAATGTACTACTTAAAAAAAGCCCCAAAAATTTTGCATATAAACATTTTTTATATTTAACTATATCTAATAAGAAACAACAGTAAAAGTGATTCGTCTATAAAGTATGATACGATTACAGAAAAAAGTTGCGTTAGTATGCTTTTCCCATTCTCTTGGCGGGCTTGAACTTTCTACCCTTCGCATAGCACAAGCGATGGAGAAAAAAGGTGTTTCCACAGTTGTCATTGTTCCCAATTCATCGCCGCTTGAACAACGAGCAAATGAAGCAAACCTTCATGTAATCACAATCACTCCTCATTGGAAATATGGAGATATCTCTGCAGCACTTCATCTCGCCCGTGTACTGAGAGAACAACAGATCGAAATGGTTCTGCTCATGCAGTCAAAAGATATTCATCTTGCCGCTATAGCGTCAATGCTGACACCTCAAGTGAAGTTAGTGTTTTATCAACAAATGAATTCCCGCTATAACAAGCGTGATTTTATTCACACGTGGGTGTATTCGAAACTATCACTTTGGATTTCCCTCACTCAGAGTATGAAAAAGGATGTGCTTTCATATACGCGTGTGCCTAATGAGAAAGTAAAAGTAGTACCTTTGGGTACTGATCTCCAGCAATTTGATCCATCACACTATAATAAAATTGAAGCACGAAAAATTTTCGGATTACCTGAAAAGGGTTACACTATCGGAGTTCTAGGACGGCTCGATAGGCTAAAAGGTCAACATATACTGCTTCGTGCAGTACCGGAGGTTGTGGAGCAACACCCAAATGTTATATTTCTTGTTGTGGGTGATGAAACTGCGGGAGAACATGGATACAAAGAATATTTGTTGAAATTGTGCCACGAGCTTGGCATCGAACGATATGTGAAATATCTGCCCTTTATAGATGATGTTCCTCGCTTAATGGCCGCCCTTGATGTCTTTGTTCTTCCATCGTTCTCTGAAACATTTGGACTTGTAGTTGTAGAAGCTATGGCGATGGAACGACCGATTATTGCGACGAATGCAGGTGGTCTGCCGGAGATTATTACGGATGGTAAGACGGGCTTGCTTGTAAAACCACGCGATGCGACAGCGGTGGCGTGGGCGATTCACCGTGTTCTTAGTGATTCTGCTCTACGTTCGTCACTTGGCCATTTAGCTCGTGAGGAAGCTCTGAGGCGATACGATTTTGACAGTTGTATAGATTCTCTTCTTGGATCGCTTGCAAAGCTCTGAGCAGTTTGTACTAGTCATCAAATAGAGCGCATTTATCGCAGCTTTATACAATTTTTTGATTATTCAATTCTCGGTTTTGAGTAATATGTATAAATTAAAAAGGCAAGGCGAATCAATTTGATTCTGACCTTGCCTTCGATTTTGTTATGCCTCTTAATACCCCTCTAATTGTGCCTCGTCTAGCTTTACGCTACAGATGAAGCGCTTCACTTTATTTCGGTAGAGTAATCCCAACTTTTCGGATACAGATTTGTAGGTGGTTTCAACAAACCTTGAGTAGGCTACAAACTGCACTATCAAAATAAATGATTGCTCACTAAGGCGGTATCACGCAAACACGTGATTTTTTATTTAGGTATTATTTAACGATTTCGTGGAAAAAGTACTTGACAAACAAAGCAGAAAACTGTTTTAGAAAATTCGTTGTTTGAGAGCTTTCGCGACAGCACTGCTACGCTTGTTCACATGTAGTCTTTCGTAGATTTTCCGTATATGTGTATCAATAGTGTGATGACTGAGGGAAAGCTTTATACCGATTTCCTTTTTAGTTAAACCGTTTATCATTTGCAAAAGTATTTCACGCTCACGGTCGGTTAAATCATAATCAGGAGACGGTGTGTTTGATGCTGCGAACGCTGTTAAAACTTTTCGCGCAATTTGTGCGTTGATAGGTGAGCCGCCTTTTTGCACATCGTGTATTGCCTCGATGATTTTCTCTCCCGGAGAAATTTTTAATAAGTAGCCTGCAGCTCCAGCACAGATGGCTTGAAAGATACTATCACTGTCCTCGTGCACAGTAATAATAATAATTTGAGTGGATGGAGCAAGTTGTTTAAATTTCTGTATTCCTTCTAGGCCGCTCATACCGGGCAACCCGATGTCTAATAAAATGATGCTTGGATGAATGCCTAATTCCAACTGTTGAAGAGTTTTTTCACATGAATTAAATGATTGGTTGCATACTAAATCGGTTTCGCTGTTAATTAATTCAATAAGACATTTTTTGAAAAAAGCATTATCCTCAACAACCCAAATTTCTGCTCTTTTTGTTGATTGCCCGATCGGATGTTTTGTTGGACGACTTTTCATACTATCGTGTTCATTGATCTCTTTATTTGATGCAAGAAAGCTTTATCAAAATAATCATTTCCGTCCATCTTTTCAATAAGCCTCTGCAACTCTGTGATAATTAAATGCGACATATTGGCCGGATGCAATGTTTCCCTAACCTTGCTAATCGAATGATTATTGGCTACATTTTTCGTCAATGAAACGAGTTATTTTGATATTTTCCTTCCTAAGTCTCTTTTCGTGTCTCGTGTTTGCGCAAGATTCGAAAGAAAATGCCGACTTCAAACTAGCCGTGAATCTCTATAACGACAAGTTATACGATCTAGCTCTTGAACAATTCAATGCATTTATCAACTTGTATCCTAATACGTCACAAGGAGTTGAGGCACACTTCTATCTTGGACTTACACAGTCAAAGCTTGGTAAACATGACAATGCATGTTTCACCTTCCAAAACTTTGCTCTTACATATTCTGACAACAGTAAAGCTCCTGAAGCGTGGATGAACGCCGCAGAGGAATATGCGGCTATGAAGAATGAACGCGAAGCGGCAATGGCATTTGAACGAGTTAAGACGTTTCATCCGAAGAGCAAGTTTGCACCAATCGCGCTGTCTAAAGCGGCAGATTATTACGAACAACTTGGTGACAAGGAAAACACTAACCGTGTTCTTCGCATATTGACGCAAGAGTACACTTCAGCTGAAGTCCTTCCTGCACGGCTAAGGATAGCTGAAATGCTTAATGCTGAAGGTCAGTATGAACAAGCTCGCCAGGAATGTAAACGTGTTGCAGATGCAACAGACGATGCACCGCTGAAAGCGCGCGCGCTGTTGCTGTTGGGTCAATCTCTCGCGGGGTTAGGAAAAACTTCCGAAGCAGAAGAAGCATTCTCTGATGTGGTCAAGAATTTCAAATCCACATCAAGCTATCACAAAGCGCTCTTCACGCTGGGTGTGTTAAAGAATTTAGCTGGTAGTACAGACGATGCAATGTCAGCATGGAAATCGCTCATAGAGGACAGTGCTAAGGCACCAAAACAGCTGCGGCAAGATACCTACATCGAAATGGCAGAGGCAAACAACCGCGTTCGATTGTATCCACGTGCATTATTCTTATTTGAACGTGCAAGCGAAATTCGAGGATTACGCAATGGCGAAGCATTCTACAAAGCTGGCATTGCGGCAGAGCAAATAGGCGATCTTGTGAAAGCAGCGCAGTATTATTCCCGTGCGCTCAACGATAGTCTTGGTAATGCAGATCGACGAGCGCTAATTGTTGGTGCGTATAAAGCAGCGAAGATGACGAAAAACTACCCCGAAGCCGTGCGGTTAGTGAATTACTACCGCCAACAATTTTCATTGGATGTGAATTTACCTCGACTTTTAGTAGAGGGCGCAAACATCGCGAACACTGAATTAAACGACACAAAAACAGCTATCGAATTTTGCGAATGGATTCATGAACATTATTCTGCAAGCGAATGGATCGATGATGCTACTTTTGTGCTTGGTGAAGCGCGGAAAAAATCTGGCGATGTGGATGGAGCAATTGATGCGTTCAAAACTCTGCAGCTACGTTATCCGAGCAGTGAGTTTGTTTCGGATGCACAAAAACAAATTCGTCTCATCAAAGCATTTGATCGGCGGAGTAAGGATGCAAATCTGCAAAAACTTGCTTTACTAGTTGGCGATGTGATAGCTCAAAAATCAAAAGGAAATCTTGCCTACCGTCTTGCAGAAATTTATTTCTTCGATCTAAAAGATTATCAGCTTGCTGCCGATCAGTATGCCTATGCGCTCACGGTCGATCTGGAAGATGCTCTCCGCCCATTAGCGTGGTCCAAACAAGCGCAATCATTTGAGCTGCTTGCGTTGAAAGAAGAAGAAAAAGCTGAAAAGAAAAAAGGATTTCTTTTAAGGGCGATTGCTCTGTACGATTCTCTCATAGCGATGTATCCGGCAGGAGAACTTACCGATCAGGCCGTCATTACTGCATTCACACTCCGCTTGCAATTGGCACAAAAAGCAGAAGATCTACGAACGCTGGGAACAGAATTTTTGTCAAAGTCTTCTATGACACGCGGAAGAGACGTAGCGCTTCTCGCGCTTGGTGATTCATACTTTTTTGCCAAGAATTATGAAAGTGCAATTTTGACATATAGACTTTTATTGGAAAAATATTCGGATCGTGAAACGGCCCCATCCGCATATTATCATCTTGGCTTGTCGCTCGATGGAATAATAGAAAAAGATTCTGCGCTGCAAGTGATAGACCAATTTCTTTCCAAGAATCCAAATCACTCTTACAGCGCGGCGGCAACGGCATACCTTGCAAAAGCAGCAGCGGACAGCGCTCAACTAACAAAAGCGCTTGGCTTTTTTGATCTATTGGAAAAACGCTATTTCTACAGTCCCTTGAATTCTAATATCGATATAATGAAAGCGGACGCATATTACATAGCGGAGGATTTCAAGGATGCTTTCGATTGGTATGAGCGAGGATGGAAGAGAATACAGGCGGATTTTTTCACTGTGACCGGCGATCCGAACTTAGAGCGTTCGATAATCTTCAAACTTGGAGCGTGCAGTGAAAAACTTGGTGATCGTGCAACAGCAAAAAAATATTATACTGATTATGTGATGCGGGATCAATCGACTGAGAGGGCCGGACAGGCATATTATGCACTTGCATCTATTGCGAAGGCAGAAAACAATATTGATGCTGCGACAACATACCTTCAGAATGTAAGCCGCATCGTGGCGAAGACTGGTGGGCAAGGCGCTTCGGTAGCGCTGGAAACAGCAGAAATGCTATTACATAACGAAAAATATTCTGATGCGATTGCAAAGTATAATGAAGCAATATCGCAAATAACCAATGATAGTCTGAAACACTACGTGCAATCACGCATTATTGTATCATACTTTCGCCTTGATAATATAAAAGAAGCGGACAAGCGTGCCGTAGAATTTGTGAAAACGAATCATGCCAGCGCCTTCAACTATGCGGCAGAGTTTGAATATGAGCGCGGCAAATATCAAGTTCGAAAAGAAGACTTTGTGAAAGCGAAGGAGCGATTCGACAATGTCGTCCTCTCTTATCGCAGTGCCCGTATCGTTCCAGAGGCGCTCTTCTGGATAGCGCGTGTGCATGAATTGAATCAGAAAATGCCGCAAGCAGTGCAAGTGTATGATTCTCTTCTGCGGAATTTTCCAAACGATGAGATTTTACCGCGCGCACGGTTGAGTCTGGGCAATGCATATTATAATTTGGAACAATGGGACAACGCTTCCCAACAATACCGTTTCATTCTTGATAATGAACAGCAATCGCCAGATCTAGTTCCCCTAGCAATGAGTAATTTGATTATGACTTACAAACAAATGGAACTTTATGATGGCGCGCTGGAATTAACACGCAAGTACATCGATCATTTCCCAAACAATCCAGATCTCATCGATAAAAAAATCGATATGGGTGTGCTTTATCAGAAGTTAGGATACTACGATCAATCGATTTTGCAATTGCAGAGTTTGATTGAAGCCGGGAACGCCGATATTGAATCGGAACTCCGGTATTATATCGGCGAAGCGTACTTCTATAAGGGAGAATTTCAGCAAGCAGTTTTAGAATTTCTGAAGGTGCCATATTTAGTCATAAAGAGAGGCAAAATCGATTGGATTTCAACTTCGTATTATATGGCGGGCCAATCGTACGAAAAAATGTCCAAATACGATCAGGCGATGACGATGTACAAGAAAATTATCAGTCGAAAAGATACTGATACACAGTTTAAAACAGCGGCACAAAAAGAAATTGATCGTGTAAATACTATTTTAAAAAAATAATAACAGGAATAATAAACTTTGCAGATTGAGTGATTGCAAGAGGTTGTGATAGAAAGCTTATATTCAATTACTTAACAACTCAATAAAAATAATTCATTGAATGGCTCGATTCAACTATGGGGTACATTTTTGAAGCAGAAGTAGAATCCATCATCCAAGCCGTTCACATTAAAACGATTGGCGAGGATGATGGTATTGTCTTGAAGAAAATACTCTCAGCAGGAATCCATCCTGCAGTAAAGGCATACTTCAAAGCCGAGGTTGAAAAAACACTCGCACAGGAACGGGGATTGGAGTACCGCTCCAAAAAGTTTTCCTATTCGCTTCCCGAAGTACGAAGTCTAGAAGAACAGATTGATTTATTGCTTGTTCAGAATTATTATTTCAGTTTACAAGAATTTGAATCACTTCTCGATGAGTCAGTGCATTTTCAATTCAACTATCTTTGCCGTCCGCAGTGGACACTTTTAAATTTTATTATTGGTGAACAGCGTAGAGTTTCCTCGGCGATTATCGAAAAAAGTTTGAGATATTGCGTTGATTATACTTACTTTCCTGAATTGATTAAGCGGTATATTGCTGATCATGGATTGGCAGAAGTAACGTATGAAGAGTTCAAGACGTTGATAGAAAAGATCGATCAAGAAGTAGTGGCTCGGCATTCCAGTCTTGAACTCGCACATATGACACGTGCGTTGTTCGATTTTGTCGAATCAGGTAAAACAGTGCCGCAAGTGGAATTTGAACAACAAACGCTTCCGATTAATGCGGCTATTGTATTTTATGAAGATAAAAAAAATCCGGAAATCTGTGCGCGGTTAGAATTTGAGCGCGACCGAAATCATTTATTACAAATTACAGCAGATCGGTTGGCAGATATTATCGAAATCGTTCGAACTGGAAATGAAAATGCAACTGCTCATTTGTCCGCATCGCCTATAATACCATCCAACTCAATACAGCATGTGAACGAACCGGCATCAACAATTATTGTTGATGATACTGAGCTGGTGCGAGAAATAATTGATGGCACACAAGTGGCAGAGAAGTCCGTGCAGCCAAAGACACCTCTTCTCGTATTTGGTGAAAACGACGAAAAGTATCTTGCATCGACACCGAGTGCGAAACAGAAGGAAATTCTTGATCTTTTTCCTGAGGAAGAATTTGCGCTCATTGTCCGGAAACTTTTTGCGAATGATGAACTGGCGTTTCGCGGAGCAATCACAGAAATTAGCCTCTTACGGGAGTGGGAACAGGTTGCTCAATATCTCGATAAACTTTTTCAAATTAATCAAATCGATCCCTTTAGCGAAGAGGCGGTAGGTTTTACAGATAAGTTGTACACGCATTTTCATTCATCCATTGCCAATGAATAGGTCGACAATTTTTCACGAACGGATTCTTTATGCAATTCATAGATGAAGCAAGAATTTCTGTCAAAGCGGGTGAGGGCGGCAACGGATGCATCAGTTTCCGACATGAAAAATATATTCCGAAAGGCGGACCGGATGGCGGTAATGGCGCGCGCGGCGGCAGCATTATTATTCATGCAGACAAACAATTGAATACATTGCTTGATTTTAAATACAAACGCAGCTATCGAGCTGAACGCGGGGAAAATGGACGAGGAAAAGATCAGGGAGGAAAATCGGGGAAGGATGAAATCGTGAAAGTGCCGTGTGGCACGTTGGTGCGGGATGCATTGAAAGGAAAGATCATTGTCGATTTGGTGCACGATGGTGATGAATTCATAATTGCACATGGTGGAAAAGGCGGGCGAGGTAATGGAGAGTTTGCCACACCGACGAATCAAGCGCCGCGGTTTGCTGAACCAGGAACACCGGGTGAGGAACGTGAATTGGTTCTTGAACTCAAACTCCTTGCTGATGTCGGGCTTGTTGGTTTTCCCAATGCCGGCAAGTCAACACTTATATCAGTCGTATCCGCTGCCAAACCGAAAATTGCAGATTATCCATTTACTACTCTTACGCCAAATCTTGGTCTCGTTCGCTATGCGGAAGGGAAAAGTTTTGTTATTGCTGATATTCCCGGTCTTATCGAAGGCGCACACGAAGGCAAGGGGCTTGGCATTCAATTTATACGTCATATCGAACGTACACGCGTACTTGTGTTCCTCATTGAATCCATCAGCGAAGATCCGAAAAAAGATTATCAAATTCTACTGAATGAACTTGCGTCCTACAATCCTGCGATTGCAAAAAAGAAAAAGATTGTCGCTCTTACCAAGATGGATGTTGTTAATGAAACGGACAGGAAGAAACTTGTAAAGATAAAATTCGGTCGCGGCGTGATGACGATTCCTATTTCAGCGGTAGCAGGAGAAGGTCTCCGCGAACTGCTGGAAGAAGTGTGGAAGGTGTTGGATAAAAAATAGGCAAGTTCTATGACAAGTCTACGTTATAAAATTGGTCTCAGCTATTTCGTTATTGTTGTCATCGGTTTGGCAACGAGCGCCTTTGCCGTTTATAGTTTTTCCAATCTCCGCGATACTTTCAGTCTTATGTTACATGATAATTATGAAAGCGTACGCGCTGCGCAAAATATGTTTAAGGCTCTGGGTGGGCAGGAAAACGCTCAACTTTCTATGCTGATTCAAGATAATGATGCTTATTTTCAATTTAGTACGAATCGTTCAAATTTTCTCGGATGGCTGGAAAAAGCAAAACAAGGCAGTCTTAACGATCGAGAAAAAATAGTACTGGACCGGATTACACAGGATTCTTATCGGTACACCCAGCTTACTGATTCGTTGTATCATCTATTGCAAATGAAAAGACAGACAGCCGCTGCAACTGAATTTAGAACTAAATTAATTATTCCTGTAGCTAAATCATTGAAGGACGGATGCTTTGAGTATCTTGAAATCAATCAGGATGCGATGACGCTGACCGAAGATAAATTGAACCAGTTGGCCAGCGATGCAACGTTGACAGTGATTACGATTTCTATAGTAGCGGTGCTTTTGAGTTTCTTTATAAGTGTGCGATTCACACGAAGTATTATTCTGCCGGCGGAGAAACTCACACGTTCTGTTCGAAAGATCAGCAGCGGCCAGTTAAATCAGAAAATTGATTTAAATACGGAGGATGAATTTGGAGAATTGAGTCGTGAATTCAACAAGATGACGGAGCGGCTGAGAACGTACGAGCAAATGAATATCCAACAGCTTATTGCGGAGAAGAAAAAATCTGAGACGATTGTAGAAAGCATTGCCGATCCGGTTATCGTAACGGATGAGAATGGAGTGCTTGTTCTGATGAATCAAGCCGCAGCTACCGTCTTCGATGTTCGCGGAGCCGATTGGCATGGAAAGTTCGTGCGAGAGGTCGTCGGCAATCAAAGTTGGGCAGAGATGTTGGAGCTTGGGGGCATTCGACGCATTGAACAGGAACACCGAGATCCGCTTTTCGCATTTGCACACAACGATCTGAAATTATATTTCCGGCCGCGTCAAGCACACATTGTGGATGAGCATGGAAATATTCAAGGTGTGGTAACATTGTTGCAGGATGTGACGCGATTCAAAGATCTTGATCGGATGAAATCCGAATTTATTGCTACGGTTTCTCATGAACTTCGTACACCATTGACGTCATTAAGCATGGGCATTGACATCCTTTCGCAGGAAGTTGTAGGATCCGTTAACCAGCGTCAGAAAGATCTTCTTGTGGCGGCGAAAGATGATTCTGAACGATTGCGAAAATTAGTGAAAGAATTGCTGGATCTGTCCAAACTTGAATCCGGTAAATACGAAATAAAAAAAGAATTTATCGATTTCCGCCGGCTTGTAGCGGATGCTGTACGTCCACTGCGTCTTCCGTTTGAGGAAAAACAAATTTACTTGGAGCTTAATATTCCGGAACATTTGCCCGCTCTTTCAGCCGATTCCCATCAACTTGCATGGGTTATAACGAACTTATTGAGCAACGCACTTCGCTATACTGATACAGGCGGCAAAGTCAAATTGACAGCGGAGGAAGACAAACAAGTATTGTTTGTAACCGTTGCAGATACGGGGCATGGAATTCCACAAGAGAATTTAGAAACAGTTTTCGATAAATTTGTGCAAGTGAAAAGCTCAACTGAGACAACACCAGGCAGCGTTGGATTAGGGTTAGCGATTGCGCGAGAAGTTGTGGAAGCTCACGGTGGACGAATTTGGGTAGAAAGTCAAGTTGGAATTGGGAGCACATTTTTCTTTACTATTCCTACAGTACTGCAAACCGAGGTATAAGGCATATGCAGCAGCAAAAACCAAAAGTTCTTGTTGTAGATGATGAGAAGAATATTCTCAATACAATCGGCATCTGTTTAGAATCGATTGGGATTGATGTGACACTCTGCCCGAAACCCCAGGAAGTGCTCCAACTACTACAAGAATATGTATTTGATATTGCTTTTGTCGATCTGAAAATGTCGCCGATGGATGGTATTGAAATTCTTACAGAGATAAAGCAGTATTCACCTAACACGACCATCATTATCATGACAGCCCATGGTTCAGTCGATACTGCAGTAGCTGCGATCAAAAAAGGGGCAGACGATTATCTACAGAAACCGTTCGATTTTGAAGAACTAAAATTATTCACACAGAAAGTTCTTGCGCATCATCAGCTTATTCATGAAGTAACAGAACTCCGAGAAGAACTTGCTTTGATGCAGGGCAGCGGTGAAATTATTACGCGTAACCGCGCATTGATTGAACAGCTTGACATTGCAGCGCGTGTTGCCGAAAGTGCAATTAGCATTCTGGTTGAAGGAGAAAGCGGCACAGGAAAAGAATTAGTGGCACATTACATCCACCAGAAAAGTAATCGTGCTGATAAACCGTTTGTCAAAGTGAACTGTGCAGCAATTCCGGAACAACTTTTAGAGAGCGAATTATTTGGCCATGTGCGTGGAGCGTTCACCGGCGCGTTGAAGGATCGGCAAGGCCGGTTTGAAATGGCAGACGGCGGAACAATCTTCTTGGATGAAATTGGGGAGTTGTCATCATCCATCCAATCAAAACTTTTGCGTGTCCTACAAACGAAAGACTTCGAACGCGTTGGTGAAAATATAACGCGTAAAGTGGATGTGCGGGTGATTTCTGCAACAAATCGCAATTTAGACGAAGCGTTGAAAGAAGGAAATTTCCGTGAGGATCTTTTCTACCGCCTAAATGGAGTTCGTATAAAACTGCCGTCACTCCGAGAACGACCGGAAGATGTACCATTACTCATCCACCATTTTCTCGAGAAAATATCAAAAGATCGTGATATTATAATTTCACCGGAAGCTGACAAAATTCTAAAGGCGTATCGTTGGAGCGGCAATGTTCGAGAGTTGGAAAACGTTATCGAGCGCGCAGCGCTCCTTGCCTCAAATGGAGTCATAGAACCCGTACATTTGCCGGAAGAAATCTGTAATGCCTCCGCAACTAAAGCGCTTTCGTTGGAAGAAGCGGAAAAGTTCCAGATAAAAAAAGTGCTGCAAATTGCAAAAGATTACGATGAAGCAGCAACCATCTTAGGTATTGATCGAGCAACTCTCTGGAAGAAGAGAAAAAAATTCAATTTGTAGATTAAATCTCACTGTAAGAAGTCAACTATTCTAACTGTCTCTTTTCTGTTCAATTTTCATTATTCCTTCATAGAAACAACGTTGCGTTTTGCAACATGGATATGCTAAGCAATAATAAGCAAAAGAAGTGATTTGTGTGTAAGGGCAAATATTGCGTTGCCTTTTACAACACAAGAGAAATACAAGGCGTATCATTCTCCTGATTTTATCTGAAAATTGGGGTAATGTGCTAAGAGCTATTGGCATCATATTTGAATAACCCAATAAGGAAATTAGTTTTTAAACCGAAAACCGAGGAAACAATATGGCCACAAAACTTACAACACTCAATAATTTAGAGATCGCTGTACTGGAACCGCGTGGCTCGCTTATTGGCGGTGAAGAAACAGACGAATTTAAGGCGAAAGCTAAAGATCTTATTGAGCAAGGGAATAAAAAGCTAGTGCTGGATCTTGGCGGTATTACATATATTAACAGCTCCGGAATTGGCGCATTAGTCGGTATACACTCAATGTATCAGAAGACAGCAGGAAAAATCAAGCTTTGCAATGTTGCCAAAGGTGTTCAAAATGTTTTTGTCATTACAAAACTCACAAGTGTTTTTGATGTAGAAGAAGATCGCCAGCAGGCGATCAATAGTCTTAAGGTATAAGTCACAATCATACTCATTACAATATCACATACACAGGAGAACGTTTCATGAAGACTTCCACGTTCAATGCTATCGTTATCGTCCTTGCCTTCGTCTTTGGCTGGGTGATTTTCGAATTCTTTTTACCAACCTTTATTAAAGAAGGCGGTCCACTCGTCATCTCTCTTATTGCACTTGTTATCATGCTGATTGCAGTAATTGTTGAGCGCATGCTCACACTGAAAAAAGCCAATGGCAAAGGCTCTATGACAGTATTTTTAAAGAACGTGCAACAAGCAGTTAATTCCGGCGATATCGATGCAGCGCTTGCCGCATGCGATAAGCAACGCGGGTCTTGTGCAAATGTTCTTCATGCTGGTTTGGAAAGATATAAAACAGTCGTTGAAGAAGGTGATGTAAAAGGGCAAAAAGAATTAATGGAAAGCATTCAGCGCGCTATCGAAGAAGCAACCATGCTCGAGGTGCCAATGCTGGAAAAAAACTTATCGATGATGTCCACAATTGCCTCTATCGGAACGATGGTAGGATTACTTGGAACAGTTATCGGTATGATTCGTTCATTCCAAGCTATGGCTCGCGCCGGTTCCCCCGATGCAATTCAGCTTGCTCTCGGTATCTCTGAAGCTCTTATTAATACTGCAGGTGGTCTTATTGCAGGTATTGGTGGTATCGTCGCATACAACTTCTTCGTTACAAAGATCGACAATTTTACATATATGATTGATGAAGCAAGTTATTCAATAGTTCAATCCTTGGCATCACGCAGACCATCGAAGTCTAAGTAATCAGAAAAGGATGATGTTATGCCAAAACATAAAAAAGCACGAGTCGGCACTAAAATCGACATGACGCCGATGGTGGACGTAGCAATGCTTTTGCTTACGTTCTTCATGATGACGACACAGTTTAAACCACCTGAGGATGTTGATGTTGTCATTCCAGCATCTCACTCGGTGTTCAAACTGCCAGAATCGCATATTATGATGGTCTATGTGAACAAAGAAGGCAAAATCTATCTTGGTGTTGATGCTCAAGTATTGATGGAGCACTTATTTGGATCACAAAATAAATATAAGCGTGCTGTTGAAGTAGATAAAAACACGCTTGGTAATATTCTTATTCAAGCGCGTATAGGCGATCCGAAGCTTCGCACGGTCGTGAAGGGTGATAAAGATGCCCCTTATGGACCGTTGGAAGATGTGATGGATGTTTTAGTGAAAGCGAAGATTACGCGTTTTAATCTCGTCACAGATTTGAAAAAAGGAGCATAATTTATGTCCAGTGGAGAAGTTGCTGAATCAAAATCACACGCAAAGGGACAAAAGAAGAAAAAGAAGCGTGCCGGTGTCCGCATTGACATGACGCCGATGGTTGACGTTGCAATGTTATTGTTGACATTCTTTATGATGACGACAGTTTTTAACAAGCCCCAAACAATGGAGTTGAATTTACCGCCTGATGACAAGGTTCAGGTGGAAGTTGCAGCATCTACACTTCTTACAGTACGCGTAGAGCCGAATATGGCTATCTATTGGAGTATGGGCAATGAACCAACTGCGCTTAAGAAAATTGCATTTATAGAACTGCGTCCGTTGCTGGTCGAAAGACTTCGCAGCATTCCAAAACTCATAACGCTGGTGGAGATCGATCGTGATGCAAAGTATAACGATATGGTCGACATCATGGATGAGCTTAACCTCGCCAATATCACAAAATTCAGCATAGCACCTATGAAAGATGCTGATAAAAAGCTGATAGCGAAAGTAGCAGGATAGGAGGCGATATGGCGCAAACAATAGCAGTACCTGTCCACTATGGTGCAGCCGAATTAAAAAAGGTTGCTCAAAAATATATGATGCTGGGTCTTTTAGCAGGCATCCTCATCTGTTTCTCCGCTGTAGGCACGTATCATCTTGCCGTCTGGTTAAATGAAGATGAAGAACCTGTTCATATGGTCCGCATATTAAAATACACAGACCTTGGCCCCCCTCCGTCGCTAAGCAATCAAGCGGCGCCTGCCGTAGCAGCTTCCGGTCCGGCAGTACGACCAAGCGTCGGTGTTCCGGTTCCTGTGCCTGATGCAGAAGTCAGTCCAGAGCAGACAATTGCATCACAAACAGAATTAAGTCAACAATCCGCACCTACAGTCGATGCAGGTGGAGCTAATGCAGGTGCTCAAATAGAGCAAGACCTGAAGATTGATGATGATACCGCACCGCCGGATTTCGTTCCGTACGAAAAAGAACCTACGGTTGTGAAGAAAGTTGAGCCGAAATATCCGGATCTCGCTTTACGGGCCGGTTTGGAAGGCAATGTGTTCGTGAAAGTATGGGTGGATAAAGAAGGAAAAGTGCGTAAAGTTGTCCTTCTGAAGAGCGATGCTCCCATCTTTGAAGAAGCTGCGACAACCGCAGCGAAGCAGTGGATATTTACCCCGGCAGTGATGCAGAAAGGTCCTGTGTCGGTATGGGTTTCCATACCATTCCGGTTCAGACTGACGGGAAACAAATAGCCATTTATCACGTCGAAGCTGATGAGCTTAGGAAAACTGTACGTTCCGATATGTCGGGATGAACTGGTACTTATACTTATCAGCTTTGCACGTTTTTGAGGGTGAGATCATCAATCGTGTTGAAGCTTTCCCACATATCGACATATTTAGGTTACACAGTCTCTATTATTACCTTTATATTCGGAGCTATAGTAATTAGCGGTGTTGCCTTCCAATATGTACCGAATCAATTACGAATAACATTTGGTGTTGTGCTGATGCTTTGGGGAATTTATCGGTTTGTATTTACACGAATCAAAGTGCGTCAACAAAACGAAAAAGACGAAGAAGAATGAAGCATACACTTCTTTCAATCCTTATTATTTTGATTGCAGTGGTCAGTGGATGCAAAAATAAAGAGACTGCAACATTTGGTCATCAGCTTTTGCTTACCGCCGATCCGTATTTACCATTGATACAGCAAGAAGCAGATCAATTTACAAGTCTCTATCCACAAGTGAAGGTGGAAGTACGCGGTGCATCGACCCGTGGTGCAATCATTTCTTTATTAAACGACAGTGTGCATACGATTGTCATCGATCGGCAGTTCAATGAAGAAGAAAAACAAGTTGCACAACAAGCTTCTATCCGGCTTGTTGAGAATAAAATTGCTGAGGATGGTATTGCGATTATTGTTCACAAGCAAAATCCGATTACGAACATAACTACAAATTCAGTACATCAGATAGTCACAAGAATGGCGATAGAATGGACACAGGTTGCAGAATCTCACTGGTCTGGATCAATCGATTTTGTTTTGACCGGAAGAAATTCTGGTATGTATGAATTACTTCAGAAAAAGATTTTTAACGAATCAAAGCCTTTAGAACCAAACGCTGTAATGAACAGTCAGCGCGAAGTGATTCAATATGTATCCATACATCCATACTCGGTCGGCTTTGTGGCTGCATCGCTTCTGACGGATGAAACGGTGAATGTTAAATTACTTCCAGTTCTTACAAAATCACCGGAGGGCGACGAGAAAGAATATTTACCAGAGCAACAAGAAATTCACGAATCACTTTATCCGTTCCATTATTCTTTGTATCTTTACAATACAGAAGCTAAGGCAGCTGTTGGAGTTGGTTTCAGCGCATTAGTGCTTTCAAATATTGGGCAAAAAATTTTTCAGAAATCAGGCTTGGTGCCTGTTACTATTCCATATCGGACTATTCAGTTACATGCGGAGTGAAACGACAATGAAGCGTATCCTTTCGGTTGCTACGATAATATTCATCACAGCCACGACCATAGTCATCAGTCAACCACTTGATAAAGTTAAAGATCTGATGAAACAAAAAAAGTATGGTGATGCAATAGCTGTTTGCCAAATCTATCTTCAATCCAGTCCTCGTGATGAAAATGGATGGTTAATTCTTGCAAAAGCATATCAGCAAATGCAAAGTCTCGATTCTGCAGAAATAGCTGCAAAGAAAGTAGTGCAATTAGATGACGAGATGATGGAAGGATATACGATTCTCGGACAGATTCAACTTGCAAAGAAAAATACTCAAGACGCATATGCAACAGCAAAGGCAGGGTTGAAGATGACGAAACGAAAGGAGTCCAAGTATCCCCCTTTACTAGTTGTACTAGGACAAAGTTTGATTGCTTTAGATTCTGCTGATGCAGCGTTAGTCGCTTCTTCAGAAGCAAAGGAATTAGATCCACAGAATGTGACCGCGTACGAGGTTATGGGAGATGCTTATTTTAAACAAAGAGTCACACCCATGGCGATTAGTAATTACGAAAAATCATTAGAAATTGATTCGCTCCAGCCTAGAGTGTTATACAAATTGGCTAATACATATAAGAATGAACGGCAATATACAAAAGCGGCAGAAGTGTACGTGCGTATTCTTGCTTTAGATCCAAATAATGAAGCTGCCAGGATTGAACTTGCTGGTTTATTCTTTCGAGCTAAACAGTATGCTAATTGTGCGGGGATTCTCAAAGAATACTTTAAAAACCAGAAAAATCCTCCTAAAGACCTTCAATCGATATATTTGGAAGCACTCTATAGAAGTAAACAGTATAAAGAAGCATACCAAGTCGCTCAGGAATATATAAAGCTGGACCCAAAATCGCCTCTTGCAAACAGGGCTATTGCCAATGGGTACTTTAGTAACAATCAATATCCGCAGGCTATTGAATCGTTTAAGAAACTCGCCACTATCGATACATTGGAATATGACGATTATCGATTACTGGGATTAGCATACAGACAGATAAAAAAAGATTCGCTCGCGGCAATGACATGGGAAGAAATGCTTAAAGATACGACACAATCCATTAAATCAAGATCAATCTTCTATGGCGAAGTAGGATCAATTTGGATGAATCTTAGATTTTATGAGCGAGCTGCAGGTTTTTACCAAAAACGCATACAACTTGATTCAACAGCTGTCGGTGCTTACTTCAATTATGCCCAATGCATGATGAAGCTAGAGCGACTTGGAAATGCAGTTTCTGCTCTTAAGATTGCAATAACAAAGAATCCAAAATCTCCGTTGGCATATCTTAGTCTATCAATATGTTATTCCAACATGGAAGACATCGATGCATCTCGGAAGGAAGCCGAGAACGCTATTAAAGCAATTGATACTGCAGAAACGAAATATCGATTAGAACTTGCTCAGGCAAATAGAATTATTGCTATTTGTATAATGCAAGAAAAAGTGACAACAATCGAGGGTTCTCATAAGAAATGGGAAGAAGCGATCGTTTACTTGAAAAAATCTCTAAAAAATAAAGAAGACGAAGCATCTACTCATTTAAATTTAGGGAAATGCTATCAAAACCTAAATAAAGTTGATGAAGCTATTAAAGAATATAAACGAACGCTTCAATTGGACTCAAAGAATGAAGAAGCCAAAAAATATCTCAATGATCTTTTAAAATTGAAGCCATAGCATGCGAAATCTAATCCAATTAAAAGGATTTTATTATTATTGAAAATACCAAGGACAAATACATTACGCAATAAATTGTATTGATGATTTGCGTTTACCTAAATAATTTACAGAAACATCTAATATTGGGCTGCTGAAAATGTCGGCGATAGTGCAAGAAGAAACATTTAAGCATTTAATTGTTTTATTGTGAACAAATATGAGAATCAACTTTTTAGTTTTGGTCTTGGTTCTTTTCCAATACAATTGGTCTATCGCTCAAGCGAATGAAGAAAAAAAAGACCCAGCTCAAGCAGTGCTATTATCTGTTTTATGGCCTGGTATAGGACAATTTTATGTCGGTGATCCAATTAAAGGAACAATTATGGCACTTGGTCAAACTATTTTTTTAGTTGCATACTTAGATGCAAATTCCGCAGTAAAAACGGAATAATATGGTGACGTGAATGCAACTAGAGCTAGGCTTATATTATGCTTTATGATTGGAAATGTAATTTATAGTGCAATAGATGCTGGGAATACAGCAAGGAATTATGTATCGTTGCATTTAGATAAGCCGGGTCATATTATTTCTACAGGATATGCTATGTCTGTAGAGATGTCAATTAAAATTCCATTTTAATAATTTAGTATATCAAAAATAACCACTAATTATTAGGAGGATAATCCATGAAAGCCATTGCTAATTTTTTCCTGTTTGCGTTATTACTTATTGTGGGGTGTACACCAAGTAATTCATTTATGTTTTTCGATAACCGTATTAATAAAGAATATAAAGTTAATATAGTAAAATATAAAGATGGTATTGTTGTTAATATTAACGACACAAGAACTGTTGTTGCAAGATTTAGTTCTGGACAAAAAGAATTAAGCGCATCCGGAAAGTACCTTGGGCATTTAGTTGAGTTGTCAGCATTTTATAGTACGGAATATAATCCTATTGCAGATATTGGTAGTTGGAAGGTTTCCATTACTATTGACGGTGAACTTGCTGGCGTTAATATAGAGTTATAGTCAATAGTTGTGTAAATAATTTCAAGCTGCTAACCGTAACTTAGACTGTTTCTTTACATATTAATTAGATTTTTCTACATAACATTCATGTTTCATCCACACTGTTCTAATTGAAAGGAACCGAGATGAATAAAAATATCATCCTCTTCTTGTTTACAGCATTTGTCCTTTTCCCCGGCTGCAAAAAAAACACAGCTGCGGATATTAAAGAATGGGCACAGTTTCAGGATCAATTTTTCAAAGTTTCGTTTAATTATCCAAAGGATTGGATAGTCGTAACAGAATCGAAGAAAGTGGTCATCTCATCTTCAGCCGAAGCGGCCGAGAAATTTTTTGATCACGATTCACGCAAAGCCGATGGTATCCAGATCGTTGTCGCTTCAGTACGCAGTGACTCCATGCAAAATTATACGAAGTATATTCAGGATATAAAAGATAGTAAGATTGCTGAAGGATTTAATGTCAAAGAAATTGAAGGTGCCACTATAGAAGGGCTTGCTGCCAAAAAGGTAACTTACACTGGTGCGTATGAAGAGAATGCAAAAATCAGCACGATTTGCGTTGCAACATTGAAAGATTCCACAATTTATTATGTGCAATATTCTGCTTTCAACAATCTGTTTGAACCGTATAAAGTGGTATTTGATTCGGTGATGTCATCTTTATTGTTACCACGAAAAATTGTTATTGAAAAAGGCGTTGACCCTGCAATTCCAATTGTACAAACCGAACGGTATTCCGATAATTATCTCCAATTGGAATATCCCGCTAATTTTGGTGCGAGTGATATGCCAAAGAAGGGAAATATAGTATCGGCAGTAAGATTTATGGGAGTTAATAAAGATTCGAGAAATGATTGTACTATTGATATAGATGTGAGACCTGCACAGAAACTAACGTTGGAAAAGGTCGTTGAACAAAATTCTAAAAAGATCAATGCAACTTCCAAGGGTAACACAAAAATTGGCGATGAAAAATCTGTTTATTTTAATGAATCTCCTCAGAGAGGTATCGAACGCAGAACCTATTTTGTTGTCAAAAATGATAAATTTTTTAGGATTATTTTGACATATTATGTCCCAATGAAGAGGGATTTCCTACCTCCATTTGAGAAAGTCGTTGCTTCCATTCGCTTTAAGTAGTACTATTATTCCCATCTTTTGATGAACCGAGGCTGTTCAACGGCCTCGGTTTCCTTTTGTTGAACTCGGAAAATTAATAGTGAAAAAGCAAGCCATCAATGTGTCCTCGGAGAGCGGGCTCATAGATGCAAAGAAAGTAAAGGTCGTTGTCATCACTACTGTTATGCTCTCCTTCATTTCCTATTGGAGAGCTTCTGCAATAGTTCTTTCAGACCTCGCATCCAGTGCTTATTATGCGCTTGGGATTGCTGAAAAAGCCGTCGGTCCATCAGCACCGTGGTTTGTTCTTTTCGTTATGTTATTCGCCTATGGTATCCGTGCAGTCTATATAGAATCGTCTAGTATGTTCGTTCGAGGTGGAGTGTACCGAGTTGTCCATGAAGCCCTTGGAGAGACAGCAGCAAAGTTTTCAGTTTCAGCCCTTCTTTTCGATTATCTTATTACAGCACCTATCAGCGCTGTATCAGCTGGATTATATATTGCAGGATTGATCAATGCGCTTTTATACTATGGTGGTGTGAACCTAGTTTTGAATGCAAATATCGTAGCTGTTGTAGCTGCAGTTTCCATACAATTCTATTTCTGGCGAAAAAACATTATCGGCATTGAAGAATCAAGCGAGAAAGCACTGCGAATCTTTCAGATTACATCTGTTCTTGCTGGAGTTCTATTTATCTGGTCGGTGGCAACAGTTTTTATGCACGGTGTACATCTACCTCCATTCTCCATCAAACTTTCAGATGATGCATTAGGATGGCTTCGACACGTCGATTGGTTGAAGTCGATTGGAGCAGTCGGTGTTCTTGTCGGTATGGGACATGCCATTCTTGCTGTAAGTGGCGAAGAAACACTTGCGCAAGTATACCGCGAAATTGAAGCTCCCAAATTGAAAAATCTAAAGCGTACAGGAATGATCATTTTTTTATTTGCTTTGATATTCACAGGCGTGAACTCGCTTTTTGCCTCAATGATCGTACCTGAAGATGAACTTCTGGGGGCTTACAATAATAATGTATTAAGTGGACTTGCGATGCACTTGATTGGTCCTCGGTCGCTTCTCCTCCTGTTACAAATATTCGTTGTATTTACTGGTTTTCTTATTCTTGCCGGAGCAGTAAACACTGCGATTATTGGTGCCAATAGTGTACTCAATAGAGTTGCAGAAGATGGAGTACTTCATGATTGGTTTCGAAGACCGCATCGACAGTATGGTACGTCATATCGCATAATAAACATGCTTTGCATTCTCCAGATTACTATCATCATTGTAAGTGGGGGTGATGTATTTCTATTAGGTGAGGCGTACGCTTTTGGTGTCATGTGGAGCTTTATTATGAAAGCGTATTCCATGATTGTTCTTCGCTATAAGGATTTATCTCCACGTGAATGGAAAGTGCCACCCAATATAACAATCGCTAATGTAGAGATACCGATAGGACTTTGCTTGGTATTTATTATTCTGTTAGGGCTTGGGGTTGTAAACCTTTTTACGAAACCGACAGCGACACTGGGTGGAATTGCTTTCACGATCCTACTGTACTTTGTATTTGGTATTTCAGAACATATCAATAAAAGACGTGCTTCTGGTAATGCCCATGAGTTGGAAAAGTTCAATATGTTTGCACAAGATAATCTCACGGCTGAAGCGATAGGATGCGAACATAAACATCGTAAGTTGGTAGCTGTTCATGCAGCAAAACAATTAATGCATTTACGAAAATGTCTTACTGAGACCGATCCAGAAACCACAGATGTTGTTGTGATGACTGCAAAAGTTCTGTCTGAGAGAGACCGGCTCAATGGAGATGCCAAAGCAATCGGATTACAGGAAGAAGAGCTTTTTTCTGAAGCAATTAAGATTGCAGAAAAAGAGGGCAAACCGATCTTGCCTATTGTTGTTCCAACAAACAACATTTCATATGCTATAGCCCATACGGCGGCACAAGTCGGCGCTCAGGAGGTGCTAATGGGCGCACCAACAGCATATCCAGCCGAATATCAAGTGGAACAATTTGCACTTTACTGGGGAATGGTGGAAGCGGATGCACGTCATCACATCGTTGTTCGTTCGGTAGGGACTAAGGCGGAACTCGTGGTTGAGTTATAATGTATTCAAGAATTCTTAATTGCATGATTTTGAGTAATTCGAATTATTTTACTCAAAATGTCATCTTCGGTGGTTGATGTCTCGTATTACTGTTGTATTTTATAAAGATTCCTTTCTATCTTGATATAAACAATAGATGAATATTGAACTCCTTCTAGGAAAGTCGTTCTAATGCACACTATCCTTCTTTGGATCGGATTTAACATTTTTGTTTTAGCTCTTCTATTTGTAGATCTAAAAGTCTTCAACCGGAATCTGCATGAAATATCCATCAAGGAATCTCTTCTGTGGAGCTGCGTGTGGATAACCATTGCACTTATATTCAACGTAGGCATATTCTTCTGGTACGGTCACGAGGCGGCTTTGCAATTTTTTACAGGATATTTAATTGAAAAGTCTTTAAGTGTAGATAATCTTTTTGTCTTTTTGCTCCTTTTC
>PLMK01000034.1 GCA_003142475.1 Ignavibacteriota bacterium
ATGTGAAATTCACCGGCAAACTTTTTTGCCGTGCCGAGAGTGCGGGAACCGATGGCATACAGTTCGGAATTGGATGCAACCTGAAGCGCTATCGCAAATTTATGTGCTATCCATCCAGTACTTAAAATTCCCCATTTGATTTTCTTTTCTGCCATAATATATTTCCTGCCATTATACGTACTTTTTATTTACACTTTTTTTCATTATCGATTTATTGTGGTGCTCGGCTATCGTTGTTCCCACTACCCCTCGTCTCCTCCTCATTTGAGGAGGAGACGAGGGGAGGTTGTTTAGGCACATTCGTATGGAGAATAGATTTCTTAGTGAAAATTATACTATTTTTTATCGATTTCTTTATTCTCACTGGAAGAAATATTTCTTTCTATTGAAAGATCGATCATCTTGAACTCTCCGCCAGCCGAAGTCGTTTGGGATGCCTTTAACCCTGACAGCTTCTTAACAGCAGCGGATATTCTCTTAAGCATTTCCAGCCATCCTTCAAAATCCTTTCTATAATTATCAGGCAGGTCATGCCGTAAGCGGACTTGCAGAGGTAACATAACTGCTGTAAGAGGATTATTGATTTCATGGCAAATAGTACTTACAACTTCTGCAATCGCCGCAAGTCGCTGACTCTCGATTAATTGATCCTGCGTCTCGCGGAGCTTCTTCTGCGTCTCATGGAGTTCATTGTTTTTCTGAACCACGGCATCATATGTGGATAAAAGCAGATTCAAAATCTGCTGACGGGTTGAAGTAACTGTATGCCGTTTACCATCTACCACGACTTCCATTGTTTCTTTGTGATCAAGATTACCGCTCAAATCCTTCGTAGCCAGAATGGATTTTATTTTTGAAATGAGGTAATTCTCATCATATGGTTTCGGGACAAAATAATCGGCACCGGTATTGAGCGCTTTGACGATACTCTCAGAAGCCGACATCGTTGTGAGCAATATGACCGGTATTAACTTGAGATGAGAGTCCTGCTTGAGAGCTTGACACAGTTCATAACCGTTCATCTTGGGCATAAAAATATCACTTATGATGAGATCAGGGTTATGATTTCGAGCACAAGAAAGGGCAGCCTCACCATCTACTGCTCGCTCGACATTAAAGCCATTTTTCTCAAGCAGATTTTTCAGTATGAGTAATTGCGTCGGACTGTCTTCGACAATGAGCAGCGTCGTGGTTTTTTCTTTTTCTATTTCCATTTTACCTCTAAGTATTTCTTATTCAACTACTCTTCCGCGAACTTCTTTATCGCATCAAAGTATTTAACGATAGCCTTTGCTTTGTTTTTCCCAAAAGAGAGCCAATGCCAGGATGTTTCTGGATTGGGATTATCTATAGTTGGAATTCGAAGAATAGGTTTTCCTTGATATTCGCCAACGATGGGTTGCGATGGTTTGTTTTCTTCTTCCATAATATTCCTTTCACTTCATAGTGAATTATTAATACATTTATACCGCATTACAAATATTCATCAAATTGTGTACATACAATAAACTTTTATTCCCATGTAACATGGGCTTGAAAAACTTCTGATCCTTTTGTGCGACTAACTCCCTCAAGAAAATATTCATTCGCCGAAATATCTTCTGGCGTTTTAAAAAGTACTACCGTGTCTCCCAGAAGCGTTTCTTCTAGGTAGTTGATCTGCACCGAGGTCATCCGACGACTGTGATATTGATCTTGTGAAAAACAATCGGTAATCCATTTTATATACTGGGCATTGTTAACATGCCAGTTTGTGTCGATATCGCTCAACCATATGGGCTTTTCAAAAACCTGTACCAATCCCTCTGGTATTTGAATTTTATTAAGTGGATCCTGAATGGCATGCGCTGCATGAGGAAATTGTAAATCGATGGGAAGTGTTTCAAGCCTGCGCGGACGCCCTTTCTCAATATCGACCAACAACCACGCAGAAGTCGCTGCAACCAGTATTTCACCCTTTTCGTTTGTCATACAAAAATCTCGAAGCGCAAAAAGTCGTTCGATTCCTTTCGGCCATGTGGCAAGACGAACTGTGTCTCCCCAGTGTGGTAAAGAATGAATCTGCACTTTGATTCTGGAAAGAACCCAGGCAAGTTTCGCTTCCCGCAGTAAATCATAACCAACTTGTAAATGCGCAGCGTGAATACCCGCTAAATCCTGAAATCTATTGAATAATGAATAGAGAGATAATTTTCCATATAAATCCGCCTCATAGGAAGTTATAGAAAACGTATCTTCATATCGTTCATATGAATTCATAATTAACGATCAATAAATAATCAACAATGAGTAATTAGTCCGTAGGATCCTTTTTGCTTAACAATAATATACAATAATTATCCAAGAGTTAAGAGCAGACACGGGGACAATTCATAATCATTCAACGTGATTCGGTTATACGACTGGGATAATACTGGGGTAAATCAAAAAATATGGTTCAGATGATTTCTCTTAATTCTCGGAGAATGGACTTAAAACAACAAATCCTAAAGGTGATAATTGCATCTCAACTTGTCCGTTCGTTGTGTGAACACTCATATTTGTAAAAAAATCTTCCCACGTCCTATTCAAATTTGCTGGAAACTTCAGCATTACTTTTACCGGCGCAGATCCGAAATTTATTACTACAAACACTGAGTCTTTCCTTTGGATCCGAATGAAGGACAATACTCTTTTGTCATTAGAATTTTGTACCGCCGAATACAATCCTCCTACCAATGCTGGATGCTGTCGGCGAAGCATTGACAAGGTTTCATACAATGTTCGAAACTCAGCATTCTTTGACCAATCAATATCTGTCTTTTCAAATAGCCCCAATCTTTTGGTATTCCCAACTTCTTCGCCATTATAGATCAATGGAACTCCCGGATATGTAAAAGTGAGTACGGCTGTTGCTTTTGCTCCCAGAGAAGTGAATTTTTCTACTGCAGGTCCATCATATGCATTTTTATCATGGTTTGTAATGAATCTCATCCGCAGCGAACCTTTCGGGAACTGATACGATTCCGTTTTCAGGAGACCATGAAAGATCGTCACCGGCGTCGAATCGCTTATGATTTTTTCGAGCACATCGTACACATTCCACGAGTACGTCAGATCAAACGCTTTGAGATGATGTTCCGGAAGTGTTCCCTCAGACAACATCATTACCGATTTTATCGCATCCAACTCTTTACGTGCATCTTCCCAGAAGTCTATCGGCACCAACTCGGCCACATCGCAGCGGAATCCATCAATACCGATATCGCGAACCCAATACTTCATCATAGTGATCATATACTTCCTCAATTCCAGATTATCATAATTCAGATCGGCGACATCTGTCCAATCAGGATTCGGCGAAATGATTTTTCCAGATGCATCATGCGTATACCATTCCTGATGTTCTTTGAGCATCAGATTATCCCATGCAGTATGATTTGCAACGAGATCGATAATAATCTTTAATCCTTGCTGATGAACTGTGTTCACCAAGGATTTGAAGTCGTCCAACGTTCCAAATTCGGGATTGATTACATAGTAATCCTGGACAGAATATGGACTTCCAAGTGAACCTTTCCGTTTCTCCTTCCCAACCGGATGAATTGGCATTAACCAGATAACTGTCACTCCCAGCTTTTTGAGTTCTGGAATCCTTGTTTCAAGCGCTTTCAAAGTTCCTTCTTTGGAAAACGAGCGGAGATAGACTTCATAGATCACCGCATTTTTCACCCAATCGGCACTTTCACGAGCATGAAACGAAGCATAGCTAACTTGCGGTTTTTGTCCCTCTTGTGCCTGAAGCACTCCCGCATATATCGACAAGACAATAAAAACTTTTGGAATAATCTTTCTCATTTTTTCTCTCCGGCAGTTTCGTCCACATCTTTCACACGTAAAACGAGAAAACCGGCAATGATCATAGAAGCACCGCCCAAGATAAGTGCATAGATTGCATCTCCACCGAACAAATGCTTCACGTACCATCCAAGAATTGCAGCAGCAGTAATTTGGGGAATGACAATAAAGAAATTGAAGATTCCCATATACACGCCCATTTTTTTAGCAGGCAAAGAGCCGGCAAGGATTGCATAGGGCATTGCCAGTATGGATGCCCAGGCGAGACCGATTCCTAATTCGGGAACAAGAAGAAGTGTCGGATTCTTTATCACGTAGAAAGAAAGGAGTGCCAATCCTCCGCAAAAGAGACTGATCATATGAACGGTCTTCCGATTTGTTTTTTTGGCGAGCCACACGAGAATGAACGCCATCACAGCAGCAAAACCGTTGTAGACCGCCATCAATACGCCAACCCAATCTGCTCCTCTATTATAGAGTTCAGATGTCGGATCGGTTGTACCATAAATATGATGAGTGACAGCAGGTGTAGTATAGATCCACATAGCAAAGAGAGCAAACCACGAAAAAAACTGCACCAAAGCCAATTGTTTCATTGTATTAGGCATTTTGTAGAAATCATTGAACACTGCAACCATGCCGCCCTGTGTTCTCCCTTGTCGAGTAAGGAGAGCAACAATTAACTGCAGAATACCGAAGATTACAGAACCGACAAAAAGAACATAAAGACCATAATCAGTCTGTTGAAAATAGAAATATAAGATTGCAGAGCCAATGAGACCGACGATGAGCCATATCATTCCATCATGAAAAAACCTTTTTGTGGACATAAAAAACTCAGCATCATTTTCTTTTTTTGATCGAGAATCACTTTCCGACTCCGTAAATTTTGCCAATTCTTCAGGTGAATATTCTTTGGTGCTAATGACCGTCCATAAGACAGCACAGAGGAACACGGCTCCGCCAAAATAGAATGAATATTTCACCGAAGCAGGAATTTCTCCGACAGGTGCCGTATTCGCAATACTGAACCAGTTTGTCATGATATAAGGCAGTGCGGATGCCACAATAGCCCCGGTACCAATAAAAAAGCTTTGCATTGAAAAACCAATCGTCCGCTGCTCGGAAGGAAGCATGTCACCGACAAATGCGCGGAATGGTTCCATCGAAACATTGATCGAAGCATCCATAATCCATAGCATACCGGCTGCAACCCAGAGAACGGTTGAATTCGGCATCGCTAGCAATGCAAGAGAAGCAAGGATTGCTCCGGACAAAAAAAACGGTCGCCTTCGTCCCAGCCTTCCCCATGTTTTGTCACTCATATGACCGATAATCGGCTGAATGATCAATCCCGTCACAGGTGCCGCAATCCACAGGATGGGAATATCATCGATCTTAGCACCAAGCGTCTCAAAAATTCTGCTGACGTTAGCATTTTGCAGTGCGAAACCGAATTGGATACCAAGGAATCCAAAACTCATATTCCAGATTTGCCAGAAGTGCAGTCGTGGTTTTGTCATATTCATCCAACACTATTTATTTGATTAGTCAGGATTGTTTCGTGTGAACACTTATCGAACTTTATACACTCGCCATCCAATTGCGGGAATTGAGACGTTCGCCTGGTCATTTGTGATATCCACTTTCTCACCGCTTACAATTTCTACAAGTTCATGTGAACGGTATTGTTCCGGAATGAGAAGATTGACTGCTTGGATTTTTTCGCTTTTATTCAAAATCACGAGTATCCTTTCATTAAAATCTGAGCGCATATAAGCATAGATAACCATATCAGCTCGCAATGTAAGGAAATCGCCGTATCGTAATGCTGAATTTTGTTTGCGCATTTTTACGATTTTTTTTGTTTCGTTCAACATTCGTGTCTCAAAGATTGAGAGTTGTTCGCCAAATCGCATCATCCGGCGATTATCCGGATCGTCGACGCCAGTCATTCCAAATTCTGAACCATAATAGATTACAGGCAACCCGGGAATTGTAAACATGTACGCGAGATAGAGTTCGGCTTTTTGATAGCTTGATGGATGATCGACCGTCGGCGGATTGTTCCATGCCATCTCGCGCGTATCAACGCCTTGATTCTTCACTTTCCCATCTGCATAGGCCATATATCTGACCTTATCGTGACTGTCCATAATATTGCCCATCAAATTATTATATCCGAACGAAGAAAATGATTTTTTCATGTGGAAGTCGATAGCGGAGAATGATCGCCCAGGTTCGAGAAAGACAGGAATAGCAAAATACGATAGATTAAAGTTGAATTGCGCACTGAGCTGTCCATTGTTCACATACGATGCGATCAGGTCGTAGTCTCCGAACGTCTCTCCAATCTGATAGACTTTTTTCCGCATCGGTATTTCAATCTGTTCTTTGAGCTTTCGTGTGAGTGTTCGCCAAAAATTATTTGGCACATGCTTCACTGCATCGTGACGGAACCCGTCCGCCCCAGTCTCTTTGAGCCACCAGATCGCGTTGTCAGAGACAACATTTAGCGCTTCCGTTGACTTTGTAAAATCAAACGAAGGCATATATGGTTCGAACCAGGTGGTGAGTCGCTGTTCATCCCACAGACGTAAATTCTTCCTTCCATCGGGTAAGTCCAATGTTCCAAACCATTCGGGATGTTTTTTATAGAACGGATGTTGAATATGAACATGATGAGCTACAATATCCAACAATACCTTCAGATGATGTTGATGTGCAAGTGCGACCAATTTCTTTAAATCGTTCATCGTTCCGAATTTTTCTTCCACCTTCGTATCGCTGATTGGCCAATATCCATGATACCCACTGTACCATCGATGCGGAACCGGATATTCACGATAAGCTTCATCCGGATTATCATACACGGGGGAAATCCAGAGGGTACTTACTCCCAGAGAATCAAAATATCCTTCGTTGATTTTGTTGATGATTCCTATGAAATCACCACCATGATAATTTGCTGGATAGAATATCGAATCGTGCACAACAGGCTTATCGTTTGTTTTGTCACCATCAGAAAAGCGGTCAATCATTATTGAATAGATCGATCCGTCGTACCAAGACCATGGAGTTGTTGGCTGTCCAGCTGGAATTCCATCATGAAGAATAACCTGCTGTATATTGGTAGTTTTTCCCTTTCGTGTAATAAATACTCGGAGTGTTTTCTCTCCTTGAAGTTCCTTTTTAATCAATTGAATATTCAATGTGTGTGCTTCAAGGGTCATCTTTTTCACATCTACTTTTTGATTATCTAGCAATGCAATAATTTCTTGTTCATTGATAGATGATGAATCACCAGAATTTTCATAGATAAGGGAGAAGGATACTCGGTCTTTTAGCTCTTTGTATGTACCAATATGGAGAAATGTCTGGACGGTGTCTGTTTCCCTGATGCGCATGACCGAATTGAAATCATCAAAACCTGATGGTGCTTTTTCCGGATTCGTCGGATCAATTATCGTCTTTCCATCGACAATAAATTTGTATATGTAGTTACCAGGATCCAGTGGCAGTGTTAATTCATACACGCCGTTTCCCTTCGCATCTATCAGCCGGTCTTTTTCTTTATTCCAATTATTGAAGCTTCCTGTAACAAATACTTTTTCAGCCTTCTTCAACGGCTTATACCAGAATGTGTGAAGCTGCTGAGATGAACTTTCTCCTTGAACGATAACAGGGATCTGGTACGTCGCACGATGAAGAGTGAACTCAACAAGAGTTGCGCCAAGAAAATTATTGAGAGGCTGGAGAACAACCGTATTCTGTTCTTTCTTATATTCTATGCGAATCTTATCATTCGTACTGAAAGCCAGATCATACGTTTTTGCATAGAACAGATCACTGACGAGAACAGTGTCTGTTTGCCCGTAATTTATTTTTACCAGCTGAATAATATCACGTACCTCCTGGGCATAACCTTGTCCAGATACACTGAGCAAAACAATCAGAAGGATACAAGCATATATACTCTTTAATTTCATAGTTCTCCGCATGATTCGATGCAATTATTGGTTTCTTTATAGTGAGATGAAGATAATACAGTCGATTATATTGTACTGGATTTCCGTTTTTCCTTCACCATGACCCAGAGCATTGCAGACAATGCCAGCGACACACCGCTGATGATGAATATAATATTTTTATCAATAGAATTTTTAATAATCGTGCCGACAAAGAGGCTTACCAACAATTGAGGCAAAACAACAGAAAGATTGAATATACCCATAAAAAATCCCGTCCGACTCTGATCGATCTTTTCTGTCATGATTGCAAA
>PLMK01000030.1 GCA_003142475.1 Ignavibacteriota bacterium
ACTTGCATGTTTCGCTAATTTTATACTCTTATAGCTGAAAATAAGAATTGAAACAAACAATGCAATCAATAGAACTAAGCCTACTAACCCTATTGTAACCAGGACATATGTATATCCCACATCGTTAAGTGGCGACCTCTTAATAAAATACCAATACGCGACGCCATGCCCCCACAATGGATTTGAAAGCCAAATATTTATAGATAATTGAATTGTTGATAAGCGGTTCCCATACGTACCTTTGTTATAGTTAATATCATAAAAAAACAGAGAGACTCTCTCTACAACTTGTGTCATAATATTGCCACCAAAAATCTTATCAAAAATCCATAAACTCAAAATAATTGCAACAATGAACAGGAATACATTAAGGAGCAATCTCCCTGTTTTGATAGTTCTATATTTGGACAAAAGTACAAACACAATGGCAATCGTAAGGACTATTGCAAGCCATTGGCTTCGAGCAAAACCGATGAATATCGGAATCAGTAAGAATATCATCAGCGGGTAGTATTTTTGATCTTTGTAAACAATCCCAAATAGAAAGAGAGAAATGAAAATGATGTAGATAAGGTAAAGCGGCGGAAGCATCACTCTGGCGATTCCTGGTGCAATATATGTTTGTTGCCCTCCCCAATGCCCTATATAGTAAAAACTATTCGGATCAAAAAGCGGGGTAATTCCATTCAGACTCTGCCAGATGCTTACTGCACCGCCAATGATTCCAAAATACATTATAACCCGAATGAACTGGTTTATTTTCTTCTGTGTCGTAAGAGTGGCAATCGTACCAAAAAACAGGAAATATGGATACGCAAGCCTTATATTCCCTATAGCCCCATATTTTGAAGTCGATGCTGAGCTCAATGCTGAAATGATAAAATAGACTAAAAAGAGTAACCACAATAATTCAAGTTGACGAAAATGAGTCTTCGCTAATGACCTTCTTTCTTTAAGATAGAAAAACAACGAAACTATGAAAAAACCAATATTTGAAAAATCACCGAATGCTTGCCAGTTCCCTGAAGGATATTTGAATAATCCAATATTATGTGCACAAAGAAAGAAAAAGAAAATAATCATTTAAGACTTCTGACTTGGTAATGTCCTTAAAATATAAATAACAAATTTTGGAGAACAGAATGCCAACTGGAATTTATAGCAGTGTATGAATAGTTGATTTGAGTTAATATCGTTGTCTATTAACTTTTGCATATTTTCAAGTAGACATACTAAAAGACTCATCAAAGTTCTATTCTCTACTTTCCCCTTTATTTAAAATATCTTCCTCTAAATATTTACGATATAATTTCATCATTTTTATTCTCTTCAAATGTTGTTTCCCTAATAAAACACCCAACTTCTTTCTGACCATATTTTCTATTCTCTGGAAGGTTTTTGTGCTATCTCCTTGATGTCTATGACTAGCAGATGTAACATAGCATTTTTCATAAAAGTTATAGAGGACTCCCGCTAAATAAAGACGGCGTGAAAAATCATAATCCTCTGCTTCACCCCAATTAAGGTAGGGATTAAGTAATATAGGGCTTATTAAATGTTTTTTTATAATAAGATAACCCCCATCAGCATAGATAAACGGTGACCATTGCTTGTAATTATATAATATACCGTTACTATTTTGATAGGCATTGATTTCTCCTTCAAATGCTGCCCAATCAATAACCCTTCGTGTCTTTGTATCTTCATCAAGGATTCTTGTACATAACGCATCATAATAATTGCCGTACATACAAAGGTCACGATACCAAGATTTAGAAAAATGGATACGATCATGAATGATTACTAGATTATTGAATTTTGCATTTTGAATAATTCTATTTTTTTTACTTGAAATAGGTATACGGATATCCCTGTATAGATCACTGTCATCAAGTACTTTTACATTTTCAGGAAGATGATCGGATGGACTTGGGCCACAAATAAGCACTTCAAATTCCTGAATCTTCATATCTTCTATCTGTCTAATAGTGTCAAGAATTCTCTCATTTTTCTTTCCATCGCTTACGATACCGAAGGACCATCGGTGAATCGAATCACCAGAAGGAAGTGCGGATTTAAGTTTCTTAAAATGAAGCTGGAATATGTTGCCGTTATTTATTTTTTGGAAAAGCAAGTATCGATCCTGGAGCGATAACGAAATTTCATGCATAAGAAATGAAATCGGACGAATGATGTCACCTCCAGTATAGAGTGATGAACTTGAAAAGAAATCAATAATAAGTTCTCCATTGACCGATAACAAGTAGTCAATTTTCTTAATGACCTCACGCAGATATGGATGGGTCTCACACACACCTTTTGTATAAATTCTAGAAAAAGATTCAGGTTCTAATTGATGTTTAATAAAAAAAGGATGGCATGGATGGAAATCTGATTCTGTAAGAACGGGTATAGCACAATCCTTCGTATCAATTCTCGAATCAATGATAAGTAAATCCATATACCAGCCTAATCGTTTAAGTAATGAGCAAGAGAAGAATTGCGGGGAAGCGAGATAGCCCTGCAACTCGGATAAGGATTTGTTGGAGCGAAATCATTAATAATAACTCTGGGCGCATGGTTGCATCCCATAATTATCTCATGATACTCAATCCCACATTTTTCCAAAAGCTTCTCTAATTCTGCACGATATTCTTTAGTCCTCGATGTGGTAATAATAATTTGAGCTCCATTCTGTGATAATATTTTTATTGCTTCAACATTACTGACGATGAGTTCATTACTATTACTCCAGTTTAATTTCCCATACTTTCCTCTGTTGCTTAAAATAACACCATCAACATCAATAAAGTATGTCGCATATCTCTTTTGCACATTTTTCCAATCATCAAGCGTCCCCCAATCTTCATAATTGTCTGCTTCGATATAATGAAAATATGTTTTTTCAGCACCTATTATGTATGCCATGATGTGGCTTAAAAATATTTCTTTTTGAATTACACTGTTGCGCTCAATATATTCTAATGCATCTAAATATTGATGTACAGAACCAAAACCATATACTCCTACACAAATTAAATTAGATTTAATTTGTTTTTCGATAATATCTACAACATGATTTTGATCGTTCAAAGTTATGAAGCTTTTCGCTTTTAGTCTTAACACGTCGTCTCCAAATGTGTTTAAATTCAAACCAACGACATAATTATTAATTCCTTTCTTGGTTCCATACCAAACACAATTGTCTGAGTCCTTTACGACAAAAGAACCATCAACATTATTTTCAAGAATCGTCCTTTTTACAGTCTCTGCAGGGCTTTTTGTAAAACCGTTAAGGACGAACACTTCGAATTTTCTATCCTTGAATACCTGTTTCAACATAATGTCTGCTTCGTACTCATCAGCATGCTGCTTGACTATAGTAACAATAATCCGTTCAAAAGAATTGAGATCCATGCCAGAAATAGCCTTTTCTATCATAAGTTTCCCGTCAGGATGTGTTAACAACCATTTTGGTTTCATATTTGGGAATCTTGTTGATTTTCCTGCACAGGGTATTATTAATGTCGACATGGCCAATATCCTAATGATTATAATTGCTTATTTATAAGAATATTTATTTTGTTTAAAGCGCTTTCAATGAATAGATGATCCTTCTGTGAATCAACATATGGAATAATTCTTATCAAATTAAGAATTAACATCATATAAATTGTTAATACAATATTTTTACCTTGATCCAATTGTAATAGCTTTTCAATAAGCATCTTCTTTAAGATAATCAATCGGATATTTAGGTTCTCATCGATGGAGAAATAATTTCGGTACGACCATTGAAGCTCAAGGTCTTGAAACAACTTCGAAATATCTATCATCCATGAATCATAAAATGAATCAAGGAAATCAATTAAATATGCTCGATCATTGTGGATAAGGATATTTTCAAAAGTCAGATCTCCATGGCATTTCCCCTGATAAATACATTTCCAATCAAAATGTTTTAATTGTTGAATTGCGATCTTAACACTGTCAGATTTAACAATTATCTGCGAATCTAGCTCATTGACCTTGTTAATAAATATACCTCTTGCATCTCCATCATATATCGGATTACTGGGAATGATTTTTAAAAATAGATCTGCGTACCGTTCGATCGATGTTATTGGGATATTAGTCAGATAATCTGTAAAGGATAATCCATTAATATATTCCATATCAAAATAAAATAATTTCTTTAGATATCCTTTAGAAAATATTTTAGGTGTTAAGAATCCTTCAGTGTCATCTATTCCTTGTTTGACACACTGGGCGATCAATCGTTCATTATATGAAACTGACCTAGAAATTTTTCGGACGAAGATGGTGCCATTATTATCGATTAATTCCAACCTACAACCTGAATGTCCATGAAGTTTTTGAATCATATTCTAACAAAGGTCTATTTTATGTCTATGCATTTCCTACAATGATATTTTAACTGCTTACTATTGTAAACACAACAAAACCATTATTTCATGGGAGTATTTGTATCTGCTAAAATATATTTCACACAGAATTGCCGCAAGGTTCTATTCGCTAAACCCAAAAGGACTAATAATCCTAATCCTAAAAAGAGTGCTAACTTCAAAATAAGATTTAAGTTTTCCGGGATTGTAAAAGAAATTCCCATGGCAAAAATAAGGATAAAAAAAATCAACGCCGTAAAACCCAAATTAAATTTTTGGGGCAATATTTTATTGAAATACCACCAGTTATATGTCATATTAAAGAAAGACGCAATAATATAGGACATTGAAAGGCCAACTGCTCCAAAAGAAGCTCCTATCCAAAGAATAGGTACGGAGATTAGAGCATAGATGAAAGACAGTACAGGAAGTGCTTTTTGTCTATCTGCTGCACCTATAACAGTTCCTTGCAGACAAAATATTGCGAACCAAATGGTATACCAACATTGAAATGCAATCACGGCAGCAGCAGTAACATATCGTTGATCGTAAAGTAAAAGAATAACCTCTTTCCGAAAAAAGCTAATAGTAAAAGCAGTAATAATTCCAAGTACTATAATTGAAATAATTGCTTTTCGAACAATTCTTTGAAATCTGGCTTTATCCTCCAAAAAAACCCGTGAAATATTGGGGAAAAGTGCAACAAGCGCCATGCTTAGAGCCATTTGCATAGGACTAAGAATCTTAAATCCAAGATTATAGAAAGCCACTTCTGCCGAACTTGAGCGAGCTTCAAGGAAAAGGATAGGCATTTGACTCGATAACATTGAAAAAACTGCTAATAAATAATATGGCATACTATCGTGCACTAACTTCTTTGAGATAATAGAAATCTGGGTCAATGATTCATGACCACCTACAAATTCATTATATCGTAAAAGCACATAATAGACAAACGATTTTATCATTTGTATTATCACGTTGAATAATAAGATTCGATGAATATTCCAAAACGTTTTTGGAAGGATATAAAGACACAGCACAAAAAACAATGTAGCAAAGAAATTTAAAAAAGCAGTGATTTCCATCCTTTCCAATCCGAAAGCAATGGTTTCGACCATATCCCATAAAATCGAAAAGATGAACGAAGCAATGAGAAGATATAAGTCAAAGGAGGAAAAATTATCTTGAAAAAACAGTCTATATATATAATAGATAATAAGCACAATCAATGTTGTAAGGAATCGGATAAAGCTTGATGCTTTAAAGAAAGATTTTGAAATAGCGCGATCACGCGCTATGGAGCGAACAATGATATTACGAATTCCAAGACTTCCCAATACTACAAGAATGGTCACTTTGACATTAAAGACATTAATGAAACCATAGTCATTCGGTGTCAATATTCGTGTCATCCGGATACTAGAAATCAATCCAAGAAAGTTTACAAAAAGATTGGATATGATGAGGATGGAGGAATTACGAAGGATAGGACTGGATTTCAGTCTTGTCTGTATATGTTTGATTATGTTCTGGAAGGAAAAAATGAACTGCCTCTGATCAATATTTTAATAATAATTTTGCGCTATTACAAGACATTGAATGTTCAATATCAGAAGAATTTTTTCCTCCGATAACTGAATCCAAAATTGACTCAAGATTTGTTTGTATTGCATCTGATTTCTATGCAAAACTCTTCTTTAAACATCACATGGACCCATGATATTCACGCTCCATTAAGCATAATTTGAAGAATGGATCATATCTTGTAAACTAAAGATTCTATTTTAAGTCCGAATATAAAATAAGCTATACTAATGGTCAGAGGAAAAAATAGTATAATAATTAATTGCCCACTTACAGAAAACGAGGGGAAATGACTGAATTCTGTACTAATTTCTGGCTATTCAGAATTGTATATCTTACGCCACGTCAATTTTTTTCGCATTCGTATTGTTTTTTCAACTATATATTCCATTTAATATTTCTCTTTCATCAAGCTTACGCGTTTCACCACTCCTCTTTTACATACACATTATCTATTCTTTGTATAATAAATCACTTGCGAAACCGCCGCAGTTACAAGTGCGGCGGTAGTCACGACAGTAAAGACATCGCGGAACGTTACCCACGAAGTGTGATCGAGAAAGATAGTATCTCCCGCACGCAAAGTGAGTTTGTTTGCAGTCATCTCTTTGGAATTAGTGAGATCCACAAAAATGTCGCTCCTGCCTGCTCCAGTGCTGTCAGCCAACCGTGTAATCTTCACCTCGTCTAACTTCGCATACTGCATTGGTCCTCCTGCAAACGAGAGCAGCTCCATAAGGTCTGTAGAAATAGGAATCTCGTACCGTCCTGGCTTTTCAACGAAACCCCACACATTCACCAGCATCGTGACCTCACCGGGTTTTGCAATATAGTAAAATGCTCCTGCCTGTGCGGTTGAAAGTCCCGTTGTAAGATTGGTTTGCGCATGAGAGATGAGGCAGATAATAATTTGCATCGCTATTACAAAAAGAAGTTTGTTTCTCATATCAATTCCTTTGTCGTTGTCTCGTTATAATTAATCAGATTGCTTCACCGCTTTTTAGCGGTTCGCAATGACAGAATAATAGCGTCATTGCGAGCGACCGTAGGGAGCGCGGCAATCTCGCTTTTTCCCGTGTTATCAGATTGCTTCACCGCTTTTAGCGGTTCGCAATGATAATTTCTACTCATTAAACCTTTTCCGTCTTTTTCTCTTGTGTACCGTACTGGTACCTGTAGTGCCGGTATCCGTAGTAACTGCCATATGCAGAACGGATGTCGAAATTGTTCAGCACAACGCCGAGTATATGAGCACTTACACCTTCCAGCGATTCCATTGTCCGGAAGAATGAATCCGTACGCGTCTGCCCCGCAGATGCAACGACGATCACTCCGTCAACGAGTGTAGAAAGAATGGAAGAATCCGTTACTGCGAGGACCGGAGGCGAATCAAAAAGTACCATATCGTACTGTTCTTTCAATTTGTCCGTAAATACTTTCATCGCCGCCGAACCGAGAAGCTCTGATGGGTTGGATGGAATCGTACCGCAGCAGAGCAATTCCAAATTCTTGATAACAGTCTTCTGGATCGCGTTTTTTAGCTCAGACGTATTGAAAAGCACGTCTGTAATACCGGGAGACCGATTGAGGTCAAATTCGGTGTGCAAATTTGGCTTTCTGAAATCTGTATCTACGATCAACACTTTCTTACCTGCCTGAGCGAAGGCAATAGCCAGATTCGAAACCGTCGTTGATTTTCCCTCGGAAGGATTCGCACTCGTGACGAGGAGTGTACGCAGTGGAGAGTCTATGCGTGAATACTGCACATTCGTACGCAATTGGCGGTACGCTTCGGCAATGGAAGAAAACGGATTGGTGTGTGTAATCAAGTGAACATCTATCATCTTCCCGCCAACATCTATTTTCGTCTTCCCGCCCAACTTGGTAATTTCTTCGTTCATCAACATGATCACACCAAGAGGAGGCAAGCCAATCTTCTTTAGGTCTTCCGGTTTCTGAATCCTGGAATCAATGTATTCACGGAACAGCACTACCCCAACTCCCAACCCTAACCCTAATAAAAGCCCCACGAGAAGATTCAACATGACACGCGGGCTTATCGGTTTGCTTGACGCAACAGCCCGATCGACGATGTCAAGATATCCAACCTGCGATTTTTCGGCAATAGATGCTTCGTTGAACTTTTCTTCTATCATCAGGTACGTTTTTTCTTCACTGAGGCGTGCGCGTTGTAACTGCGCGAACTGAATACTCTTTTGGGGAATGGATTCAAAATTCTTATCATATTTTCTGATCACACTGTCAAGAGCCGCCCGCTTTGCCTTCAACCCGCCAAGCAGTAATTTTGCTTCGAAGTACTTCTGCTTCATTTGAGAAAGGAACGAAGCAGGAGACATTTCGTCCTTGCCTACACCGTCAGATGGGAAACCCGAGCGAAGAAAGTCTGCTGTCCGTTTATCTAAATTTGACCGAAGCGACCGAATTTGATTTTCCGTTTCCTGAAGCTTTGCGTCTACCTGGCTTTTATCGGCTGTTTGCTGTTTCTGTGAAAGCGTCAGATCCCGGGAGACTTCGAGCTTGGCAAGCTGTTCTTGAATCAAGCGAATATAGGAATCGTCTGCAGATTGGATCAACCTTGCCACCTCAGGTTCCTTCTGGGCAAGTTCTTTTTGATATGCATTGAGATTTTGCTCTGCGGCTTGAATATCCACAACCAATGCATCACGCGATGCTTCTGCACTCGAGATCTGTTCGATGAGCTGCTTTGCCGCTTCATCGAGATACACGATACCGGATCCTTCCATGTAATTCTGAAGCGCTTGCTCGGCGCTTGTCAGCTGTTTCTTCCGCATATCGAGCTGCTCATTAAGGAAGGAACGTGCAGTAGAAAATTTATAACGGCTTTTGCTTAGATTTCTTTCATAGTACGATTCCACATACAGGTTCGTCACCAATGCCGCTTCTTCGGGATGAGAGCTTTTTGTCGTGATCTTTATGACATCGGCATCCATCTTTGTCTCAAACTTGACCGACCCCTGAAGACGCCCTACTATCGCTTCTAATCTTGCATTTATATCGAGACTTTGATCTTCAAACTGGATCGCCGGTATCGGTGTGTGAAGTGAGTCATCTAAAAACTGTTTTTCAAGCATTTTTTTTGCTACTGTTTCAGACATCGATCGGGATTCGAGAATCTCCATTTCATTCATTATATTCTTTGCGGATTCAAGACCCATCAAATCGGTTATGAGAGTTCCTTTATTAGCCTTTGTGTCTATAAGTATAGTGGCAGATGACTGATATACACGCGTGGCTAAGAACGTATAAAAAGCAACCATGGCAAACACCGCAATCCAGGTTAAGATTACAATTTTTTTACCTCGCAGAATAATCGCAATGTAATCCTGAATGCTCTTGTTTGAACGATCTTCCTCAGAAAATCTCATTTCTTTTTCATTACTGTTTTGCCTATTGTTCACTATACAGCCTCTTCAAAGTATCATGAAATTATTGTATTTTGTCCATTGTCATTATCATACATGAGATCAATCATGCGTTTTGCAATACTTTCCGATATTCATTCAAATTTTTCTGCACTGACGCGTGCTCTTTCAATCATTGATACGCTCCGGATCGATCATATATACTGCCTGGGCGATATTGTTGGATACGGCGCCCAGCCCAATCATTGCGTCTCTTTAATGAGAGAACGTGCATCTTTTTCCGTCCTGGGCAACCACGATCTCGGCGCACTTGATCCCAGGGAAGCAGATTATTTTCATGATGCCGGACGCGCTGCCATTGAATGGACGAATAAAATCCTTACCAAGGAAAATACCGCGTACCTGGCTTCTCTGCCATACAAACATGAATCCGGTCTTTTCACACTCGTCCATGCGAGTCCCCAAAATCCGCAGCAATGGAATTATATTATGTCCCTTGAGGACGCCGGTCAACAATTTCCACACTTTAACACGCAATATTGTTTTATTGGTCACTCGCATATTCCAACTGTTTGCGGAGAAGATCTCGAAACATTCTCTTTTGTCAAGGGTAAGCGATTTCTCATCAATGTCGGCAGCATCGGACAACCCAGAGACGGAAACCCGATGCTCAGTTTTGGCATTCTCGATACCGATGTATGGTCTTTCGATATTGTTAGAGCTGAATATGACATAGCGCAAACTGCTCGTGCCATAATAGATGCAGGACTTCCTTCATCTCTCGCTGATAGATTATTCATAGGGAAATGAGACATATACACTTGTTCCACGCAGATTCACAATTTTTCATTTCGAGCCTCTCCGAGCCACTGCCCTTGCGAGTCCTGTGTTTATACAGAACGAAGTAATCTGCACACTCAACAATCCTACGGTAACACAATACTTCATAGTACTGCTTCAAGGAAAAAGCATGCATCAACATTCTTAGCTCATGCAATGAGTTAATATATAATATAATTCTTTTCGTATTGATTTCAAACGATGTTATTCTCCTTAATGAATAACTGATGTTACGCAAAATCGGCGCATATGCTTATAAACATGGAATGTAATAGAACAAAGTACACCACCCCTTCATCCCCTCCTCGTTTGAGGAGGGGAAACCGTCTCGATTTATGGTGCTTTTCAATATGCAGTATCTCAATATCGGGACAGAGGGGAGGTGGACAACTTTCAAGAATATACGGTGCGTAACATCAGTAAATAAATACCAGGGCGTTGAGCATGTTCTTCAATCGTTTTATTTACATTTATAAAATGAGGAAGCTTACGGCTTACTTACGGCATAGAGGAAATAAAGATTTCATAAGTTACTATATGATGGGATTCGATGAGGTTCAGACCATAGGATAAAACTGATATTGTAGTTGAAGAAGTCTACACATCTTTCGAAAATATATCCAGCGTTATCCGTTTCTGCCACCCCAAGCGGTCATAGAATAACTCTGCCTCATTATTGTCGCGGTAGACAAAAAGATGGCACTTAGCGATGCCCAGCCGCCGGAGCGCATCCAACGACAGTTGAGTCAATTGCTTGCCAATCCCTTGTTTTCTGTGTGCTTCATCTACAGCAAGATGATAGATATACCCGCGGCGCGCGTCGTGCCCGCAGAGAATGGTGCCGATGAGGTGTTTTTCTTGTTCGCAAATAAAGCACAACCCTGGATTCCGTTCCAGGAAGGCACGAATCCCTTCCCGCGAGTCCGCATCGCTCAAACCCAAACCCGGTGTCTGCTGCCAGAGAGTTACTACCTGGTCATAATCGTTAATGATCATTTCACGGAAAGAAAAATTTTTCTTGAGGTTATACATTCATACTCGAATAGCGGATGTTTTTTTCGTCACATCATTTTACTTTAAGCGGGATTCCAACGAGGTTTGTGGTTCATCCTCTATCCTGTGAGATGAATGAACATACTATTCTACAGTTACAGTTTCATTTACTTTCATGCTGATTTTCGAACCACAAGCTCAGGATTGAACACAGCATTTTTGGGGTTGCGAAGAATTTCTTCTCTTTGGAAAATAACCATCCTGTATGCGGCTTCAGCTATTTCCTTCAAGGGTTGTCTAATAGTAGTAAGTGCAGGTGTCGAAAGCTGCGCAATAAGCAGATCGTCGAAACCAACAATTGCGACATCCTCGGGTATCCGCACTCCACGCTCTCTTGCTACAGACAGTAATCCTTGTGCACAGTTATCACCCGCTGCACAAAAAATAGCATCGATGCCTGCAGCCAACAACTTTGGCATTACCTCAATACCATCTTCGCGAGAATAGTGTATCACTTCTATGACACACCCTTGCGGTACGGAAATCCCTTTAGCTTTCAGTGCTTCTTGGAATCCCTTGAGTCTCTGTTCTGCATTAAGGCCACCTTTCACCTTTGTCCTGCCGGTAACAATTGCGATTCTTTTCCTGCCCTTTGAAACGAGGTAATCTCCGGCTATGCGTCCGCCCATGTAGTTATCGGTGGTAATAGTGGACACACCGGGTGTCTTCTCGTCTATTAATATGATTGGCACATTCTCGGCCTTATAAGCAGCAATTGTATCGGAATCAGGTCTTATACTAATGGCGATCAAAGCCGTGGGTCTAGTTTGTTCGAGTGCTTGCTTCAAGCGTTCCTTCTGTGTACCGGCTTCATCTGTTACAGACCGCATTGCCATTTCTTCTGGCTTGAATAATTTCTTGAAGTTTTCGTTCATAGAAATTTGTAATGCCGATCCAAATGTCGGTGCGGCAATGACAACCTTCGTCCCTTTGTTTGCCATTTTGATACTCTCCTTCCATACCTGCTCGAGCAAGTACAAATTTCATCGGTATATAAAAAAAGAACGCAAGCTTGCAATTCGGATTTTGATCCGTTATTGCAGCGGTCTTTTTCAAGCTTATATTGAATTATAGGTTTTTTTCTGTCAAATACAAAATACTTTGTCTCTATTTTCAGAAATCTACTTCATATACAAACCAGAAGTAAGGGATGTTAAGAGAAGTATGCTCAACACGCGATTCCATTAACTAGAAGCCATCTCAAAAACACTGGAAGCAAGTCAGGCTGAGCTCGTCGAAGCCTGATATTCGAATAATTAGTCACCCTTCGACATGCTCAGGGTGACATCTACCCATTTTTGAGATAGGCTCTACTAAGTTTTTTTCATGTAAATGATGTCGGCATTGCATCTTGTTAATCGAATTTGTACTATTCTCGTGTCTTTTATGAAACTCCTCGTCCTCATAATTCTTTGCTTGTTGCTCGCATCCTGTGACGCTGGGCTTGCACCTCCACCGCCAATTGAACTTGGATTTAGCGGCACGGTGTACTTTACACCGGGCTCTTGGCCGTCGAGAGATAGTTTAGTGGGTCTCATGATCTTTGCTTCTGAAATTTACCCTCTTGATTCTGCAATGGCCTTTGCCGGATTGTTTTCAGATCCGCCCACAATCTTTGTTTATCCCAGTATGAGTGAATCACTCCTCCCTTTCTCCGCGGACTCTATTTCATATTCATTTCCTTTGCGTTCTGGAACATATAAATATATTGGAGTCGTTCAGCAAATAAGTTCAGATCTGAAAACTCGCGGTATGCGGGTTTTCAGAGTTGTCGGTTTCTATAAAGATGCAGCCGATCTTTCACAACCCGGCAGTGTGGTAGTAAACGACTCCAGTCAGGTGAAAGAGATCAACATCCAAGTTGATTTTCGCAATCCGCCGCCGCAACCGTTTTGAAATATTATTTTCTCTATATTGCCATTGTTTGCTTGATCCACAGTACAATGGCACAGCCGAACGCAGGTTCTCTTACAGGATCTGTCACTGACGCGAAAACGCAAGAGTTGCTTATCGGAGTTAATGTTATCTTGCGAAGTACTATTCGCGGTACAACAACAGACATTCATGGGAAATATCAATTGCATGGAATTCCGGCCGGAATGTATGATGTAACGTTTTCATTTGTCGGGTATACTTCAGATACAATCTATCAAATTTCAATACAGCCTGATGCAGAACTGCATCTTGATGTGCATCTCATGCAAGCTCCCATTCAGGCGGACCAAGTAGTTGTTACGGCAAACCGGCGGGAACAAAGCCTGCGGGAAGTTCCTGTAAGCGTCTCAACCGTGTCAGCCAAAATGATTGCCGATCATGTCTCTGTAACACTCGACGATGCTCTTCGCTATGTTCCAGGAGTCTATATGATGCAGGATCAAGTGAATATCCGCGGTTCATCCGGCTATAGCAGAGGCGTCGGAAGCCGTGTCCTCATTTTGATTGATGGACTTCCGTACATTACCGGCGATACAGGCGAGATACCGTGGGAAACAATTCCTATGTTTCAAATTGACCGGATTGAAATTGTCAAGGGCGCCGGTTCAGCTTTATATGGGTCGAGTGCACTTGGCGGAGTTATCAATGTCATTACGAAAGAGATCGGCGAAAAACCAGATATCCGATTTCGCTTATTTTCCGGAATGTATGCTAAACCTACCTATAGCGAATGGGATTGGTCTGATAAAACAAGATTTAATACCGGCGGTTTTATAAGCTATTCCAATCGTATCGGCTCATTTGGATATCTTGTGAGCGCCTCTCGCATGGTAGACGATAGTTATCGTGAGAACGATGTGTACCATCGATGGGGTTTGTACTCAAAATTCAATTATAATTTTTCACAGTATCAAAGTGCAACATTAACGACAAATATCCAATGGCGTACGCACGGCAATTTTTTCTGGTGGAAGAGTCTGAGTGACGCTACGCGTCCAGCAGATTCGCAATTGGGCGGTGAAGTAAATTCAACACGCGGAAATGTGAGTTTCGCCTATAAAGAAATTTTATCTGATAAATTCTTTTATTCGCTTAAAGCAATCTACTTTGGCAATTTCTGGCAGGATAATATTTACGGACAGGTTGGCAATACAGCAGCATCGCACACCACTCAGGTGGAAGCACAGGTAACATATGAGATTTCACCTGTTCATGTGATCACAAGCGGCCTTGTTGCAAACTATGACCGTATTATTTCTGATATTTTTGGATCCCATCCCGGTGTAGGCGCTGGATTCTATGTTCAAGATGAAATTACGCCTCTTCAATCTCTCAAACTGACAGCTGGAATCAGATATGATTGGCAGAGAATATGGAAAGAAATATTCGCATCACCTGCCGCCTCTTCTCCATCTCAGTTGAATCCAAAAATTGGATTGGTGTTTTCTCCCAGTCCAACAACAACACTACGCACTTCGTATGGCGAAGGATTTCGTTATCCATCGATGAGCGAATTGTTTACCTCTGTAAACACAGGACTCAGTCAGATTACAATTGTTCCAAACGACAGTCTAAAACCGGAGCGCAGTGTGTCATATGAGATCGGCGGTTCACAATGGTTAGGAAATCAAGTTTTTCTCGATGCCGCACTTTTTCAAAATGATTTCTACGATCTCATTGAAGGCGGTGTTAATCCAACACAGTTTGTGATACAATTCAATAATGTGACACGAGCAAGAATTCGTGGTTTTGAATTTGGAATCAAAGCAAATATGTTTCATCGATTTCTGACGACAGATATCAGTTATACATATATTGATCCTATCGATCTGATCCACAATACTGTTCTCAAGTTCCGCCCTCGCAATTTATTTTATGCATCGCTGATTGCACAGTACCAGCAGTGGCAGACAGAAGTCAATTACCGCTATGTGAGTCGTGTTGAAGCGATCGATGAAAATCTTGTTCGTCTTGCTCCTATAGTCGACGGAGACCAGCGTGTTGCCTGCAATGTCATAGATGCTGGCATCACCTATAACCTTATCGACTTTAATCTCCCGCTTACTATTGGGTTGACAATAAAGAATCTGACTAATTACTATTACGTAGAATTATTGGGTAATCTTTCTCCTGTACGAACGTTCTACGTAAGTGTGGAAGGTACATGGTAAAAAGCATGAACCATTCTTCAACTCTCGCAGACACAAAATATAATTGCAAGAAGGATAAATTATATTGCTTTTGAGGAAATATTAATCGAAGAACTCTTTTTTATCTGAGGATGATGCCTGCGCGTACAACCGCTGCGAACGATGATCCACAACCTGAGTTTCTAATGCGTAGCCATGTACTTTGTTATACACCAATACTTCGGTAAGTAAACTTTCTTTGAAGAACCGTGATCGTTCTTTCCAGATTTTCCCCGTTACGAGCAGGAGAGTTACGGTTTCATATCTTTTATATTTTTTTATAAGCCCCTTTTGCATCAGTCCAGGCAATGTATCTATTGCAAAATGCCGTGCAATTCTACGTTCATCGTTTGTAAATTCTTTGGAGTCTTGCAGATATGGGAATATGGCGGAAAAGTGGGAAACATCTTGTTTTCTTTTGATGATTGTATTCGGTTGAGTTGTCCATGCATAAACAAAGTATATCACACACATCACAACAGACAATCTCAAGAGTATACTAAACATCTTCTGCGTAAAGAATCTATTTTTTTCTGTAGAGATCATATAGAAAGAATGGAAATTTGAAAACGCGATACGAGATACGCATTTCAGTTTTTTACATAAAACTAGTTTGAGCAACTATTGAGCGCCATACACATAATCCGATTTATCTTGTGATTCCAAACATCCCGCGATTTATCCACAAATAAGGAATAGCCCAAACAGCTACAAGCGTGAATGGGATGAAAAGCAAACCTCCAGGAGACATTACTGTGTATGCATCTCGAAGCAACACGACCGTCATAGAGTAGATCCACAAGGCATTGACCATTTGTGCTGCCATCCATCCCCAACTCTTGAGTCTCCAGAGGCCAAGCCATGCCAGAAAGAGCAACGGCGCAGAATAGAACATATCGCCTATCATAAATCCATAAGTGACTGCTGAGTTTGCCCGATCTGCTAAAGATATAAGTTCCCCAGGGAACGGCACCAAACGTCTAAAGAATACTATTCCCCAGAAAAGAAGTGTAATGACCAAAGCAACCGCATTGACAATTGCGAGAAATGTTATGCCGCCAAAGCGATCCTGATCAAAATTTGTCAATATTCGGTTCATGAACTATTCCTTTTACTATATCCGCTGCCAGCGGATTAGCCTGACGCCTAAGAGTATTACTTTGGTTATATCGATAATGGACCACCTATTTTTCTAAACAGTCTGTTTCTTTATTTCAAATCGTACTTCCTAATGTGCTCGTACAAAAGATATGCCGTCCCCCCAGCTTGAAGGGCTCCCAGAATTGTTTTGAGCGTATGCAACTCATTCTGTTTGGCCAACTCCTGTTTCCATGGTGATATGAGATCAATCTGCTGTTGAAATTGTCCTGAAAGTGAAGTAGGAAGAATCGTGAGCGCTTGGTGCAACGACATAGGCGCATATTCAGGGAAGTCGTGCAACGATGGCAGAGAAGTGATTTCTGACTGAAAACTACGCAAGAGAGATTGATTGATAAGTGGCTTTTTAGCAAGAGTATCATGTAATTCCTTTTTATCCGGTTCTTGCGCGCAAAGAGTATAAGCCGCAGAAATACTGAGGACTAATATCCATATCACCCGATGTATGAGCTGTACAATAAGAACTCCAGGTCTTCCTATTATCGGTATAACTTGTTCCATGCTTCCGTTCGTCTGAAATTATAGAATAATATACGCATCAAACACGACGAATGTTCCATTTCATTCTTCTAAAGATCTGAAAATATTCTGTATGTGTTGCTGCGATTGCAGACATATATTGTCGTGTGTATGAATTATTTCGTTAAGAATTTTTTATCTCACTCACACTGCTCATTCATTACGTCATCCTGTAATTTCTGGCTGTTGAAGAAACCATAGAATATGCGAACACGTTATGCAGGTCAAAATAGTTGCTTGACGATTGGCCCAATCCAGATTCATGAATGTCATTCCGGCTGTATTCAACAACGCCGATCCTATTTCAAACCGGTCACTGCCGCACTGCGGACACACGATACTTTTTCCATGTACGTGAAATGAGTGAGCACCGGTTACTTTTTCTATGGAGTCAAAGATTTTCCTTTTGCCGAATAATCCCATACTAAGTCCTTCCGAATGTTCATCTCTGTTTTTTTATTATAGAAGTTCCTCAGGACATGCAATGACACGATTTCTCAATTGCAGCCAGGCCATGGATGTCTCTCATCGAAAATATAGGTGTTTTTAATTAGTACGGCAAGAATTATATGCGTTTTGCATGAATGTAGTACATCATACCTCAATAAGATATGGGCAAGTGCATTTACCTACTGTCATTTGGATAAGAGAGTAAGATCCACTTATACAGATATATACACCTGTTCGTTTTATCTATGGTGTTGTAATAATTGATTTTCATGGTGGACTTGCACACGAGGATGCAGATCACCCATAGAGGATCAACTTGTCAAGATAATGAACGAAGCCTGGGAAGAAATAAACTTATTTAAATCGTCCCCTTTCGTTTTGCCTGATGTATTTTCGCACCTGTGTACACAAGAGTCTCTTGCCATGGATACCATCTTTCGCGGGAATGATAATGTATTGGCTCTTTTAACCAATTCACAGCTCCGTTTCTTCAAATCCGCAATTTATACACAACACAAAGCAGAAAATTTCTCTGCGATTTCATTCGACACCGCGACAATCCTTTGGGAACATATCTTCCTTTAATATTGTTAATAAAACTATCATACACCAAATTATTCACTTTTGTGAAAGGATATATCCATGAGTACCTATGTTGTTTTAGGAGCGACAGGGCATACGGGCAAACCGATTGCTTTCGGATTACTGGAAAAAGGACACACAGTACGCATTGTGAGCCGGCATACCAGCACGGCGGCCGATCTTATTCAAAAAGGCGCAAAGCATTTCGCTGGCGATTCAACCAACCCATTATTTCTCGCCAATGTTTTCGATAATGCAGAAGCGCTGTATACAATGATACCAGGCGATATGACTGCCCCAGATTTCGCACAGGCACAATTAAAACATATCCGCGCAATCGCACAAGCGCTTAAAGGTTCGACAATCAAACACGTAGTTACGTTAAGTAGTGTCGGTGCGCATCTTCGTTCCGGAGCAGGTGTTGTCCAAGGCCTGCAGATGATGGAAGAAGCTTTTAATGCGATTCCCGGAATTAATATTCTGCATTTACGTGCTAGCTACTTTCTGGAGAACGGACTTTCGATGGCCGCAATGGTAAAGCAAATAGGCATGATGGGTTCACCTGTCCGTGCCGACCTGAAGGTACCGATGGTCGCAACAAAAGATATAGCCGCGGCGGCATTAAGACATCTCCTTGCCAAAGATTTTTCCGGCAAGAGCCACGAATATGTACTTGGAAACCGAGAATACACATACGCCGAGATCGCACAAATCTATGGCCGCACCATTGGAAAACCAGATCTGAAGTACGTACAATTTCCGTATGCAGATGCAAAGAAAGCGATGATGCAAATGGGAATGGGTGAAAGTATGGTCGATAAAATGAATGAATTTGTGAAATCAATGAACGAGGGAAAAATATTGGAAGATGTGCATCGCACACCTGCCAATACCACACCTACATCTGCAGAAGAATTCGCTCAGGTATTTAAATCGCTTTATGAACAAAGCTGATGCAGGGTGAACACTCAACGTGTAGAAGCCATCTCATAAATACATTGTTACAGTCAGACTGAGCTTGTCGAAGTCTGGCTGTAGAGTGTTTAGTCACATTTCGACAAGCCTTCGGCGTGAGCTCAGGCGAACGCTCAATGTGACTTCAAATCATTTTTAAAATGGATTTTATAAATATTTTCGTTTCCGATAGAAAGACAAGTTTATGAGCAACAGCATTTGCATATCGAGTCGATGAGTTGAGGGTTGTTGAAAATTCATTCGTAGCGAAGCGATTCAACAGGATCCACGCTAGCGGCTTTGCGAGCCGGGAATACTCCGGCAGCAAAGCCAATTGCAGAAAGAATTCCAACAGTGATAAGAATAAGTGAGAAAGAAAGAACAGGTCGGCCGACAAATTGCATAGCCCCTTCTTCTGCGGGAAACATCCACATTATCGATACAATTGCATAGCAAAACAAAATTCCGATCGTACCTCCTGAAAGAGCAAGTAATAATGATTCGAAAATAAACTGCGCCATTATATAACTCCGCCGCGCACCGACTGCCATTTTGATGCCAATTTCCCTTGTTCTCTCTTTCACAACAACGTACATAACATTAGCGACTCCAACACCCGCAATAATCAGCGTAAGGAATCCAATAGAAAAAAGAAAGATCGAAACGCCAAGACCGATTTTATTCATGATCTTTTCTCCTTCAATAAAATCCCACATCTGAAGAGCGCGCTCGTCTTTCGTGTCAAATCTGTATTTACGACCGAGTACTTCGTATATAGAACTTTTCACCATCTCTTGTCTACTCGGGTCTGACGGTTGTAGGACAATGCTATTCACATTTTTGTAACCATATGATGTACGAAATGTAGTATACGGTATAATCGCACGCCTAGTGTCTGGACCATTATTCATCGCTGTTTGTACCTTTTTTTGAATGATGCCGACCATCGTATAGGGGACGCGATCAACCATAATGGTCTTGCCTATTGGATCTTCATCTTTAAAAAGGTCTTTTGCGACCTTCGTACCTAGGACAAGAACTCGTCTCTGCTGTTCGACGTCAACTTCATTAAGAAATCTACCTCCTCCAGCCGGATACATACGCCGCATTTCTTCGAACCCAGGATCGACTCCCTCACACTCTGTCGTTGTATTATTCTTCCCGTAACTAAGAGTTACATTTGTGTGATATTGAGGTGAGATGAGACCAATTCCAGGCACCGATTTTCTTATAAGTTCAACGTCGTCTTCTACAAATCTGATCCGTCTTCCTTTTGGTAATCCTTGATAGACAAGTCCGGTTTCCCCGCCGTACAAAATGATGATACGGTTACCTGCATTCATCATTCCCTTCATCATTTGGTTGCCCAGCCCTCGCCCAAATGATAGAAGCAGCACAACAGCAATCGTCCCCCACGTGATGGCAATAAGTGTCAATGCTGCACGTGTGCGATGTGTACGAAGATCATACAGGAAATCTCTAAACAATTCAAAAAACATAATGAGTTATATAATTAAGAAGCGTTAAAATTATGTTCGCAGACATTCAACAACATCAAGATTAGACGCCCGTCGTGCAGGCATTAGCCCAGAGAGCAACCCAACAGTAATCAACACAAACACCGTAATGACAACAACTTCCAACGATAAAACCGGTGTTCCCACATACTCCTTGATTGGCAACAAACTCAAAGCAGCAATGATGCCATACGAAATAATGAAACCGATCGCCGAACCTGTGAAGACTATAAAGAAGGTTTCAGAAAAGAACTGGAAAAGAATATTTACTTTCGTTGCACCAACAGCACGCTTCACACCAATTTCTTTAATGCGTTCCTGTACAACGATAAACATGATATTCGCAACACCGAGCCCGGCAACTCCTAGTGTAAAACTGCCGATAAGACCGAGAAAGATATTGATTCCAAGAAACATATAGAATGCTAACCGGTCAAAATCGGTCGTATCCCAAATCCATATCGCATTTTGATCGGTTGGATCAAATCTGTACTTCTTGCTGAGGGCTTCTCGTACTTGTTTCGCTGTTTCTTCACCCAATCGTGGATCTTTCACTTGATAAATAATATTGTCCAAGTACACCGAGCCATAAACAGATTCAAACGTCGTAAGTGGAATAAAGATGCGATCTTGATCTCTGCTATTATAAGATGATGGTTGTGTTTTCTTTTGCATTACTCCGATGACCGTAAACGGTGTGAGACCGATGAAAATTGTTTTACCAACTGCTTTCTGATCGGCGAAGAGAAACTCTTTCACTTTGTCACCAATTACGGCAACCCTCCGTCTTTCTTGAAGATCAAGAGTATTAATATATCTTCCGCCTGCTTCCGGATTGATATTGCGTATATCACCGTAAACTACATTAACCCCGGAAATGAGCGGAGTCAGAATATTTTCCCCAACCCGTGTTACTGTTCTTTTACCAAATTCTGGACTGATGCCGGAAACATTCGGTACTTGTGCAGCGACGAGTTTTGTATCCTCTTCAACGAACNNTCCCCGGCCATACAATTGCAAGCCCTTCGCCGATGCCATGCATATTCGCCACGGTTTGTTTTCTGAATCCAACGCCAAACGCCACAAGCACAACTATTGCAACTGTTCCCCAGATAATTCCGAACATCGTAAGAAAAGCCCGAAGTTTCTGCGCCTTTAAATCGACAATAAATTCTGATATGATTGTGCGAAACGTCTCCATAAGAATTTCACCTAATCAATTTTCTTGACGGGTTTTTCAAACACTTCGTCACTATCATTCAAACCG
>PLMK01000068.1 GCA_003142475.1 Ignavibacteriota bacterium
AGCATCAAGGTAACCCTTGAGTTCAATCACACTGACATCCTCACTATCCCGTTGGTGGATTTTAAAATCAATCATGGTGGTCTCCTTCTTGTCTTTCTCTCCTTGTAATCGATTGAATCTGCATCAGAACTATCCTTAATTATTTCCTAACCACTTCATTACAATGAGTGTTACATCATCATTATACGTTCCTTGACCGATAAAAGTTCGGATGCTGTGTAAAATCTGCTCTTTCATTTCATTTGCAGAACAATTAGTGCACTTACTTACTATTTGCATCAGCCGCTCGTACCCATATTCTTCCATCTCTACATTGCGCGATTCTGTAATGCCATCAGTGTAGAAGATGCAAATGTCACCGGATTGAAGCTTAATGGTCCGCTCTTCTGTTGCTTTTTCAAACTGCGCCCTATTTGTCAATCCTAAACCGATACCAGTTGATCGTATTAATTCAACCGAATTGTACGAAACATAAATAACCGGGCAATGCCCTGCACGAGCAAGCGTGAGTGTTGCATTCTGAATATCGAGTACTCCGTATATTGCACTAATAAACATGTTCTTTTCTAAAGTTTCCATCAGGGCATCATTTGCGCGCGAAAGTAATTCCCTTGGTGTCGCACAGATTTTGCTTAACGACATTACGATTCCCTTTACCTCTGCCATGTAGAATGCGGCAGAGACACCCTTACCTGATACATCACCGATGACAATTCCGAATCGCTCATCGGGAAGAGCAATGATATCATAATAATCTCCGCCGACTTCCAACGAAGACTCTGACACTGCTGCAAATTCTGTCGACGATAAGTTTGGCAGGGACTGAGGAAGCAATCGTTTCTGCATCCGCTGTGCCACCATTATTTCTTGATGCAGACGCTCACGCTCGATTGATTTGGAAATTAAACGTGAATTTTCTATTGCAATGCTGACGTGATCGGCAAATGTTGTCATTACATCGATATCGTCTTGATCAAATGCATCTTGAAAGTCCTTCGTAGCATGCAAAACACCGATAAGTTTCTCATGAGATAGAAGCGGAACTGTAAGTAAAGAACCGCGTGCAAAGCCTTTCTTTTTTAGATGTTTAGTCCGTCTGTCCAACCAGATATCTTCAATGAGCAGAGCTTTATGCGAATCCATAAGATATCGGTGCAATTGTGCCCCATCATCCGTGGCTATTAAATCAATTTCCTTCTGAGTAATATTACGTTTTGCAACTACTTCCACGGACATTTCACCCGTGCTATCGTTCACAGAAAATAGTTCCAACCAAACGCAGCGTGCACCGCACACTTCCGAAGTCATCTGTGTAACAGTGTTTAACAAATCATTAAAATCAAACACCTGTGTCACTAACCGGCTCAAGTTATGCAGCGATATTATCTCCGACTGTTTCCGTTCGAAGACTTCAGCTGTCGGCAAGTGAAACAATGTGCTTATAAATGTGACACCAAAATAAATTGTGCCGAATATTACATTTAGCTGGACAAATGTGTACAAAGGTTTGCTATACGCGATAAGATTTTCACTCCCACCTGATTTTCGGGCAAGATATATATCCAATAAAACAAGAGTGATAAAGAGCAACACTGAATAGACGATAGAATATTTTTTCTCTCGTTTCGAAAGAAAAACAATCCAATTTTGTTTGAATGAATTTACAATGATCAATACAATTGTCAGTAAGAAGAATATTGAAGCGAATATATTGCCCTCGGGTAGAACAAAAGTAAAATCTGCGGCACATGCTGCAAAGAGAAGTATGAGATATGCAAAATAATAGCGCCAAGTTGTTTTGCGACGTTTGAAAAGTACCAAGCCATGTATGATGACCAACAAATATAAAGATAGCGCTCCAAGAACTAACGCTATAAAAGTTGAAGCGAGCAACACAAGCGCTGATTGATGAATGCGGAGTGATTCCACTCCTAAGAAATGAGGAGGTCGGATGAATGAAGTAATTGCTAACACAAGTAATGAAAGAACGACCGCAAATAATACCCGTCCAATTTCTCTTGGAGCGTTGCGCTGTGACATCTTTTGTCGTTTTTCTATGAACAGACCAATGAGTGTGAATGAGCCAATAATGAACAGTTCACGCAGTATTGTTATGCTGGCATTATCGAACTCAACCGCAGCACGGACAACATCGTACGAAAAAACAAGTGGAAGAAGAATTGCTGGGATAATCAGCAATGCTATGCTTTTTAACTTGGATATATTAACCATAGCTCATCGTTTGTAACATATCTAAATATATTTTCAAAACAAACCAATGATTATGTTCTTCGAGTATACTTTCAAAGTGGAAACGAATTTGCAGCACTACCTTTTCTTCGTAATAATTCACAAAAAGTTTCGGATAAGTTACAATATTTTGAGATGGGTATAACTTACATCTGGTAAGATCAGCATAAGCGATATAGACTCGCTCGTAATTGAAAATCGCCAAAGGTCTCTTATATATACCATAGAAACATTTTGGCGATCTTCTTGTTGTATGGAAAATTTATATGCTATATTCCGCGATGAAACGATCAACATCGCGAGTATATGATGAAGAGGGAAATTCTTTCTTTAGCATCTGAAGAAGTTCGATGGCTTTTTCCTTTTTCCCTGCTGCTGCATAATTTGTTGCTGATCTCTGTAAATTTTCCGGTGCCTGCATAGCAGTCATATTTTTCGATGCTGCTTTTTCAAAATAGGAAGCCGCATGACTAAAATCACTTTTCGCTTCATAGCAAGCAGCCATTCCTGCATACGCAGAAGCTGTGATCATCTTATCAGATACACTGATATCATCATACATGTTCAGAGCTTTATCATAATTTTTTAAAGCAAAGAATGAATTTGCTAAATATAACTTTGCAATTTCGCCTGCTTTTGTACTGCCATGTTCATCTACAATGGCTTGCAATCCTTGAGTGCCTTCTTGCGGAACACCATTGATAGCAAGATCATATTTTCCTTCATCGTAGTACTGTGTTACCTTGGCGAGCATAGCTGTTGCCTTTTCATTTGAATCTGCTCGACTTTTACTCCAGAGAAAACCGATGACCACGAGTCCAACAATCCCGATTCCAACATAAGAAAGAATCTTTGTGTTTTGGTCTATCCACTGGCGCGCTTCGAAATATTTTGTTACAAGTTTATCTTCTTTGATTTCTCTTCTGGAAATTTTTTTCTGTGGTTTAAGCATGTCTATTCCTAAATCAGTTAATAAGTTAATTATTTGTGCGCCCGAGGCGATTCGAACGCCTGGCCTACAGCTCCGGAGGCTGTCGCTCTATCCAGCTGAGCTACGGGCGCAAGAATGCTGGCTGACAATCTAATGTAGAGAAGTTTTCAAAGAGATTCAAATAGTTATAAGAAAGAGAATATTAACTATTTTTATTCTCTAGGAACAATTTCAATTTTTTCACAACAACTTCCGGAGTAATCGAGAGCATACATTCAAATGTTTTGATCGGGCATATATTTCCGCCATGGATTGAACATGGACGACACTTAAGTCCGTTCGTTTCTACAACAATATCATGAGGTCCACGTGGTGCAAAACCATAATCAGGAATCGTAGCACCAAAAATGACAACAACCGGTGTTCCCACAGCAACGGCAATGTGCATTGGTGCACTGTCATTTGAAATTAACACTCTGCAACGACGAATCAATTCTGCGGATTGAAGAAGTGATAAACTGCCTGCAACACTGAAAACATTTTTTTCTTGTGCAATATCCATCACTTCTTTGCACAATGCTACATCTTCTTTTCCTCCAATAAGCACGACAGCAATGTTTTCTGAAGCAATTTGTTCACATACAGCAGCGAATCTACTTGCCGGCCAGCGTTTAGTATTCCATATCGTGCCTGGAGCTGCTGCTAAAAAAAATTTAAACCGATTCAACCCATACTCATTCATAATTGAATCGACAAATTGCACATCTTGATTTGAAGGATAGAGCCGCGGTAGTTCGGTCGAAACAGGAGGAAGTTTCAATGGACAAAGCAACGAAAGATTTCTTTCAATTTCGTGGTCTGAAGAATTATAACGTACAATTTTCTTGAACAGCCAACGACCTATACTTCTATCGAATCCGATGCTCATTGTCGGTTTCAATAACCAAGTTAAAAGAGCGCTTCGTAAAGATCGATGAGGAACAATTACCAAATTATAATTCTGCGATCTAAGTTTAGTTCGTAGCTGCCATAAACCTATCAATCCTTTATCAGTTCCACGTTTATCATACTGAATAATTTGGGAGATGGCGGGATGATTAGCAAATATTTCCGCCGTTCGGGGAACTACTATTACGTCGATAGAAGATTTCGGATAATTCAGTTTAAGAGCTTGAATTAGGGGTAGTGTGAGAATCGCATCACCAATAAATGCAGTCTGAATTACTAAGATTTTATTAAACGACTCAACCACTATAATGCCTCCACTCGGTCCGAAACATGCTTCCATCGTTTATGCATCCACATCCATTGTTCCGGGTATTGTCGTATAATTTCCTCAGTCATTCGAACTTGTCGCTGAGTCAGTTCAAGAACATTTTCATCCGAGAAACCAACTAAATCATCGCTCGGAACATGCACCAAGCGCATTTTATAATTTCCATTTTCCTGTCGGACGGCGCATCCCAAAACAATTGGTGCGCCTGTCTTTAAACAAAAAACAGATGGGCCTTGAAATGTTGGCACTTGTCGTCCAAAAAATTCGACAGAAACACTTTCCTTCGGAGCTGTTTGATCGGCGGCAAGCGCAACAATTCCTCCTCGCTGAAGCGTCCGTAGAATTTCCCGCACACTCGCTTCCATGGACACGATTTTGAGTCCAAATAATTCTCGCCATCGATTGATGAGACGGTCAACAAGCGCATTCGATTGGGATTTAGCAATTGTGCAAACTGTCACATCGGTATAGACTGAGATCGCTTGAATCGCAAGTTCCCAACTGCCAAAATGTGCTGTTAGAAAAACAATACCTTTCTTCTTCTCCCGAAGCCGCTCTAACAAATCGTAATTATCGATACATACTCTCTGCTTTATTCCTTCTTTTGTTAAATTCTGCAACCAGAGCAATTCAATAAATGTTGCGCTAATATTCTGGAATGAACGTAGAGCAATTTGCTCTCGTCTTTGTTCTTCCATTTCCGGAAAGGCATTGCGAAGATTTCGAAGCGCTACTTCTCTGCGTGATTTTAATAACGGATATGCTAATCGGGCAAGTACAAAACCGGTTTTGTGAACGAGATGTAATGGCAATAATCTGACAGCGAAACCGATGCATTGGAAAAAGACATATTCAATAAAGTGTTTTGTTTTAAGAGGCATAACATTTTAAATAATTTTATTCGACTTATTCACCCATTACTTTAACAATTACGCGCTTCCGTCTCTGACCATCAAATTCGGCATAATAAACTTGCTGCCATGGTCCAAAATCTAATTTGCTATTTGTAACAGGGATAATGACTTCATGATGAATAAGAAGACTTTTTAAATGCGAGTCACCGTTAGATTCTCCCGTACGATGGTGATGGTAATCTTGATTAAATGGCGCAAGCTTTTCCAGCCATGTATCAATATCTTGAATCAATCCGGATTCTGCATCGTTAACATAGACACCCGCTGTGATATGCATCGCTGATACGAGAATCATTCCCTCTTTGATACCACTCTTTGCAAGAATTTGTCCTACTTCAGTAGTTATATTGATATACTCATGATGCTTTTTCGTGTTGAACCAGAGATACTCTGTGAAAGATTTCATAGCATTTCCTTTTCAGAAGATGGCGCTAGCGTTAGAAAACCTAATGGTAATACACCTATCCTCAACCGCGAGTTTTTAACTTTAACGCTAACGCCCGAGAATTGGTCTTTCCATAATAAAGATGCACCAGCAGGCATGTGAATGTCTACTTCTTTTTTCTCATTAGCAAAGTTGACAACAATAAGAACAGAATCTTTCCCTGAAAAACGGATAAATGAAAAAAGACGAGAACTATCCGAATTCTGTACCTTTTGATACGAACCGCTCCGTAAAGCTGGATGATTTTGATGGAGTATACATAAATCTTCGTACAATTTGTCGAATTGATCTTTTCTTTTATTGTTTTCCAATTTATCGTTAGTGTAGATAACTGGTACACCCGGAAGAGTGAATGAAAGAATGGCACTTGTCTTTGCAATCTGCGGATTGAATTCCTCGATGCCTGAAGCATCTTCTATGTTTTCATCGTGCGCTGTTTTGAAACGCAAATGCATTGACCCTTTGGGGAATTGGAGGAATTCAGCGTTTAAAGAATCATTAATGATTGACGCTGGAACAGTACAGCCTATGATATTTTCAAATGTACTATTCATATTCCACGAACAGGTTAGATCAAATGCTTTGATATGATACTCTGGAAGCCTGCTTTCTGCAATCATCAGCACTGGCTTGATTCTATCCAATTCGTTTCGAGTAATATTCCAAAAATCCATCGGTATCAATTCCGGCGCACTACACTGAAAACCATCAATACCGATTTCTTGAATCCAGAATTTCATCATCGCAATCATATACTTGCGCAGTTCGTGCTTATTGTAGTCTATTTGCGCAACATCACTCTGCTCGAAACTTGGTGAAACAATCGCACCCTCTTCATTATGAACAAACCAATCTGGATGTTCCATCAGAAGCTGACTATCCCAGGCTGCTTGGTTGGCTACAAGATTGATAATTATTTTCAATCCTTGCTGATGAGTTGTGTTGACTAGCGATTTAAAATCTTCAAGTGTACCAAATTTTGTATTGACTGTATAAAAATCTTTTATTGCATACGGACTTCCCAATATTCCTCTTCTATTCAACTCGCCAATAGGATGGATTGGCATTAATGAGATAACTGTAATACCAAGATTCTTCAATTCTGGAATTTGTCCTTCAAGCGCTTTAAATGATCTATCCTTTGAAATCGAACGAAGGTTAATCTCATAGATTACTGCATTCTTCACCCATCCGGCGCTCAGACGTGCATTCAAGTCATTATAGTTTTGTTTCGTGCATCCAAAATAAGGAATCGAACTACACAAGAAAATAATAACAGCTGTGGTAATTAAAAATCGTTTACTCACACAGATCCTTCTCGCTTCTTTGTGACTTAGTCAAAGAGTCCCCAATCTGTCTTTGACAAGCATCTTCCCTGTTTCTTTTTGTTCAACTTTTATCTTACGATTGATTGACGGAAATTCCTCTCCAGGATTCCAGTTTCCCATGGCTCCGCTGTTCGTATACTTATATTCTATCTCAGCACCAACCGGCAGTTGGATTTCAATTGCCCAAATACTATCATCCGCAACTTCATCTCCGTGCGTGCCATCATTATATAATCGCACTTTATTCGGAATCCAGCTCCCTAATTCTTCATGATTTCCCACTATGTAAAGAGACTTACGGACATACATTCCACGGGCATCGCATTGAAAAACGACTGTGACTAAATCTTGTTGGCTTTGTGCCATCGTGCCTTGTGCTTGCCGAATTGTTTTTTGAGAAGAATCAAATGTGATTGGTTCGAATTCCCGCTTTGGCATTTTTCCGCCAGCAAGCTTTGCATACTTGTAGATGTTCTGAAGATGAGTTATGTAGGCACGGTCGAACGGTTTATCTCCAGCGGGAGCATTCTGATTTGTGCCATACCACCAAAACCAATCTGACCCCTCTGCAGCGTACATCGATTCCCATGCTCTATATGCATACCAAGCTTTTGTATTCTCCCTTGGAGTGGGTTTCTTTGGATCTGGCTGAATAATACCGGAGACTTCTATATCTTTTCGGGCAGTGAGCAAATACTCCCAAGCTCTATTTTCTTCATCTTCACCAATCCAAGTATCATAGTTTGCATTAATCCACGAACCGGGATAGAGCCATTCGATCTTTGGAAACGTTTCAACTGGATGGGCTGGAATGTTTCTTCTTGGATTACCATTGATATATTCGGTAACAGTCGTTGTTACCACTTGTCGTGTTTCAAATAATTTAGAAAGTTTTCGATATAGTGCATTTTGAAAAGTCTTTCCATCATTATCATAACGGTACCACTCCCAAGCGTTTTCTCCATCAAGAATGACTGTCAGCAATCGATCCTGCTCGCCATCTTTTGATACATACCGCAAGACTCCACGTATAAAATCATCCGCAGCATCTTCACCTTGATAATTTTTATAAACAAACCCAATTTTATCAGATAGCTCGGTCTCCCTAAAAACAATTACAACGGCATTTTTTATACTCGAATCGTTCTCCGGGAAAACAGCATATGGATAGAAACAAGGATTCGCTCCTGTTTTTGAACGCTCAAGTATCTTCTGGTCGGTCGCTATCCACTTGATTCCCTGGCGAGCAAAAACCGGGATTACATCGTGAGCTATTGAACCTTCACCAGGCCACATACCTGTCGGCTTCGTCCCAAAGGTCTGCTTGAACTTGTTCACAGCTTTCGCTACTTGCACTTCAGCATCTTTTGGATAATGGAATCTCGAGGGCATAGGATCATTTGGTTGAGACAGCTTGGCAAGATCTGAATCATAAATCAATGGTAAAATCGGATGATAGTAAGGTGTCGTCAGTACTTCAATCTGCCCTTTGTGTGTATTAGGATGGTACATCAACCTCTTGTGAATGGGAATAATAGCTGCAAGAACTTTGTATGTTTCTGCAATGATGCGGTTACAGCTTTCTTCAGTGATTTTTCCTTTCAGAGTATATGTTCCATCCGTATTTTTTTGAATAATATCTGTGAGATTGATTGATACACCTGTGACAAGTTTCTGAGGATGATTAAGAAAATCCGGATCGAAGGATGCGAGAAAAAACCAGAACTTGATTTCACGAATTTCTTGCTCAGACAATCCATCCTTCCCAACTTGAGAATACTTTTCTCTCAAGGATTTATATTCCGGGAACCTCGAAATTATTATTTCGCTCACACCGAAGGCATTCCAAACATTCGTAAGTAAGTACCTATAATCCTGATCATTGAACTGAGCGGTCGGTTTAAGGGCAAGATCAATCCATGGGTCTGTTTTACCTCCATATTTTGCAAAATATTTCTTTGCGTTGACACGGTTCGTCTTTACGTCCACAAATGGCTCCAAACGCTCGATATAATATGTTTGTAATTGTGAAAGCAGCGATGAAGTTAAATTAACGGTAAAATGAATATTCGGATACTTCTCAAGTATTGCTGCCATATCATAATAGTCCTTGGTCCCATGAGTGCGCACCCAAGGGCCTTGGAGTTGATCTGATTCCGGATCAAGATATAATGGCTGATGTTGATGCCAAATAATATTCAGATAGAGTGTTTTACCTGTCTTTGGATATATATCATTCATTTTAATTGCCTTGTCCGAAAAACAACTTCTCTACAATAAATTATGACATTTCTGATTCCCATAAATATTAGGAAATAGGAATTATCAAATAACATTAGCATTGTTTATAAATAGAAAAAAGGCGTCGAGATTTCCTATCTCGGCGCCTTGACTTGTACACTTAAACCTATTATTAATGTTGAGCAAGAACAGCTTCTTTTGCAGCCTTTGCAACACGGAACTTTACAACCGTCTTTGCGGGTATATTTATTGTCGCTCCAGTAGCTGGATTGCGTCCAATTCGGGCTTTACGATCAACCAGAACTAATTTACCAATACCTGGTAAAGTAAAAGAATTTTTTGCTTCCCGATATGCCAAAGCTGCAATCTCTTCTAATATCCCCACAGCATCTTTCTTCTTTAGCTCAAACTTGCTGGCAAGATGAGCCGCAATCTGGCTTTTCGTCATTGCTTTTCCCATAGGAGTCCCTTTTTATGATTAATTTTTTTATGATTTGTTTTGTAAACTACAAACTGAATACTCGAGAATGAACATTCATTCTTCCACTATTAAATAAATCCTGAAGAAATATATGGTGTTTTTCAATCAAATGTCAACACAAAAATCATTTTTCTTCAATGTTTTCAATATGTTCCGTTGCCTGCAATTATCGCAATTTTTAAGGATCGAAAATTAGATGCTAAGTATGAATTCTATTTGAGATATGAATATGCAATAATAATCTTTCATCTTTAAATATTTGGACTTAGCTTGGCAATATTTTTATCAAATCACTGTTTAAACCTGTAAAACCGAATTATTATTTTGAATCATTATAAAAATTCTTCGTTTAATCTTTTCTATCAAATTAGAATATTCTTGCTTCGCGAGACATTATCCATTAACTTATATAAAAGTAATAGTTATGGGGTCGTAGCTCAGCTTGGT
>PLMK01000006.1 GCA_003142475.1 Ignavibacteriota bacterium
GCGGCTGGCTTAACATCATCACAAGCAGAACGGAAGTAATGCCTGTAATAGCTCCAACATCGATCAGGCGCTGTGCCCAAGGCAATCCATTTTGCGCGAATGCGTTAGAGACCGGTGCATTGATATCGATCTTGTCGTAAGGAACCATTCCAGTCAGAACTGCAGAGACGGCAATATACAACACAGTGCAAATAAGGAGTGAAGTGATTATACCGATAGGGACATCGCGTTGCGGATTGCGTGCTTCTTCTGCATGCGTGGAAACCGAATCAAAGCCGATGTATGCAAAAAAGATAATTGCTGCGCCGGCAAGCATCCCGAGTGGAACACCATCTGCGCTGGTTTGTCCGAACAACGTATGGCCAAAGAAACTGATTCCTGTATAGCCGAAGGGAGCAAATGGTTTCCAATTATTCGGATCGATATAGAATACTCCAACAACAATCACAAATAGTACAATGACCAATTTGACCGCGACCATCGTTGTATTAAATACAGCACTTTCTCTGATTCCTTTTATTAGAATGAGTGTGATTATTGCTGTAATAATGATAGCAGTGAGGTCGAAGTACGATCCAGTAGCGAAGAAATGATTTGTTGCAGTATCAAAATCAATCGGCGCGGTAGAAAGTGAAAATGGAATAACTATACCGAAACTTTTAAGAAGATCCTGAAAATGAGCAGACCATCCGTGCGCCACCGCCGCTGAAGCGACAGCATACTCGAGAACTAAATCCCAACCGATGATCCATGCAAATAATTCACCGAGCGTCGCATAAGCGTACGTGTATGCCGAGCCGGCAACGGGAGCCATTGAAGCAAATTCGGCATAACAAAGAGCGGCGAAAACGCATGCCACGCCTGATGCTGCGAATGAAAGAATTAACGCAGGTCCGGCTTTATCATGGGCGCCTACACCGGTCAAAACGAAAATACCGGTACCGATAATAGCTCCAACACCGAGACTTGTCAGTGTTACTGGACCAAGCACACGGCGCAGGCGATTTTCTCCTTTCATTTCTTCAAGTAAAAGTGATAATGGTTTCTTGGCAAAGAATGGGTTGCCCATGAAATCGTTCTCCGATAGCAAAAAGTTATTGATTCAACAAATTGATTACACTTTTTTGATTGATTTCTATTGATAACATAATTGCAGAAAAACCTACTCACTTTTCCATCGAAACGCAATAATAAAACCGAANNTTGCACCTCTCCACTCTTTTCCATATCATATCCCAGGAAGAACATGAACAACCATTCTGAATTGCGAACGATAATATAATAATGACTAATCACAAACCACTAATTACCAAACGAATCCGTATCGGTGTAATTTTCGGCGGACGATCCGTAGAGCACGAGGTTTCACTTGTCTCTGCTGCTTCCGTTATTAATGCTCTTGATAAAGAAAAGTACGAAGTTGTTCCTATCGGTATTGCATCAACAGGACAATGGCTCAGCTCTAACGAAACACTTCGCCTGCTGAAGGAAAAACAATCGATTGAACTTGAACAGGAACAATTACTCATTCCAGATCCGCGCAAGCAATCTTTAGTTGCCATCAACAATGGCGGTATTGGAAAAGCGCTCGATGTCATATTTCCGGTGGTGCATGGCAAATTTGGCGAAGATGGAGCTCTGCAGGGATTATTAGAACTCGCAGATATTCCGTATGTAGGCCCTGGAGTGCTTGGTTCTGCAGTTGGAATGGATAAAGTGATTCAAAAGGGGTTGCTCATTCAGGCAAAGATTCCAACTGCGCCAAGTATTTGGTTCACCATCGAAGAGTATGAAACGCGGCATAAAAAAATAATTTCAGAGGTTGAACGAAAGTTAAAATATCCGCTTTTTATTAANNAGCATCGGTATTAACAAAGCGCATAATCATAAAGAACTGCTTGAATCTATAGCAATTGCTGCACAATTTGATAGGAAAATTTTAGTGGAACAGGGAATTAACAATGCACGTGAGATTGAATGCGGCGTACTCGGCAACAACCAACCTCTCGCTTCTGTACCGGGCGAAATNNAAGTATGTGGACGAAAAATCGAATGCTATCATTCCAGCAAAGCTGCCAATCACTGTTATGAAAAAGATAAAGCATTATGCGCTTACGGCATTTCGCGTTTTAGATTGTGCAGGTATGGCGCGTATGGATTTTCTGGTGACAAGAAAAACAAACAGGATTTATTTGAACGAAATTAACACTATTCCCGGCTTTACTTCCATCAGTATGTACCCAAAACTCTGGCAGGCATCGGGCATATCATATCCTGCGCTATTGGATAAATTGATTCAACTTGCCATTGAACGTCATGGAGCAAAGGCGAAGCTCAAGACCACGTACCAGCCTAAAAATGATTGGTATAAATAAGCATCGATTCGATGGACAATCAATTCTATAGAAATCTCCAGCCCGAACGTTTCCTAAAAAAGATTGCCAAAGGTGCCACAAAGAACAAGAGGCGTACAATTATCCTTATTATTTTATTCCTGCTCTTTCTCTATCTTCTCTTTGATAATAAAGGCATTATTACTCGTCTTCGTCTCGAAGTACAGCATCGCGAGTGGATTGAGAGATTAAAAGCTGACAGTATAGAAACAAAGCGATTGCAGGAACAGATCAAGGCGTTAGAAGGTGACAAAAAAACAATAGAAAAAACCGCCCGTGAAAAGTACGGCATGGCACGTGAAGGCGAAACTGTGTATCAGGTCAAGAAAGAAAAATAAGCATTTGCAGCAAATAATATATGCAGAATAAGGAAAATATTTCGATCTAATACTAATTCGCAATTGCCAATTCACATTCTAAAATATTTACATGTCTGATTTATTTTCCAAAGAAGAACTTCGTAATGTACGTTCACCGGCAGCGCCGCTGGCAGAACGCATCCGTCCAAAAACACTGGAAGAATATGTCGGGCAGGATCACTTGATCCAACCGGGCAAACCGCTTCGGTTAATGCTGGAGCACGGCGAAATCAGTTCGATGATTTTCTGGGGCCCNNGGCCCTCCGGGGGTCGGCAAAACGACGCTTGCGCGGCTTATTGCGAATCATGTGGAGGCTGAATTTCATCAGCTTAATGCTGTTGCCGCTGGCGTTAAAGATGTCCGTGAAATTATATCTCGCGCTGAGAAAAATTTAAGCCNNTCGACGAGATTCATCGATTCAATAAGGCACAGCAGGATGCGCTTCTGCATTCCGTAGAAGATGGAACTATCACACTCATTGGCGCAACTACTGAAAATCCATCATTCGAAGTTATTTCTCCGTTGCTTTCCCGCTGTCAAGTGTATGTGCTGGAACCACTCGGCAAGGAACCTTTGAATAAAATTATTGATCATGCCCTGATAAATGATTCGGTACTATTAAAGCGTAAAATTGAAATTGTTGATCGAGAATTTCTCATGCTCCTTTCCGGAGGCGATGCTCGTAAACTGTTGAATGGATTAGAAAATTCAATTCGTTTGACAAAACCAAATGTCGACGGTTATGTCACAATTACCAAACAAAAAATTGAGGAGGCATTCCAGCGAAAATTTACACTCTACGACAAGGACGGCGAACAGCACTATGATATTATCTCTGCGTTTATTAAAAGTGTACGCGGCAGCGATCCTGATGCGGCAATATATTGGATAGCAAGAATGTTAGATGGCGGTGAAGATCCAAAATTCATTGCTCGCCGAATGATTGTGCTCGCCTCGGAAGACATTGGCAATGCCGATGCGTACGCTCTTACATTAGCGACATCGTGCTTCACTGCGATCGATTACATTGGCATGCCGGAAGCGCGAATTGTTTTAGCACAAACGGCAGCATACCTTGCTTCAGCGCCAAAGAGCAACGCATCATATCTTGCTATCGACCAAGCATTATCCGACGTGCATAATCTTCCCAATCTTCCCGTACCTCTTGCTATTCGCAATGCGCCGACGAAATTAATGGATGAACTTGGTTATGGAAAAGAATATAAGTACAGCCATGATTTTCCGGGACACTTTATTGAGCAGCAATTTCTTCCNNGATCTTGGCAGAGAGAAAGATATTCGCGAACGATTGAATAGGTGGTGGAAGAAAAAACAGAGATAAGAAATGCTCGCGACAAGTGAATTTGTTCATCAAGCGTCAAAATTTAACGCAATCTTGTCAAACGCAGATGATTCTGAAATCCTTGCATATGCAGATGAACTACTTTTATTTCTTAATCGCTTGCGGGATTTTCTACATGATAATATAAAAGTACAAATTCCAATTTCGTCAATCGACGACATCATTTACGGACTTGAATCCAATCCGACGATAACTCTACAAGATCAAAGCATCCGTGCTCGTTTATTAAATCTATTTACAAAGCTGACCTTAAAGTGATATACGACTACTGAAAAAATAATCGATAGACAGGTATTGCTTGATATTCAAATGAAAAACACCGAATCTACAATAAAAAAAGTATGCCGCATAGGAATAATCCCATATAAGATTCAGCAGTGTTAGTATTTCTTCTTTCAAAAAAAAATTGCTCTTTACACCATACCAGCAGAGTATCTCAGTGTACTTTTAACACGAAACACATAATTATTTTGGCCGGTCATTTATTAAAAGGTGTAAGTTCATAAGGAGTGTGCCATGGGACGAAGGATTGTCCTTCTTATTTGGCTGGCAATAATTTTAACTGCATCGATTTCCTACTCGCAGCAGGCTCACTTAAGTTCCTTGAACGCCGGTGAACAGGAAATATATGTAGAACCGCTTCAATCCATCGATGCCATTAATAATTCTATTGATTTCTTTGTGGTCTCATTAAAAACGAATTTGCTCGGAATTCTTTCGGCAGAAGGTAGAGTCAAACTTTATAATATTCCAGCACTTACAGAGAAAGCAATACTTACCTCTGTACCGGTACATATAAATACGTTATCATTTTCCGGCTCAGGACAAACACTTGCGCTCGGGGCTGCAGATGGAAAAGCATACTTGTTCAATATGAATGCTCTTTCCAATCTTAAAGAATTATCTCCTCACTCACTTGGTATCACTTCGTTAGCTTTTCAGGGGGAGGATTGGATGTTTTCCGCCGGTTTCGATAAAAAGGTGAATATTATAGATGCAGTAAATGATGGTGTGGTGATAGGATCATTACCGAATTTTCAAGAAGATGTAACAGCGATAGCTATTCACCCGGGCGCAAAGCATTTTGCTGTTGGATTATCCACTGGCAAAGTTCAAGTTTATACCATCGCGAGACTAGAACTTCAAAAAACTATTATCGACAGCAAAGATAAAATTTCAGCACTCTGTTATAGCGCTGATGGAAAATTTCTTGCAGGCGGCGCTGTTGATGGGAATATATACCTTTGGGATGCACAAACAGGCGACTTAAAATTAAATTATAGTCAGAAAGGTTTTATTGGCTCTGTATCATTCGATCCGAAGTCACGCTGGCTTGTTTCTACAGCATCAGACAGTTCACTCAAGTTTTATAGTCTTACAACACTATCTGCCGTCAAGTCAATGATTGAGCATGATGGTCGTATCACTTATGCAGCATTTTTGAACGATGAAACACTTCTCACCAGCACAAGTAGGGGTAAATTGAGAAGTTGGAAAGTTACCTCCGCTCCATCTGATACGACAAATCCGGGAATTGTTTTAGAGCATATGGCTGATAGTACGACTATCGCCAAAGTATTTAGTAAAGAGTATGAAATCCACGGTGTGGTGTTTGACGATTCAGAGGTGAAAGAAGCAACCTTCAATGGAAAGCCGCTCATACTGTCAGCTCTCACAGCAAAAGACACTGCCAAAATCCCGACAGGTATGAAATCCGTCAAGCGTTTCAGTGCAATACTGAGATTGGNNCCATTTGAAATCAAGGTTACGGACAATGCTAAACATACCGTCAGCCAGAACGGATTTATTCAGCGCCTTTCAAATAATCAAGCAGTAGAGGTCGAATACCCGCTCATTAATTCAGAAATAGAATCGATGTCTGTTCCGGTAAAATTCCGGACATGGTTTGATGTCGCCTCATACTCAATCTCTGTAAACATGGTTGATATTGTGAATAATCAAATCCCGGAATTTAAAGTAGCGGGCGATCTTATTTCAGATGAAGTGCCTCTGGTCGCTGGATATAATCAGATTCAAATTTCAATCGCAAGTAAAAGCGGTGAAAGATTTTCTAAAACGATTGGCATTAATAGAAAAACATCGGTTCTTGGAGCGACTTCATTTATTTCTTCCGGTTCTAAGAAAGAACGTGTTTCAGGTTCCGGTCCGCAGCAATGGGCGGTGGTAGTTGGTGTTTCGGAATATATGAATTCTGGAATTCCAAGTTTGAAATACGCTGATAAGGATGCGGAAGCAATTGCAAATTTTCTGCAACGGCCGGAAGGCGGCGGCTATGATTCTAACCACATGTGTGTGCTGTTAAACAAAAATGCCACACTTGCAAATATAAAAGACGCTTTGATCAATTTTCTCAACCAAGCAATAGATATGGATCTTGTTATAATCTACTTTGCCGGTCATGGCGCACCAGAACCGGCACGTCCTAAGAATATGTATTTACTGACATATGACAGTGATCCGGCTTCGCTTGGCACTTCAGCATTTCCGATGTGGGATATTCAGACTGTATTAGCGCGGTACATTAGCGCGAAACGTGTTATCGTGTTCACTGATGCTTGCCACAGCGGCGGCATTAGCGTCAACTTTGCCACACGCGGCTTAGGAAACTCAGAACCAAATTTAGTAAATCAATATCTCGCTGACCTATCGAAAACGAAAGAAGGCATTGTAGTATTCACTGCAAGCGCCGCAGGCGAAGTATCGCAAGAGTATCCAGAATTTTCTCATGGTGTGTTCACGTACTATTTATTAAAAGGATTGGAAGGCAAGGCGGATTATAATAACGACTACACTGTGACAATCAATGAGTTGATGCAGTACGTTGAAGAGCAAGTTAAACGTAAAACGCACGGTGCTCAAAATCCGACCCGCAGTCAGACAGAGTACGATAAAGAAATGACCATTTCACTTATACCTCATTGAAAATTGAAGAAAGGATTCTAATTATGCGTTACTTTATTATTCTCACAATTTTGTTAAGTTTTTTCACAATTGGATTTCGATCCGGTGAACAACCGGCGCCAGCTGCACCGATGGTTCAACAAAATGAAGCCAATATTGGATTTGATTGGGCCTTTGGCGCACTTGTGGGTAAAAACAAGACAATGGTTACCATTACGCGCGATACAACATTAAAAAGCGGAGAAGAGATAAAAATGATGGTGAAGCTGACAAAAGACTGTTATGTTTATATTGTTCACCAAGGTTCAGAGGGTGAGATAGATTTACTTTTCCCATATGAGATCCAACAATTCCAAACCGACTATACAATCGATAAAAATTACTACGTTCCCAAAGGCCGCAATTGGATTGCTCTTGATAAGAACATCGGCAAGGAAATTTTCTTCCTCGTCGCCTCCACTGAGCGTTTACTTGATTTGGAAGTTAAACTCGGCAATTATTTTTCTGCCGATCCATCGAAGAGACAACTACTGGCTAGTGATATTGTATCGGAAATTCGCAACGTGAGGAAACATTACTCAACCTATGCAACAATTGCCGAGAAACCGCTGACCATAGGAGGGAACATACGCGGAACAGATAAAGTGGAAGGTACACGCCGCCCGGATGTGGCTACTATTGCCACACAGATCAACGCCAAGAACTTCTATAGCAAAACCATAACTATTGACCACCAGTAAAAAACGAACATTGAGGGACACGATGATCATTATCGTGTCTTCTCTTCTATTCGGACATCTGTTGTTCTATCTTCTGCCTGGACTGTTTGGAACTTGGAACGCAGAATCAGTCGATCAGCTGTACGTTCTACGTTATAAATATTTCCCATCACGTATTCCATACGACAGTACGGTAATCGTTGTCAATGAAACCGACAGCACTCTTCAAACACTTGCCAGTCCATATTTATCACGCCGTCAGTATGGACAAGTAGTACGAAATTTAGGTGATTTAGGTGTTGCAATACAGATCTGGGATTATTTTTTCCCCGCACCCATGAACGCAGAAGAAGACTCAATTCTTATGGCTTGCAACAGATCGGCCGGAAACGTTTATTTTGGTATGGGGTTTGCATTAAAAGACGAACCACCAAAATTGCGTAAACCCAGACCTGCCTCCACTTGGGAATATTTATCTAAAACCAAATGGCATGTTCAAGTCGAAGGCGACATCAGCAAGATGTATGCTGCAGTAAATCCAAACATTACATTTCCAGCGCTTGCGTATTCTACACGCGGACTTGGATCGATCGCGCTTCAATTTGATCAGGATGGTGTATTCCGCCGCGCACCCTTGCTGCTGCGCTATGAAGACGGATTCTATCCAAGTTTTGCTTTTCGTGCAATTTGTGATTATTTGCAAGTGCCTCCGAAAAATATTATTGTGCATCCTGGCAAGAATATTACTTTAAAGAATGCTCGTCGTCCAAACAGCCTACCGCATGATATCGTTATTCCTATAGATGAACGCTGTAACATGATTGTTAATTTTGTCGGTCCATGGGAACGTATCGTGAACTATGATCTTGCAACCATTTATCGTGCCTCCGACGACCACGATGCAATGGAATATACTATGAAGCCAGAGTTTCAGGGAAAATTGGTCGTGGTTGCAGACGCATCTACCGGCGCAACAGATATTCATCCGGTCCCAACCGACAATAATTATCCACTTAGCGGCCTTCATGCAAATGTTTTACACACAATTCTGACAGAAAACTTTCTTCGAGAATTAAACACAGTGGAGATGACAGTTGTTGAAATACTACTTCTTGCATTTGTCGCTTACTTTGCATTGAAGCTCTCTTCCCGTGAATTCTGGGTCAGCGTTTTGCTTTTACTTATCGGATATCTCGTACTTATCACGGTTGCATTTTTATATGGCAATCTTATTTTTAATATCGTGCGACCTGTGATTATTACGATTGCATCGGTTTTCGGCGTGCTTGTTTACCGGTTTATCAATGAAGAACGGGAAAAAGAAGCTACACGCAGATCATTTGAATCATATTTACCGCCCTCGGTTGTCAAACGTCAGCTTGCCCATCCGGAATCGATCTTCGAGGTTCAGAAAAAAGAACTGACAATTATGTTCACAGATATTAAGAGTTTCACAACATATTCTTCAACGATGACACCAGATCAAATACAGAAATTCCTTGCTGAATATTTTGACGCGATGGTACAGATCGTTTTCAAGTATGGGGGCACGGTTGATAAATATATCGGCGATGGACTGATGGTTTTTTTCGGGGCACCTGAACCACAAGTCGATCATGCAGTTCGGTGTGCAAAAGCAGCTATTGAGATGCAGAAAAAATCTCGTGAATTAAAAGAAAAGTGGGTAAGAGAAGGATTGTTCCCGCTGAAAATCCGCATTGGTATTAACACTGGTGAAGTTGTAGTGGGGAATATGGGTACACAGAAAAAACTTGCATACACTGTACTTGGTTCAGATGTTAACCTCGCTAATCGCCTCGAATCCAACGCACCAGTAGAAGGAATTATGATTTCACGTCGAACATATGATTTCATTAAAGACCAAGTACTAACACTTCCGCATGAACCCATTCTCGTCAAGGGATTAGATACCCCAATTGAAGTATATACTGTGCCCGTGGATGAAACAGTTCCACCTGCCGCTTGATTTTCCCGCTGCCATTCTTCATATTGATTTAGTAAGTATGTGAGCGATATGCGCGTTTCTCCAATCTCTTAAAAATGAACAAGCCCAAAATTTATATCAAGGAAAAATATTGGTCAGCAGAAGATGGATTCCGTTACTGCGAGACAATCGCCCGTAGCCACTATGAGAATTTTCCTGTTGCCTCCCACTTTGTTTCAAAAGAAATACGAAAGTATGTCTGGGCAATTTATGCTTTTGCTCGCATCGCAGACGATTATGCAGACGAGCCGGGTTTTACACTCGCTGAGAGAATGGATAACCTGAATCAATGGGAACAGTACCTTGATGAATGTTATAACGGCAATCCTACACACCGTATATTTGCTGCGCTTGCTGAAACAGTGGAACGATTTCAAATTCCAATTGAACTTTTTCAGAATCTTCTTACTGCCTTTCGTGCGGATGTAACAGTTAAACGTTACGAAACGTTTGAAGATGTGCTTGCATACTGCCGCAATTCCGCCAATCCTATTGGAAGATTGCTCTTGCTGCTACTCAACTATCGCAGTGAAACAATGATGCATCTTTCGGATTCCATCTGCACGGCATTGCAATTAACAAACTTTTGGCAGGATGTTTCAGAGGATTTACAGAAAGGTCGTATTTATTTTCCTTTAGAAGAATTGGAAGAATTCGGTTATTCCGAACAAGATTTGTTCAATCAAAAAGTTAATGATCACTTTTGTAATTTAGTGGCGTTTCAAGTACGGCGCACGGCGGAGCTTTTTGTAGAAGGAAAACCGTTATTGACTATGGTTGGTAAGGATTTATCGATGGAATTGAGACTTACGTGGAACGGCGGCATGAAAATATTACAAAAGATCCATAAACAGAATTATGACGTATTGACGAAACGCCCAGCACTTTCGAAGCTGGACAAACTGGGACTTCTCTTTCGTTCATTTTTATCGTAACTTATAACCGTGCAAACAGCAGCATCGGTCATACCGGATTTCTCACAGAATCGGAAGAGTAGTTTCTATTACTCATTCCTCATTTTGCCACGCCCGAAACGCGATGCCATCGAAACTATTTATGCCTTTTGCAGATTTACCGACGACATTGTAGATGAAGTCGGAGACGAGAAAGAAAAATATGCGCTGCTTCTGCAGTGGACAGAAGAGTTGCGGCGCTCACTCTACGGAATCTCGCACTATTCATTACTAAACAAACTTTCCGCCATCATCAAACGATTCCATATTCCTATTGAACTTTTTTATGAGTTGATTAAGGGAATGGAAATGGATTTGTTAAACAAGCGCTATAATACATTTTCCGAATTAGAACAATACTGTTACCGCGCTGCTTCTACGGTAGGATTGATTTGTGCGGAAGTATTCGGTTATACAAATGAGAAGACGAAACAATATGCTATCAACCTTGGCATCGCATTACAGTTGACAAATATATTACGAGATATTAAAACCGACGCCAAACGTGGACGTATTTATTTGCCGCTCGAAGATTTGAGAAAGTTCGATTATTCTGAAGCTGATTTGTTGAATTCTACATACAACGAACGATTTGTTGAATTGATGAAGTTCGAGTGCGAACGCGCTCATGAATATTTCCACCGCGCTAAGGGATACCTCGCCGAAGAAGACAAGCCGCTCTTTACTGCAGCTCGCACAATGGGGAATATATATTATCTGCTTCTACTTAGGATTGAGCGTGCACGATACGATGTATTTTCTAAGCGCATTCGTCTGTCATCACCGCTCAAGATTCTCATAGCAATGGTCTTGCAACTGCGTAAAAAGTTCCCCAAAAACTTTCACCGCTATGTGCACACAGAATTGCCTGCATAAGTAGCAGTGCGAACATTTCCAAAATCCATTGAGATTAGGTTTGAGATGACTTTCGTAAAGTCTCAAGATTGCAACTCAATGCAACATTTACTACTTTTCTATCGAACAACTGATTTATAAACGAGGCGTCAATGAAAAGTACTAGCATCAAAAAACTTTACTATTCCATTAGCGAAGTCAGCAGGATTACAGGATTAGAGCAATATGTTTTACGCTATTGGGAAACTGAATTTCCTGAACTGAAGCCAGCGAAGAATCGAGCCGGAAACCGCATTTACACAAACAAAGACATTAAGCTTATAATGCACATCAAGCAATTGCTGCGGGATGAGAAATACACAATCGAAGGTGCCAAGCAGGTGATGAAAGAGTTCACGCCGGAACCAGATACTGGAGAGCAGCTCGAACTTCTCAACGTTCCACAAAAGAAAAAAATTCAAGACGACGAAATTAAAAAAGAAATGATAGAAGTAAAGGAATTTTTAGAAGAGGTATTAGTGAAGCTGGAAAAGTAACGGAGAATTGATCATCGGGAAGATTCAGATGCCTTTTATTTCGATGATATAATGTTATTGTTGTAATAGAAATAAAGAAATTTATTTTTAGAGAAGGAATGAAGATGGGCAAAGTTGCGAAACTCGAATTGGATAACAAAGTATACGAATTTCCAGTTGTTGTAGGTTCAGAGGGTGAACATTCTCTTGATATCTCATCACTTCGGAGTAAAACCGGGTACATTACTCTTGACGAGGGATATGGAAACACCGGATCATGCCTCAGCAATATTACATTCATTGATGGCGAAAAAGGAATTCTCCGTTATCGCGGCATCCCTATCGAAGAGCTAGCAGAAAAGTCAACATTTGTGGAGACAGCGTACCTTCTTATTTACGGTAAATTACCAAACTCGCATGAGATGAAGATCTTTTCAAACCTTCTCACAAAAAATGAGATGCTTCATGAGGATATGAAACTTCAATTCGAGGGATTCCCTACACATGCTCATCCCATGGCGATCCTTTCATCCATGATTAACGCTGCAGGTTGCTTTCTTCCCGAAGTATTAAATCCCGACGAGGTTTTTCTGATGCAGGCTGCACGCCTTATTTCTCAAGTGCGAACTATCGCTGCATTTTCTTATCGAAAATCGTTAGGGTTGCCAATTATCTATCCAAAACCTCTTTATAAATACACAGCAAACTTTTTGCACATGATGTTCTCTGAACCATACGTAGACTATGAATTACAACCAGAAGTTGTAAATGCGCTTGATCTTATTTTTCTCTTGCATGCAGATCATGAACAGAATTGCTCTACTTCAACCGTGCGAATGGTCGCATCAAGTCAAGCTAACTTGTTTGCAAGTGCAGCAGCCGGTGTATGCGCTCTCTGGGGACATCTCCATGGCGGTGCGAATCAGGCTGTTATTGAAATGCTTGAGAATATCCATAAATCAGGCGATAACGGATCGAAATTTATTGAAGCGGCAAAAGATAAAACATCTGGAAAACGTTTGATGGGATTTGGTCACCGGGTATATAAGAATTACGATCCGCGTGCACGAATTATTAAAAAGAAATGTGATGAGTTACTCGCGGTCTTAAAAAGAAACGACCCATTGCTCGATATTGCCAAACGCTTAGAAGAAGCTGCACTCAGTGATCCCTATTTTATTGAACGGAAACTATATCCTAATGTCGATTTTTATAGCGGTATTATTATGCGGGCGATAGGAATTCCATTGAGTATGTATACCGTTATGTTTGCCATCGGGCGGATGCCGGGATGGATTGCCAACTTTAAAGAAATCCATGAAGTAAAGGACGGCCGTATTTATCGACCACGTCAGGTCTATACGGGACCAACATTGTCTCATTACACACCGTTTCGCGAGCGTCCATAACATCTTTGTTTCTTTCTATGTATAGGCCTGAGAACTTTTCAACGTAAGTACCAGAGCCGGATAATGGAAAGCCACTTGAGTTACTGAATGGTCCCCATGAAACGGAAGATCCATAATAAAGAGATTAGGAGTGCATTGAAAAAAAGTAAGGGAATTCCTGCAAGAGATACTTGATAAACCTAAGAAGTAACGAACACTATACGATCTTCGAGGATGATAGGGATAACGCATAGAAAATAGAAAGAGAAACGACTTTGCGATGTTTAATCTTTGTTGGAATTCTGGTAGTGTGTTCTTCGTTCGTAACACTTGCACAAAATGATATAGGTTCGCTTAAATGGCACGAGTGGGAGGAAGGTGTTAGAGAAGCGCACGATTCGGGAAAATTTCTTTTAGTATATGTGTATACAGCTGGACATGAATGGCTCAAACGGATGGATCAATCCGTCTATATTCATCCACGCGTGCAGGAATTACTTGCTGCACAATTCGTTCCGACTAAACTTAACGCTGAATCAGAGACTATTATTGCAAACGGTGCCGATCACTACACTGAACGAGAGTGTGCAAAACTGTTGAATGTCAATTCCTGTCCTACGACACTCGTTTTTAATTCAAACTTTCAGCTTGTTGCAAGGTTAAACGGCAATAAGAATGCCGATACATTCATCCGTTTCTTGCACTATGTGAGCGGAAAGTACTATAAACGGTACACGTTCGATCAATACTTGACGCAGGTTCCACCGGAATATTAAGACCTCCAATTAGTGTTTTCTGTATCCTACTAGAACTTATTCCCGTGTCAGTCGCTTGTACTTTATTCTATGTGGCTGGTCGGCATCGATACCGAGTTGTTTCTTCCGATGTTCTTCATACTCAGAGTAATTTCCGTCAAACCATACAACACTGCTATCACCTTCAAACGCGAGAATATGAGTTGCTACACGGTCGAGGAACCAGCGGTCGTGCGAAATAACAACAGCACAACCAACAAAATTACCAAGTGCTTCTTCCAGTGCACGCAATGTGTTCACATCAAGATCGTTAGTCGGTTCGTCAAGTAAAAGTACGTTTGCGCCATCCTTAAGTACTTTAGCAAGATGTACACGATTACGCTCTCCACCGGAGAGTTTCCCGACCGGCTTTTGCTGGTCAGTTCCGCTAAAATTAAATCTTGCAACGTAGCCGCGCGAGTTTACCTCGCGATTACCGAGCATAATAATATCTTCTCCGCCAGAAATTTCCTGCCAAATTGTTTTATCGGGTTCAAGCGGCCGCATTTGATCAACGTAGGCAAGTTTTACCGTATCGCCAATTTTGATACTGCCAGTGTCTGACTTTTCCTGACCGGTAATGAGTTTGAAAAGCGTAGTTTTGCCGGCACCGTTTGGACCAATGACACCAATGATACCGCCGGGTGGAAGAGCAAATTCCATATTTTCAAATAGTAATCTCTCACCAAATGCTTTTGATACACCATGTGCTTCGATGACAACATCACCTAAACGTGGACCCGGTGGAATATAAATTTCCATTTCTTCGTCATGCTTATCAGTTTGTTCGGCAAGCATTTTTTCGTAAGATGCAATGCGTGCTTTGCTTTTATCGTGGCGACCTTTTGGATTTAAGCGTACCCATTCCAACTCACGTTGCAGTACGCGCTGACGCTTGGATTCCTGCTTTTCTTCCACTTCCAACCGACGTTTCTTTTGATCTAGCCACGAAGAATAGTTTCCTTCAAATGGAATACCTTCGCCACGGTCCAGTTCTAATATCCATCCTGCGACGTTGTCGAGGAAGTAGCGATCATGTGTAACTGCAATGACGGTTCCTTTATACAAACCCAAATGATGTTCTAACCATGCCACAGATTCCGCGTCGAGGTGGTTGGTTGGTTCGTCGAGCAATAATACGTCTGGTTCCTGCAATAATAGACGACAAAGGGCCACGCGTCGTCGTTCACCACCAGAAAGAATATTCACCGGCGTTTCAGGCGGTGGACAACGCAATGCATCCATTGCTTGTTCCAGTTTGCTGTCTAAATCCCAAGCGTTGAGATGATCGATTTTTTCTTGAAGTTTGCTTTGTTTTTCCAGCAAAGTATCATAATCAGCATCCGGTTCCGCAAGCTGAAGATTTACAGTTTCATATTCTTTTACTAGATCGACAATTTCCTGTACTCCTTCTTCTACAATATTTTTAACTGTTTTGGTCGAATCAAGTTCTGGTTCTTGCGAAAGAAAACCAAATGTAATTCCTTTTTGTGTAGTGATCTCGCCAAGATAGTCTTTGTCGATTCCGGCGATAATGCGCAGGAGCGTACTCTTGCCGGCACCGTTCAATCCAAGCACACCGATCTTCGCGCCGTAGAAAAAGGAGAGATAAATGTCTTTTAAAATCTGGCGATTTGGTTTAATGACTTTTCCAACACCGACCATAGAAAATATTATTTTATTTTCACTCATAATATTATCTTCAGAGAGGGTTTAGTATATATCTACACTTGCAATGTAATAGGAGCAAACTACGCCTCTGTGTATTTTATCATTATTATTTACTCAGAAATGACGATTGAATACGACATTTGTATAGATAATATACGAAATTCTGTAGAAGGTTATTTGGATGAGGTTGGAAATTTAAAAAGAAATATTTTCCTGTGTATTACCAATAGTTAACTGATAAGGTTAATATTACGTGTCATCATCTGTTATAAAAATTTGGATTACAGGTTGCAATGTATAAGGAAGTGTGGCGGATAAACAAGCAATTCAAGAGGGGGGTGATCGCTTGTTTGGATTCGATTAACTTGATGCCAAGTAATGCAAATCTCCGCCAGTGACTTCCTAGCTATACAATTTAAAATTATTGGCACAGGGTGAGGTGAACCACATTCCTTTCTTCCACCAGAAAAGAAACGTGTTATACCCTGTGCCTATTACTCATTAAGATGATTCCTTATTTTATCAGAACTAGTTTTTTTATGGTAATAAAATTGTCAGCGGTCATTTTATAAAAATATACGCCGCTTGAAATACCCGAGGCATTAAAAGTTAATGAAGACTGCCCTGCACTTCGTCTCTCGTTCACCAGTGTTGCAACACGTTCACCTACAATATTGAACACTTCTAAATTGACATAGCTCTTTTTTGGTAATTCAAAAGAAATAGTAGTCGTCGGGTTAAATGGATTTGGATAATTTTGATTGAGTTTATAACTAGTAGGTTGCTCATTCTCTTGTTGATCAACGGCAGTTGAACCTTTAGGAGCTAAAACACCACTATTTACTAAAGAATAAGTTTTTCCTCCAAGCGCACTATTTACAGAAAGAGTTGCATCATAATAGACATTGAAACCATTCCCTGTGATGTTGGTAATAGAGGTGCCGGAAATTCCGCTTACGTCACTCAATGTGGATAAGTACGAAGTCGCTGTAACAATCCATTTACTACTCGCATCGAGGGTCAGAGTTGCTGTATTGGCAATATTTGCTTTATTAATTGCGCCAGTAAATACAGAAGTATCTTGTAACGTGATATATGCCTTACTATCAGCATCCACATGGATCAGACCAGACAAGATTTGATTCTTTGCAACAAAATTGGTGATACCTCCGCTTGAAGCCGAGGAACCACCCCAGCTACCTTTGATGCATCTAATTAATGTATCGCAACTATTAACAAGAGATACGCCGTTCAATGTATAATGTGCTGTTGAATTGGTATTGTAAAACATACCACCCGCTGTACCAGTGTAAGTGAACGAACCGCCTGTCATCGTTAAATATCCATCAACTCCGGCAGCATCACCTGACATGCTTTGGTAAAGTAATGATCCCCACTTGTTATAAGTACATTTTACAGTACAATTATTAAGTATTATTTTATTTGAGCCTTCTATTACAAGCGCTTCAGCTCCATTTGCTATTAATGTTGCATCGGTACAAGTAATTATACCTGTTGAATAGATGGCCGCAGAATTATTTCCGTTTGAGGTATAAGATCCGCCATTGACCGTTATTGTACCTCCACCCCTGTCTGTTGCTATGTTGCTCGAGCTGCCGCCAGAAGTTACAGCCGTATCATTATCGACCGTGATAGTTCCTCCGCCACTACACATGATAGCATGGGCTCCACCTCCTGTCATAGTATATTTATCATTTGTACTTGTGATACTGGCCGTTCCATAAGCAAAAACACCGTTTGCCCCTGAGCCGGTGGTTGTTATCGTACAACCCGTAAGTGTAATTTGACCAGCAGAAGTTGCCAATGCACCAGCGTTAAGACCGTAAAAACTGCTGTTATCATTTGAGCTTGAGCTACCGCTTGTCGATATGGTGCAATTAGTTAAGGAAAGAATGCCGGAATTGAGAACATAAACTGCTGATTGATCGGTTGTAGAAGAAGTAATCGTTTCACCTGTTTTCGCGGCTGATCCACCATTCAATGTGTAAGTGCCTGCTAATGTATAACTCGTACTTCCACCTCCTGGCTGAGCCGGACTTTGAATTATGATTGCAACAGTTAGTACCATCGCAATAACTATTGAACTTTTTAATTGTTTCATTGCTTTCCACCCTCCTGTAAAATATTTATCGTTATTCGTTCCTATCAGGACATTCTTCATGCATCGGTCGATCTTGTTCATTCTCGGGTTTTGGCATGCGCGGCGGTCTTTGAGAATTTTTTTTTTGCAGTTCTTCATATTTCTTTTTCTGATTATCCGTTAGTACAGCAGAGATTTTTGCATCGGTTTCCTTCCGCTGCTTTTCCATTTTCTCATGCATTGCTTCGCGTTCCTTCTTCATCTCTTCGCGCTTTGCCTCACGATCTTTCTTTGCGGATTCGAACATCTTTTTCACTTCTTCACTTTGGGCCTCGAGGATTTTCTGAATTTTTGTTTCTTGATCGCTAGTAAAATTCAATTCTTTCTTTAACTCTTTCACAAATTCCTCGGGCGGCAGAGGCGGTTGATCCTCTGGCGGTATGTGTCCAAACATTGGCGGTTGACAATGAGTCTCTTCTTGGCGACGATTAAATTTTTCACATTGCTTTTTCTGCATTTCTGTAAACGTTTCTTTTTGTTCTTTGGTTAACAAAGCGGTAATTTTTTCATCAGTTTCTTTTTTGATTTTCATCATTGCTTCATGCGTTACTTTATATTCGTTTTCCGATGCTTTTGCTAACTTATCCATTTCGACCTTCTTTGCATCCATAATGGCCTTTATTTTTGCAATTTGTGCATCTGAAAGATTCAGATCTTTTTGAAGCTGTTCAATCCGATCTGGCTGATCTGCCGACGGCATGGGATGAGATTCCCGGGGTTGACCGTACACATACGTATAAACAATTAGGATGCAAACGACGAAAATCATTGATTTTAAAGCGACTGTATTTTTCATAGTTCACCTTTATTTATGTTTTATAGTTTCTTTGAAAATCATTTCTACTATTTCACAAATTTTTTTACAATTATCACTACTAACTTACAACTATCATCCTTCCAATGAGTTAAGAGCAGGATAAATCTTTGCTAAGAATGAAAAAAGATTGTTAAAATTGTTAACCCTTGTTTAGATAAATCATTGAGCAGCAATATGCTATTGAACTTTTTGTTTAGTTTTTTTTCTTTCATATTCATCGCTTCATATTCGGAAGAATAACAACCACCATATGCACCAAATGGGCCACAAATGGTTTCATACTAAACATCAAACTGTTTTTTCTACTGAATGGTTTCTATCGAGTGTAATTCTCACTTTACGATTCATCATTTCGGAATTATACCACACACCCTTTTTTACAGCTATTTTATCTTTCATTTCCAGATGCCTAATTATGAGCTAATGTTACTTGTGTCCATACTTCAATTGGTTCTGATGAATTAGAATCTTTTCCAGCACGACCGCCACCGGATCCTCCTGAACCACCACCAGGAGGTGGTCCACCCTGTCCACCGCCAGAGCCACCTGATCCACCACCAGGAGGAGGTCCGCCTTGTCCACCGCCAGGACCGCCACCTCTAGGATCCATTCCACTTGAAGAATTATCTTCTGTTTTAAATCCGATGCCAAGAACATTTTTCTTATCTGTAGGAGCAAGTGCCAACGGAAAATCACTTGTCTTATGTAGCGGTACTTGAAGTTCATACACAAAAACTTTTTGAGTTATCCCAATTTGCACCTTCATGGTTTTTAGCTCGATTGTGGTTTCTTGTTGTATGTCTTTTTCTTCTGGCCCAAGAAACTGTATTTCGCGTAAAGCACTGTTAAACATTGCCGACATTTTTCCATCATTGCTGCCTAAATTTGGCCTCGACATTATAGTATCCATATTGCCGGGCATTGGAGGAGGCATACGGCTTTCATTTCTGTTGTTATCGGAATAATTATCCTCGTCACTATTAATCCCAGGCATTTGTGAAGAACTGCCATCTTTTTCCTTGTTCATTGGTTTGGTACCTTTAGGACGACCAACCGGAAATTTGATGCCGTACCGCTCATCCGTTCCTCCGGATGGGTCAAACCAGACAGTAAATCCACCATCCATAATTTGGCGCCTTACACCTTGATCATAGGAAATGAAACATAGATAGATGTTCTCTGCGTCATTACGAACTCCGATAGTAACATTGACTTTTTTCAAGTCATATAAACTTCCCTCCCATTCATTGAATTTACCGTCGATGACAATCTCGGACTTTTTCCAGTCACTGATCAATGGTACAGCACTACTGCATCCCAACAATCCCAGCATGCTTATGAACATAAAATTGAGTAAGAATATTGCTGGTATTTGAAATATTCGTCTATTCATAATAACTCCTAAAGTAAGTGAGTGTTCTATTTTATTGTCCAACATTCAAAAGAACAATTATCAAAAAGTCCCAGGACGTATTGTATAAGTTACTGTCAGCATTACGTAATTGGTCAATATTTTTGATCGCGTGTCTTCAATATATGCCGATGTCACTGTGTGCGATATAGAACTGTTCTGATGCAATACGTCAAAGGCGTTGAGGGCAATTTCAAGACTTTGATTCTTTAATAATTTTTTGGCAATACCGAGATTCCAGAGAATATAATGCTGGTCCTCCGATGTGCCTTCCGCATCGTATAATTGACGAGTCAAATCACTTCGCATTATAATTCCATTCCACACATTAATGTTTGTTCTGAGGTTTGCATTGTGCTGATAATAATGCGTATTCAGACTGGATTCTTCGGTGTTTCTAGAATAGGTTAATGTATAATTATACATCAGCGTAAAATCGATATCCTCATTAATATTACTGGCTAGTACGACCCCCTGATTTAAACCATATGCTTGAGAATAATTCAAAACAGTATTAGTTACAGCTGGCATGCGTGCGTACGACAATCCAGTATTGATATTAAAATTGCATTGAATCCAATCAAGGGGGATACCATAGGAACACATAGAGTTTACGTTGTAATGACCATTCACATTGACCGGCATAGTTAATTGTGTCCCCTTGTTCAATATTGTGCCATTACTTAAAGTTGTATCGTGAGAAAAGAGATACGTCGAAGAAGCGATATAATGGTTAGTTGTGCGAACATTAAGCATAACAAAAAGGGAACTGCCATTTATGATATTGTTGAAAGAATAATGCAGCATCAACTCGTGCGAGTAGCTTTGAGAAAGGCTTGGATTTCCGGATGTTAACATTGTGGATTTAGTATTATCCATTACATTTTGTAATTGACTGATAGAGGGTGACGCTGTCGAAGTCTTGTACATTAAATGGAATGAAATAGAAGAAGATGGCTTGTACATCATCAACACCATAGGCAAAATATTTGAATAATCTCTGCTCAAAGAAAAAATTGCAGGGAATGTGTAATCGCCGCGCAAAGATGCTCGTTGAAAAGCGACATCTGCTATAAAATTCATTCTTTTCGTTTTCCCGCGATAGCCAAAACCAATTTGCTGTGTCACGTAGTCGCTGCTCAAGACATTTGACAACGAATCCTTTAAAAGGTTGTACTGCTGGTCATTTGGATCATAATCATATACTTTTCTGTCAGACTCGTTCTTTGTTACCAACATATTATAGTTTAATTGAAATAAGTGATGTTCTCCAAATGGTTCTGTGTAGGAGATACTTGATCCTAGATTTCTCCCAGGAGAACAAGAAATAGTTTTTTGATTTGTTGAATCGCTTTTCGCGATTGTATTATCATAGTAAGTTGTAAGGGATTGTGTCAATCCATCGGATTGTGTCCGGTCGGTGTTGAAACGCACTTGGGCTACCAATGTTCGCCCTTGAAGATTGAACAGATGTCTATAAAGTGCAGAGGTTTCAAGATTATATCCCTTTGAATTGGTCGACGATTTTACTTGAGCATTATTGATCGGGCTCCCATCAGGCATATTCATATATGAAGAAGAACTGCTTGACGCATCATTGGATTGAGTACTCAATCGCGGATCAACAATAATTGTATTGAGCGAATCGATTTTATACTCCACCCGCATTTGAAGGCGGTGGTTATAATTATTGTTATCAGTGTTGCTTTTTTCGTGATAAAGTTGATTTCCATTCGAACCAATTCCAAACTGACGATCAATAGTAATATCGTTGTCGTTCTTAATGATATTGCCAAAATAATTTCCTGTTGTATACACGTCTTTTGCTAACTGGTTGCCGTAATTTAACCCGAACGAATGCACAGTGTTATCGCCGCTTTGTTGTCCGATAGAGTTCGATCCTTCGCCCGGAGGTCTGCCGTTTTCCCCGCCGGGACTTCCGCCTGCCCCGTTATTCATTATACCTAACATATCCTGTACAGCAAAATTTTGTTGATTAATATCATTACTCGAAGCGATGATGGAATATCGTTCATCACCGTTAAACACGTTAAACATGGTGCCAGCGAGATATTTATCACCGCCATACCCACCATATATTTTTCCGAATTCTCCATGCCGACGATCTTCTTTTGTAACAACATTCATAGTTTTTGTCGATTGGCCGTCGTCAAATTTTGTTAATTCTGCCTGATCGCTCAATTTGTTGTACACCTGAATATTGTCCACCATATCTGCCGGAAGATTACGCAGTGCAATCATTGGGTCACTTCCAAAAAACTCTTTCCCATCCACAAACACTTGTTTGATTTCCTCTCCCTGCACTTTCACTGTTTTATCTTCCACGGTAATACCTGGAAGCTTTTTCACCAAATCTTCAATTGTTGCGTCAGGATTTGTTCGGAATGCTCCTGCATTAAATTGGATCGTGTCGTGGTGCTGTTCTACAGTCGGTAATTGTGCCACAACATCAACGCTTTGCATGAGGACAGGCTGCTGGATGAGTACAATTGTTCCAACATGTTCATGGGCACTTTGTACGGGAATATCTATTTTTGATTCACGAAATCCAACGCATGAAACTTTAAGGAGATATCGTGCATACGGTATATTGTTAAACTGAAAATATCCCTGTTCGTTAGTGGCAGTACTATAGCGAACATCAGAAGTATTATTACGCATTAAAAGAACGGTAACATGTTCTAACGGAGCACGGTTAATAGTGTCAATAACAATTCCTGTTAACGATGCTTCTTGTGCAACGAGGAAAACCGGCAGGAATACTAATCCTATGACACATATCGCTACATTGTTTTTTCGAACACCTTGATAATTTCTTTTTGATGCTGGTATCATTATTCAATGATATTTGTGATGAAATAATTACAGTATCTCGACTACAGTAATGTAAAGTATTCTTGAAATGTTGAGTTAAAATGAGGATAAATATTTGCTAAAGATGAAAAGAGTTTGTTAAGAGTGTTAAAAAACAATGAAGAAGAATAAATGGATGTGTATATTTGAATTATGAAACTCCTGCAAACATACGGTAGTGCAGTTATCATTGTTGTCATTGCCATGGTGATCATACTTCCGCTTCTCGCTTATTTACAATACACATGGCTTGGTCAAATAAGCGAACAAGAATATGAACGGATGAAACAAAATTTGCAGACTACTGCATTTCATTGTTCCATGGATTTCAGCCGTGAAATAACAGACTTAATGAAATCCCTTGGTGGAACACTTATCGGCTCCGACGATGACGTAGAAAAGACATTGCACGAGAGAATTATAAAGTGGCAAACAATATCCACATATCCTGCGATTGTTTCCACAGAAATCAAGATCGGTTCTTCGCCTTCTCCTGAACAGACTGTTCAGATCAAAGCGGACGAAGAATCAATGCTTTTTCTATTTAAAGATTTATCCGCAATGGCTATACCAATTAAGAACCGATCTCATGAAGTTGTCTTAGTACCATTAAATCTTGAATATATTTCATCTTCAATTCTGCCAAAGATTATAAAAACAAATTTTTCATCGATTACTAGATCTGAATATGATATCGTTATCATCAATGACAAAGGAAATCATATTTACAATTCAGTTGATACAACGAAGCATGATATTCTTCAGAAAGCCGATCTTGTTATTCCATTTTTAACCTTCCCGCAAGTGCCGCCGCTTTCTTCGATGCCGCCCGATCGACCGATTCTTAATCGAATGCATCTATACCGAGAGAATCCGCCTGAACCATTTGAACGAAATCCGAGAGAACTCGAGCGCAGATATGACCTTCCTCCCCCACAAGGAAATATGATGCCAAGGGAAGAGGAAAGAAGATTGAGAGAACGTGGATTATTCGAGATGCAGTTGAAACATCGTGAGGGTTCTTTAGAAATAGCAGTAAATAAAAATCGACTGCGAAATTTCGGAATTAGTTTCGGTGTTTTGATTTTACTCGGAGCAAGCATTGTCTTTCTTCTTCTTTCTACAAATAGAGCACGGCGTCTTGCGCAACAGCAATTGGAATTCGTTGCCGGCATCTCACACGAACTGCGAACACCTCTCGCTGTTCTGAAATCAGCAGGCGAGAATCTTGCAGACGGCGTCATTCAGGAAAAAGACCGCACACGGAAATATGGAGAGCTTATTAAAAATGAAGTTATTCGTCTTTCCGATATGGTCGAAAAGGCATTAGCATATGCCGGTATCCACTCTGGAAAACAAAACTATGAACTGCGTTCTATCGATATTACACCTATCATTACAGAAGCGATACAAAATGCAAAAAAACTCTTGCCATCGTATAATTTTAAGGCCGATACAGTTATTGATCTAAATCTTCCACAAGTGCTTGGAGATGCAACTGCATTACAATCAGCAATAGAGAACCTAATCGTCAACGGGATAAAATATAGCTTAGAAAAGAAGTGGATCAATATCGAAGCACATCAAGTGAAAAACTCAAATGGATCGTTTGTAGAAATCAAAGTTATAGATCGCGGTATCGGTATTGCAGCGGCAGATTTTTCCCACATTTTCAAACCTTTTTATCGAGGCCAAAATGCAATAGAAGGACAAATACAGGGCAGTGGCCTTGGATTGAGTATAACAAGACATATTATTGAATTGCATGGAGGAACAATTTCTATAAAAAGTTCGCCTAATGAAGGAAGTGTATTTACAATTCTCCTTCCTTCAATAATACAGGATGAAGAAAGTAAATGATCTCAGGCCAAAAGAGAATTCTTTTAGTAGAAGATGAAACCGGCTTAGTGTTGACATTGACAGATAGACTTTCAAGCGAAGGATATGCAGTTACACATGCTGGTGATGGAGAAAAAGGTGAGAAGCTCGCATCCGAAGGACATTTTGATGTAATTCTTCTTGATGTGATGCTGCCGAAAAAGAACGGATTTGATATTATCAGGGATCTGCGTAAGCGAGGAGTCACCACGCCAGTTTTGATGCTAACCGCTCGGGGGCAACTAAACGAAAAGGTTGTCGGGTTGAAACTTGGTGCTGATGATTATCTCACGAAACCTTTCGAAACGCTTGAACTGCTTGCACGAATAGAATCACTCTTGCGGCGGCATGCACCGGTAATTATTCCTATCTTGGAACTTGCGTCATATTCTTTTGGATTATTTAAAATTGATTTTATAAAGATGGAAATAAAGCGCAAAGGCAAACTGATCGAACTCTCAGCACGCGAATTTCTGCTACTTCGATACTTCATCGAACATCGCGGCAGTGTCTTATCCCGCGAAACTATTCTTAACGATGTGTGGGGTTATGATGCAATGCCCACCACAAGAACTATCGACACTCACATTACTTGGCTTCGGCAAAAATTAGAAGAGAATCCAAAATTTCCTAAGTACATTCTCACAGTTCATGGATTCGGATACAAGTTTGTTGGATAATCCCCAATCCAAACTAGTACAATAAAAACATACAAGGAGTTTTTTCGATACGTTTGGCTTAGTACTATTGATTTGCAGGTTTAAATCAAAGGTTCATCAGTCCACAACAATCAGAAGTGGCATTTGCGATGACAATATACGAAATTGTATTAATCAGTAACTAAAACGAGATTCATCATTCAAAGAAAAATTCATATTGTAACACTCGTTGCAACCTTTTTGTTGTTATTTGTCCAATGTTCCTTGTCTGCACAGCAACAAAAGAAGCCACAGGCGTTCCGGAGCACAGACGTTGAATCAATACCACTCGTTCTTCCCTCCACTCTTGATCTCCAGTTACTCGAAGAATTCGTTCTAATGCAGAAAGCAAATGCTGGCGAATCACCAGCACAGCATGAATTGGGATTACGCTATTTATTCGGTAAAGGATTTCCAGCCGATACCGCAAAAGCATCTTATTGGATTCAAAAAGCTGCAGATCAACACCTGCCGCCTGCGCAATTTAACCTGGGTATTTTACTAATGAATGGTCGCGGAGTTGAGTGGAATCCTTTTGAGGCATTCAAACAGTTTCGTGCCGCCGCCGAACAAGATATACCAGAAGCGCTTTATGTGACGGGACTAATGTACACTGAAGAACTTATTGTACCGCGGAGCTGGCCAAAAGCTTACGGCTTTTTTAAAAAGGCATCTGAACTCGGATCAGATGCCGCAAAGGTTACAAAGAAAGAAATGGAACGACGTGGGCTGGATAAGATAGACACTTTGGATATTATGGCGCCCAGAAAGGAACATCCGAAGAACAATACGACTCGGTCGATGCCAATCGATACAGGATCCAGTCTTTTGTTCATTGATTTCCACACCGACACAACTTCAACTATTGAAGATACAACTCTTATTCGTGAAGCGTACCAAGGAATTGATACTCTCTCTCAATCGACAACCACTGAAAAGAACACGACAGCAAGTCTGGACCCTAGCATTCAATCGTTATTGTCAAAAGTAGCAAAGTCTGGAAATCCGGAAGCACTTTGTCTGCTTGGACGTTGTTATGAACGTGGACTAAATGTTCGCAAGGATATTATTCTTGCAGGTGTGTATTACTTGCGTGCTTTTATTCTTAACTCATATCGAGCACCGGCGTTGCTTTGGAAGTTGATGAATACAGTAGAATTTGCCCGTGAACTTGAATTACGATCCTCAAAAAACGACCCAGATGCACTTTATCTGTGGTCTGGGATAACATCTATCGGTTTCAGTAAGCTGTTGAATGAGAAACAGGCATTCGATCTTCTCCAACGTGCGGCGGCGGCGGGACAATTGCCCGCGATGGTAGAATTAGGATCGTGTTACCTCACTGGACGATGGGTTCAACAGGATCGTGATAAAGCAATTGAGTTATGGAATCGCGCCTCTCGATTAGGCAGTGTTGAGGCAGATATTCGTCTTGCGGGAGCAAATCTATTAGGCCAAATTCATACGGAAGAAATAGATTCTGCGTTGTTTGTTCTCCGAGTTACATCTCAAAATGGTTCATTGCTTTCGGATTTGACGCTAGCACATTGCTATGAAAAAGGAATTGGATTGACACAGAACAAAGGTGAGGCGTACCGCATCTTTCATAAATCAATGCTGAGAGGAAGTGAGACAGCATTTCGTGCTCTTCGCAGTATGCATGATGAAATACGTCCCTCTACACAAGAATTTCAAATGCCAGACTGAAACTGAATAAAGACTGAGAAGAAAGAACTCTTGAAGGAACCCTGTAAGGATATCACACCTCAATCTCCGCTAATAGATCTACCGAAGGAATAAAATTCCAACTCCGGCAACTGCCGTACACGCTCCAATGATAGCACGCCAAGAGAGCTTCTCGTGAAATAGAATCCATACATTGATTCTTGTTCACCGTTATATTAGATTAATACTTAGTGTGATTCATTTCATTCATTAATAAATACGGCTATGCAAAAAATTAATGTGATAGTAATGAGAATAGCGCTTCTATTTCTTGCGTCATTATTTACTATTTTTAGCACAATTGCCCAAACTGAGAAAATGGCATTTAAAAGCCTGACTACAAGCATGGGTTTGTCTCATGGAGATGTGTTGTGCTTTTATCAGGACCATGACGGTTATATTTGGATCGGTACGACGGATGGTTTAAACAAATATGATGGTGTCGGATTTACTGTATACAAAAATAATCAAAAAGATTCCACTTCTTTAATAAGTAGTTACATTAACTGTATATATGAAGACAAACAAAATAATCTCTGGATTGGATTACAAGACGGTTTATGCAGATATGACCGGGATAAAAATAATTTCGAGAGAATATCCTTCATTGATATTCACGATAACAAATTTGGTAATTCTGTAAATCAAATATTTGAAGACAATAGTAAGGGGTTGTGGGTTGGATGCAGTGAAGGAGTATATTTATTTAACAGGGAAAATAAAAGATTTACTGCCTGCTTTAAGGATTCTTCCAACATAAATACTTTAATGAATTGTTCCGGTATATGCCAGGATAAAGACGGGATGCTTTGGTTCTCTTTTACGCATGCTCCTAACCTTGGTATCATACAATACAATGCGGTAACAAATACGGCAATCCAATATAGCACACAAAATCCTCTATATAAATTAAGGGAAAATTCTGTCAATTGCTTAATGGTTGATAACCAAAATAATATTTGGGTTGGTCATATTTCAAGCGGCATTGAGGTAATCAATTTACGAACAAAAACAATTACCAGCTATCAGACTATTGTCAATAATCATAATTCTTTAAGCAATAACAATATTTTTTCGATGGCACAGAATAAGGATGGGAAAATACTTATCGGTACGAATGGAGGAGGTATAAGTGTTTTCGATCCCAGCACAAAATTATTCTGCCAATACACTGCATCGGAATCCGATCGGTCATTATTAAGTAATGTCATTCAAAGAATATACATTAGTCGCGATGGTATGGTGTGGATTGGATGTTGGGGGGCCGGCGTAAGCATTTATGATAAGCGCTTTGAACGGTTTGCACTATATAGACAAAATAAAGAAGACATAAATTCTTTAGATGGTAGCTCGGTTACGTGTTTTACACAAGATTTAAATGGAAATATATGGATAGCGACAGATGGCGGCGGAATTAATTCATTTAATCCGTCTACAGGAAACTTCACAAGACACAGAAGCGATAGTAAAAATCCTCTGACGTTAACCAACAACAAGGTTTTGGCGCTCAATAAAGATAATAAGGGCGGTTTGTGGGCAGGTATGTGGCAGGGCGGATTAAACTATTTTAAAATAGACGGTGATAAACTTATTTTAAAGAAGAAATACAATTTTGTTGATGAAAACGATTTGACCAGTAATAGTATTTTTAATATTTATTTTAATAAAGACAATGAACTCTGGGTAGGAAATTATTTAAGCGGGGCATATAAATATGATCCCTCTACTGAAAAATTTAAATCCATAAAATTTATTTCAGGAGCAATTACGTACATTTCAATAAGGGATATTTTATGTGATTCCTACAACGACGTATGGTTTGCCTCTGATACTTATGGTTTAACAAGGATGAACCGTGAATCCGGAGAAATTGACAGATTTATGCATGACGAAAAAGATAGCACCAGCTTGATTAAAAACTCAATAAATGTTGTTTTTGAAGACAGCAAAAAACGTTTATGGGTTAGTGGTGATGGAGATGGATTGAATCTTTTTAACCGTAAAACTAAATCTTTTACACATTATACTACTGAACAGGGATTGCCTGATAATTCACTTGTGGGGATATTGGAAGATGAACATGGTAATCTATGGATTAGCAGCCATAATGGTATTTCAAAGGCAACCATCGATTCAACAAATTCAATAAATGGAAAACTAGATCTTACATTCAGGAATTATACGGTTCAGGATGGATTACAAGGTAAAGTTTTTAATCGCTGGGCTTATTATAAAAGCAGAACAGGTGAAATGTATTTTGGCGGGCTTAATGGTTTCAACGTGTTTCATCCGGATAGTATAAAAGATAATAGTTATATACCCCCGGTCCATATTACTGATTTTTTACTGTTCAATAAACCAGTGATCATTGGAGCAAAAGGCTCGCCCCTGCAAAAGCATATTTCGCAAACAAAAAAATTGGTGTTAAATTATGACCAAACCAACTTTACATTTAAGTTTATTGCATTAAATTATATTTTCAGCGAAAAGAACCAATATGCTTATATAATGGAAGGTTTTGAGAAAGACTGGAATTATGTAGGAAATAAGAAAGAGGCTGTTTACACGAACCTTGACCCGGGTGAATATACATTCAGAGTCAAGGCTTCCAACAACGATGGTATCTGGAACGAAGAAGGGACTTCAATCAAAATCATTATTCTGCCTCCGTGGTGGAACACCTGGTGGTTCTATAGCTTTATACTGGTTGTGATGATAGGATTCGTGTTTGGTCTGTACCGATGGCGTGTTTGGCAACTCTTAGCAAGAGAAAAAATGTTAAAAGCCAATGTTAAAGAAGCCGTGGCAAAAATCAAAGTGCTAAACGGTCTTATCCCCATTTGTGCAAGCTGCAAGAAAATACGCGATGACAAAGGATATTGGGATCAGTTAGAAGGATATATCCAGAGTCACTCAGAAGCTAAATTTAGTCATGGTGTTTGTCCGGAGTGTGCTGAAAAGTTATATGGTGACTTTTATAAAAAAATGAAAAATCAACAAGATGTGACTTCCGCAATATCACTGCCGCCAGATCTACCTAAGGAATAAAATCCCAACTCCAGCGACTGCTACACATGCTCCAATGATAGCACGCCAAGAGAGCTTCTCGTGAAATAGAATCCATACAGTCGGAAGCATAAGAATAGGAACTGTTGCCATAATCGTTGCTGCAACAGCGACAGTTGTTGATGAAATGGCAATGAGGCTGAATGTTACACCAAGATATGGGCCAAGGAACGCACCCAGCATTGTGAAATTGAATGCTTTCTGGTCATCTCTGAATACTATAAAAGGGTGTGTAAATCGTCCCGCATAATAATTCAACGGCAGCAGTACGATGGTAGCGGCAACAGCTCGAATAAAAGTCGCAATAAATCCATTAATTTCTCCTAACGCAAAAGCCTTTTTTGCCAATATAAGTCCACCAGCCTGACCCGCCGCACCAAGGAGAGCGTACCATAAACCAGTCATAGATATCGGAGTATGATGTGAAGATGGTTCTCTTCGTTCTAGGATAACAAGAGCAATACCGCCAAGAGTGATGATCATTCCAAGAATAGCTGTGGACGAAAGTGTTTCTTGAAGAAAAAAATACGCAAATACCGCAGTGATAGCGGGTGCCGTTGACATTATGAGCATACTAATTCGCGCATCGTTATATTCGTACGATTTAAAAAGAAACGTATCGCCGAAAACAAACCCAATTAAACCACTAATGGAAAGAAACATCACCTGTACAGCAGATACATTCACCTTAATATCGCAAACGACGATAGTCGCAAATAAGAAAACAACCGCCGCAATAAGCCGCACAACATTTACGTACACAGAACCGACACGCGTAGTTCCTGCAGCAAAAGCAAGCGCGCTTCCTGTCCACATCACGGCTGTTATAAGAGCGCTTAATTCCCCGGTGTATGACATACGATTAAAAATTTGTTTTCAAGTGGCATTGATTAAAAAGTGCATGCAAGGTAGGAAATTCTCCAACGAAAAGCAGGTAATCACAAATCAACCTGCTTTGAGAATTCGATGTAATCATTTTTTCTGGTTGCAGACTTCCTTACAGATAACGTTCTTCAAGTTTTTCTCTTTTGTTGAACTTTTTTTACTAGCTTCCCAGGGAATGATCGCGGCAAAAATCGGACTACTTGAGTACCAAGCCAATTTTTCCATCCTGAAATAACAAGCGGCTTTCCTTTCATCAACCCTTTATACCCGTCAAGCGCAACCTCTTGAGAATCCATCGACAACATACCGCCCATAAGTATTTCATTTGTAAAACCAGCTCTCTTTCCAAATCCTGTAGCTGTCGGGCCGGGACAAAGCGTTGTAACTGTTATGCCTGTTCCTCGCAATTCTTCCGACAATGCCTCTGAGAAGCTTAGCACATAAGCTTTTGATGCATAGTATATAGCCATCAGCGGACCGGGTTGAAACGCGGCTGTCGATGCAACATTTAATATTTTTCCGCGCTTTCGTTCAATCATTCCTGGCAATAAGAGCCGTGTGAGATGTGTAAGCGCTATAATGTTCACTTGAATCATTTCCAAAGCATTAGTAAGTTCCATTTGTGCAAACTCACCGCGCCAACCAAAACCAGCATTGTTGACAAGTACATCAATGTTAATCATCTCACTTTTAAGTGATCGGACAATTTCATCTGATGCGGATGAAACAGATAAATCTTTAGAATAATATTTTACTTGTATGTTATATGTTTTTTCTAATTCATCAGCAATAGTTTTCAATTTATCATAACTGCGTGCAATAAGAACAAGATTGTACCCGTCACGCGCAAAAAGTTTTACCAACTCCAAGCCAATCCCGCCTGAGGCACCTGTAATGAGCGCAATAGGTTTTATATTCATAATAATTCCTTATTAATTACGTGTCAATTTCGTTACTTCACATACATCTCGATCATCCGTTCAATAGCTGCGGCACAGACAGGATCAAAGTCCACCGGGTTCAAAGCAAACATCTTGCAGTCTATAGCAGGACGATACATGTCTTTCGACGTGTATCCTGAACCTTCAAATGCGCCGACGATTCCATTCCATTGAGGATTTTTTAGAATTTCGTTTGAACTTTTTAATAATCCTTCACGCTTCTCATAGTAATCGGAAGCAAGACGGTCTAAATTACCTCTCAATGTCTCAATGCTATCGTACTTTGTTTTTTGCCAAGGTGTTGGAACTGGTGTGTCCAATGAAATAAAGTTGTGCCATTTTAAATTTTCTTTTGTATTCGTGCGCGTTACATTGGGTTCCCACGGTTCAACACCCTTCGGATAGAAGTCAACATATGAAACCTGCGAGCTGTAATATTCGTCGCCTAATCCGCCAAAGCAATGGCCAAATTCATGTACATAGACATAGTCCATTTCCGATTCTTGTCCGGCCTTTACAGGTTTCGTAAAGCAGGTTGTGTAGAGATTGAAGATTCCACCACCGCCATAACGGTTATCGTTCACAAGAATCGTAATAAAATCGTAAGGCGCTACATCAGCGATATCACGTAACACTCGATTTTCTTCCGTTAAAACGTACCGTGCAGAACCAAATGTGTTGTACATCGTGCCAAGTGCTGTATGTTTCCAAACATTTTGATCCGGTTTATCGATGCCGGAATCGTCCGAGATCACTTCCATTGCACGAACGTTGAAATCATTTTTGTGTTTTTTAAATGGCTGGTACGAAAAAAGTTGTTCGGTAAAATGCTTCGCGTCCTTCCTGAATTTCTCAATGTCTCCTTTTGCATAGCCATCACCGAGGACAAGGATATCCACTTTCTTTTCAATCGAACCGTTGATCATGACATCAAATATTTTATACGGGCTCTGCCTTTTTTCCCGATTAATTGCGGTTGGTGAATTTGGATCAACGATGAACGATGCAACTTCTCGGAACGTCATCATCTCGCCGACCGCTACAAATTTATCGCGTCTGAAAAAGCTGATAATAACTTTTTGTTTCGGAAATGGTAACCGAACAGTTTCATGAAATGTCCGCCACGATCCGCTCAACGCTTCTTCCGTGGTTTGCCATTCACCAAATACTGTTGAATAACCGCGTGAATAAAGAAGCAAATTAGTTTGAAGATCGCTTACCTTCACAAAACAATCGCCGAGATTGAGTGTATCGAGCAAATTCACTTTGCTGCCGGGCCAGTCGCTTTCTTCGTACACACGATCCAGTGTGATTTGTTCTTGTCCTTTTGTGCCGATGTGATAGTAATCCACACGCATAGTGGAATTGGTAAAATATTTATCGTAGTTCTGAGCGAAGGAAAGGGAAATTGTGAAGAAAAGAAGGAATAACATTTTCATATCTAAATCCCTATTATATAAAATTAGGCAATCATATACTTAACAACCCTTGGGATATAAAGTATATGATTACCGCAAAACCGAGGTAATTATGAAAACTCTTCAAGAAATCTCAATAACTGAGATATGGGCAAATACAACAGGCGTATGTAAACCTTCTACTGCTAACGCTCTAAGGCTAATAAGCCAACGTATTTCGCGAACTCGATATCCTCGATTTCCAAGTAAGCTTTTGTGGCGAATGCGTCGACAGAGTTTATTGAAGGAATTGCATTCGATTTTACAAGCAGAGTTTCAAGTGCAAGATTCCGCGCCTTTAACTGAATCAAAGCCTTGATTACAAAATCCATTTCAGGAGAATTTGTTTTTGACATAAGACCTCCAACCATTGGTTAAAAAGGATAGTTAATTTATGGGTAATTCTACAACAAAATCCAAGACTTTGATTAAATCAAATGAACGCATAATCAAAGCGATAAGTTTATTAAACAAGGCGTTAATTCAAAAAAGTATGTTCCTTAGTACATTCTCATTTGACGGAACAACATCAGATGATGGAGGTGTGAAGATAGAAGCCACTATTTGGATTTTGTCAGACGGTCATAAATTGTCCGATAAACATTAAACACCTTGTCTAACGGACTTTCTACATTGCCAAGCTTTTTTCTCATGTCTTCTGCTATCGCAGATTGTGGCGTTCGTTCTGGTTTAATAGAAAGGTAAGCAATGGTAAGATTGCTGGCAACGATAGCACGAGTATTTTCATCCATAGGGTCTCCTTTGGGTATATTATTTAGTCATCTATTATTTTGGGAAATAATTTCTCTGAGATTCTCGTTAATTTCGATCAGAACAAATATAGAACCACATGATAATGTTGCGATTATAAATCCGCATATAATACCAAGAATAGCACCCGGAAGACCGTTAAAATATGATCCGCCTGCAATGGCACAGAAAAGAATCATAATCCAATATAGGAAGAGCATCATAGTATGAAGAGATTCTACAATAAATTTAGCCATGAGAGAGGCCTCTTTGATGGAGTTTGGAAGACAGTGGATTGCGGTAAATATCCATAGAAACAACAGTAAAATCAAACTAAAAAAAGATAAAATAAATACATTAGGCACTTGACAACCCATAAAATATGTTGTATATTTTAGGTAGTTAAATAACCTAAGGAACATTATGAAAACCGTTGCAAAACATACCGAACCGAAAATACAAAGCTTATTAGATGTTGAAAAAGTATTCCCAGATGAAAAAACATGTATTGAATATATGATTCAAAAGCGTTGGAACGGTAAGCCAAGATGCCCACACTGTGATAGTGAAAAAGTATATCGCTATTCAGACAACAAGCGGTTCAAGTGCCCCGCTTGTGCTAAACAGTTCACAATAAAAATTGGTACCATCTTTGAAGATTCACCTCTTTCATTGCAAAAATGGTTCTTTGCAATATTCTTACTTACAGCACACAAAAAAGGAATTTCATCTTGTCAATTGGCAAGAGATATTCATGTAACACAAAAATCAGCATGGTTTATGACTCAAAGAATTCGTGAATTGATGAAAACAAATTCCTTTGAAAAGAAATTAAACGGAATAGTTGAAGCAGATGAAACTTACGTCGGCGGAAAGAAACATAGTGGCAAACGTGGACGCGGTTCTGAGAACAAAACGCCAGTATTCGGAATGGTAGCAAGACAGGGCGACGTAAGGACTATGCCAGTTGAAAGAGTGAACGGCGAAACCTTAAAAGGACTTATCCGAAAGAACGTAGACCTTAACGCCGTAGTAATGACAGACGAATGGACTGCGTATAATAATCTTTCCAATGAATTCAAACATGAAGTAATCAACCACAGTTCAAAAGAATATGTGAGAGGCAATATTCACACAAACAACATTGAAAACTTTTGGAGTTTGCTTAAACGCGGTATAGTAGGAATTTATCATCATGTTGATCCTAAACATTTACATCGCTATACCGATGAATTTCAGTATCGTTATAATTCAAGAAAAATTACCGACGCAGATAGATTCACGCAAATTTTAAGTCAATGCGAAGGACGCTTGACATATGCAACGCTTATTAATAAATAGGTGTTATTATGAAACATCAAAAAACAAACGAAGAGAAATTCCCTTCTGTAAAATACGCTTATGAACTTTCGCTTCAATCTTATGATTGGGCGATTAAACGGTTAGATGCGATAGATAATACTATTGCAAGTTTCACAGGATGGATAACGACAATAAATCTTGCTTTAATTACATTGGTGTCGTCGAGATTTGTTCAAAGTGCGACACAATATTCACCTTTTAAATCCTGTTTATTTTACACCGCGATGGAATTGTTGTTCGTAACGATTATCTATGCTATAATTGTGAAAGCAAGAGGATATTTAATCTTAATTACACCAAAACAGCTTTATAATAAATCCCTTCGTTTTTCGGAATGGGAGTTTAAAAGGACGGTAATTGAAAATGCTAAGAATCATTTTGAGCGAAACAAAGCACTGGTGAATCGTAAGAGTGTTCATCTTACCGTAATCACTCTTTTATTTTTTATAGAAATAATATTACTGGTGTTATGGATTGTCCAGATCGGGTAAATCATCTATATTGGCAGAGAGACTTTTTATCACTTCGCCTAATTCAACGTGATTTTCAGGAGGAGATTTTTCCTCTTGAACGGATTCTTCGGGAATATCTTTTGAATCATCATCACTCATAATAACCTCAAGGATATATGAAAAAAGTTAAACGAAATAAAAAACAAACTAAGAAGCGGAACAAAGAATACCAAAAGCCGCTTCATATAGATATGCCCTTTGAAGAGGCATTATCTGTAATAGTAAAAGCAAAGCCGACTAAGAAATGATTGAAAAGCATATTATAATGCAACAATATAGCTCTAATCCTAAGGGTAGTCAAGTATATGATTGCCTAAATATTTATCTCGTAGAGAAACAATAACGCCCTCTCTCAAGAGGGCGTTAGAAATTCGTTATTAGGAGGCTCACCCGGCCTATCTCCAAATATTTTTCGCTTTTTCCTTTTCACTTAATATCTTATACTTGAATTATTATGGGACCAATAAAGACAGATGTGATCGTTATCGGCGAAGGCATTACCGGACTTTGTATTGCTTACTGGTTGAAGAAACGCGGCATCAATGTTACCGTGCTCGCAAAAGATAGTGAAGTGGGTGGAACAATGAAGTCGGTGCAGGAGCAGGGTTTTCTGTATGAAACTGGGGCAAACACCGCGCTGGAAACAACGTCTCATTTCAAAGAACTTGTTTCCGACTTGAAGTTGGAATCGGAATTTATCTACGCCAACCCGGAAGGCAAGAATCGTTATATACTTCGTGATAATGTTTTACACTCGATGCCGTTAGGCCCCGGTTCTTTTTTCTTTACCAGACTTTTTTCCACTGCCGCAAAATTTCGTGTGATGAAAGAACCATTCATTGGCCGCGCAGAGAACGAAGAAAGTATTGCCGAGTTTGTTGAACGAAGATTGGGACGCGAATTTCTCGACTATGCCATCGATCCGTTCGTGGCAGGTGTTTTTGCCGGCAAGACAGAACAATTAAGCGTACGATCTGCTTTTCCCAAACTGTATGCGCTGGAAGAAAAGTACGGCGGATTGGTAAAGGGTATGATCAAAGGCGCGCAGGAAAGAAAACAACGGGCAGAGAAAGCAAAAGATCGAGCTGAAATTTTTTCATTCGTTAGCGGAATGCAAACATTACCGCAAGCTATAGGTAATTCACTTGGCAAGGTGATTTTTTTTAACGCAAAAGTAACCGGTATTCGTAACCTGACTACTGAACGTAATGAACCATCTGATGATCCAGATGCGCGGCGTTATCTTGTTGAGTACCTCTACAATGGCAAAGAGGAAGAAATAGAAGCAAACGTTGTCATCTTTGCCATTCCAGCATACGATGCTGCACCTATCATCAAATCATTATCGGTGGAAACAGCGAATGTGTTGTCGTCCATTTATTACTCTCCGGTTATCTCTGTATTCTTGGGTGTGAAGCGAGAAGATGTTCGACATAAGTTGGATGGTTTTGGATTTCTTATCCCATCAAAGGAAAAGCGAAATATCCTTGGTTGTTTGTGGAATTCGTGTTTATTCGGCAATCGTGCGCCTGCTGGAATGGCTGCGTTAAATGTTTTCGTTGGTGGTGCTCGACAGCCAGAATTGACCGGTTTGAACGATGGACAAATTATTCAAGAAACGCTTGATGAACTAAAATCTATTATGCAATTTTCAGGAAAACCCGTATATTTGAATATAACGCGCTGGCAAAAATCTATTCCACAATACGAAATAGGTTACCAGCGGAAAATGGATATGCTCGCTAAATTTGAAGAATCCAACCAAGGTGTTTTGCTGGCTGGAAACTATCGAGGCGGCATTTCGGTTGGCGATTGTGTGAAAAATGCATTTGAGATTGCAGAGGACGTTTCCTCGCAGGTACTCTCAACACGTTAGACTTTGTTTGATGTTATCCTTGAAAGGATTAAATATGAAAAAAAATATCGCACTTTTCGTTTCATTGTTTAGTTTTATTACCACCGCAACACTAATGGCGCAGGTACCACAGCCGGTGTATCAAGATGAAGATACTCCACCTGAATCATTCACAATCCTTCTGAAAGATGAATGGGCCTACTTGCGTGACGCCGTTGCCCAATTAAAAAAGGAAACAGAAGTAAGAGACGAATTTGAAACGACACCGGAATTTCAAGCACGTGCGGTTCGTTCTCGTGATTCCCTTCAAAGTAAACTGGATAAGCACCTCCAAGAGACAAAGTTAGATCACAGAATTTTTGGTTTGTGGTTTAAAGCAACACTCGTATCATACAACGCGGACGCGGGAATATATTCTGTGAAATGTACGGCGACTGTCGAAGCACCTTACAGCATTCCAAGCGTGGATTGTATTGTTCCATCTAATCCGTATGTTGATTTAGCAGACAGTATTCGAGGCGGTTATCGGTCATCGAGCATCTTTATGAAGTTTAATCCGGATTTTGAGTGGAAAGTTGGAAGAGGTGAAGCGCGATCAGCAAAAGGAAACGAAGCCAACATATTTTTTAAAATTCATTTTATCGTAGGCTTGACGCAGGAAAGATCTGCCAATCATGGACAATTGAAAATAATCCCCAAAGATATTTCATTGATGAATCGAAGCAATAATTATGTGTATTGGAAAGAAGAAATAAGGTAGGGACGAAGAAAGTAATTGAATAGAATACAATGGGCGGCTTCAAGCCGCCCATTGTATTTTCAAAAAGATGATCTGCAAAATTCTCTAATCTAAAACGGGAAAGTTTTTAAATATTATTTTGATTCATTCGACGCATCATTGCTATTGTTAAACCGCTAATAATCATCACGGAAGCAATCCACACGAGACTCATAAACGGCTTCACACTAATCTCAGCAATAAGAGTTTCAGGTTTTTGTATTCCCGTATGCATCATCCCTTTGACGTCAACCACATTAATTTGTACCTGTGACTTCTTTGTACCAGATGCCACGTTCATTGCCACAAGTTGAAATCCAAGATGTCCATTCTTGAGATATGCTGTCTTCATCTCAAGATTTCCCTGTGTAGTATATGTTGTTGTTGGTACAATTTCCTGAACATCCTTTTCAGTTTTGATTTGAAGCACTGCGCCAATGGTGATAGAATTCTCTCCGCCCATCATGCCGCCTTTGCCATGCGCTCCCATATCAAATCTTTGGAAAGTAAGGGTAATAGCACCGTAAATCTGTGGTTCATTTTTAACCAGAACAATCAGGTTCTGTTGATTTGTTTCTCCCTGCTCAATGGAAAGCGGCTCAAGATAGAAATCACCAGCCCACGAACTTACATAGTCTGGAATCCGCATCAGACTATTGTTGTAATTACTTTCGAACATTATTGGCTCGAGGAGTGAGAATTTACCATTGTATTCAACGTTGATTGCATACTTTGTCTTCCCATCCTGCGCAGGTTTTGCACCGGTAAAATTCATTTGATAACCAAATGCAGACTTCGGCTGATTCAGTGGAAGCGCGATAGATTGTTTTTGTCCGTACCTGCCAGATGCGATGATGCCCAAAAATAGAATTGCCAATCCGACATGTGCGAGCGCTCCGCCGATAAAACGTGGTTGTTCCTTTGCAATTTGGTAACCATGACTGACACTGACAAAGAATGCGAAGAGCGATGTTAGTATGAGCAATGCAGCAAGAATATCATGCAAACCCATTATTATGAAAATACCGAGAACGACAAAGGATAAGATGCCGGGAATAATAAGTTTTTTCATAAATAACGGTAGTTCTTCTTTGTTCCATTTTGTACGTAGACTGAGTCCGAGAAGTAACGTCATTAACACAGCAAGCGGAAGATTGGTACGATCGTAGAACGATGACTCAACCATAGAAGAATAAAAGAGCGGTTTGCTAGTTCCAAAAAGAATAACTGCTGCGCAGACTCCCATCACAATTGTGGCAATAGTGAGCATAGATTCGCGGTTGAACCATGCACTATGAGGGGTTGCGATTTTCAGTTCCTTCCACCGTAGAATAGTCATTCCAAATCCACAGAAGGCAATCACTCCTAACCATACGATAAGCAATGAATATGCAAACGTGCCGGGATCCACAAATGAGTGCACTGAAGCATTTGCAAGAATTCCACTGCGTGTTAAGAACGTACTATAAATAACAAGGAGATATGCCAGTACAGCAAGAATAAAGTTTGTGCGTGCAAGCTTGCCGGTGAACATCTGAATGAGCATTGTATGAATTAACATAATAGCAACCATCCAGGGAATGAGCGATGAATTCTCCACTGGATCCCAGCCCCACCAACCACCCCAGCCCAGCACACCGTACGCCCAATAACCGCCGAGTATAAGACCGACACCAAGCGACATCGCACTGAAAAGTACCCAAGGCAAAGCATTATGTAGCCACTTTTCGTACTTTTTCTGCCAGAGAGCGGCAATAGCGAGAACAAATGGAACTGCAAGTGAAGCAAATCCTAAAAACAATATTGGGGGATGGATTATCATCCAAAAATTTTGCAATAATGGATTAAGTCCTTTGCCTTCCTGAGGAATAAATCCGGTTGGAACATTGTTCGCTGCTACATCCCAGATTAATTGAAACGGTGATTTAATTGCAATGAGCAGAAGAAGAAATGAAAGCACAAGCGAGTACGCCGCCATCGCCTCACTTTCTATACGTTCATGCAAGACAGTGCGCTGCAAAACAAATCCTATAACTGCGGCAAAAAACGCCCAGAGCAAAAAACTGCCTTCTTGTCCGGCCCAGAATGTCGTAATCAATAATTGTATGGGAAGATCGCGAGAGCTATAGTTTGCAATGTAATTGTACTCAAATCGATGCTGAAGAATGTATACCATAAGCAGTGCAGAAGCTGCGAAGACACCTATGAGGGAAATAAAAAAGCTTCCGCGCGCAACCAACAACAGCTTCTTTTTTGCTGTCGATATATAATAGAAGTAAGTTGATGCAAGCGTTGCTGCGAACGTAATCCAAATAATAACCGAGCCTATCATTTTCAATCCTTCAATAGAGAGTTATCAATCACTGTTGGTTTACAACAAAAGAGAATACTCAAAGGTTTCATCACAAGGAATAGACGGAATAAAACAACAGTGCGGGAGTTCTGGCTCCCGCACTTGTTAAGACAATGGATAATAACGCTTGGGTATTGTTACACCTGCATTTACTTGTTGAGATCTGCAATAGAATTATCCAAAAGAGCTTTAACATATTTATAGTTATGAATACCATGACTCTTTTCATATTGAATCTGTTGCAGGTTCCACAATGCACTAGCCTTGGAAGCCGGAAAAATTACTAACGGTTGTAAGGATGACGCATTAGCGGACCACGTGGAATCACCTGTGACCGCGCTGGCCGTCAGCGTTACCCATGGAACAGCTTTTCCACTTTGTGGAAGCGACCACTTCTTCGTTATCGTTGTATCCATCATCATGCTAGCCAATTGTGATGTCTTTGCAATGATTTCATTGCGAACCTGTGCCCAATGTGGATCGCTGGCATTGCTTGTTGAAACAGGACTAGAAGAATGACACCCGGTCACATTGCAGCCGTTTACATTGTACGATGGGCTTGTTGATCCAGAAGCAAGATATCTGACCCAGAATGTATGTCCGCCGTTTTGATTGCTGCTATTAACGGTCGCCATATGGCAATCCTCGCAACCGAGAGTACGCATGCCGACCAATGTAGTATGATAGGAATTGTTGTACGGAGTAGGACCTGGAATTTCAACTCCGCCAAAACCTAAAAGAGTTTGTGTCGGTTCACCTGATACGTGGTTATTCCATCTGGACGTATAGATCTTTGCTGTATCAGTAGTATTCGTCTTTGATGGATCGGGCTGCCACGATGCTGGTGTCGTGCCGGACTTCCACATAAACGTGGAAGTCATACGTGGTTGATGGCACTTCACACATAGATTGGATGCATTACTACTATTCCATTGTTTCGTTGTTTGTCCTGCAACAAGTGTAAAAATATTCACTACACTGGAGTCACGCACAGTAAAATTAGCACGGCTATGTGGTGAATGGCAAGTAAAACAACCGGGAGGCGAAGCATTAGGATAACCTTGGTTACAAATTGGTCCGGATGGAGCAATTGGATTGAATGTTTCATTCGTAAAACCTTTGCTATAGCGTTCTAAGAAACCTTCATTCGTATGACAGCCAGCGCAATCAAATGAATTGCGAGCGAAATTACCGCCCTCAAAATGACTGGAGGCTTCATATTGAACTTCTTTAGTAAGTACACGATATGTTGTATCCAGATCTGGATTGTGGCAGGTCGCGCATTTAATACCGGGCGCAAAACCCTCGAGGGTGCTCTCTGAAGCATCTTTACCAGCAGGACCAGTAGGACCTTCTTTACAGCCAGACATAGCCGCAATTACAAAGATACCTATCCCCAAGATAGTAATACCCCAAAATATTTTTTTCACCATAAAAACGCCTTTAGGCTAAAGTAAATAGTTAATTTTAGTAATTTTTATATTTTTGGGTTTTCGTTTTAAATATCTTATGAATTCTTTCAGTTTTATTATCGAAAATTAAGCACTACTCCACCGGCAAGATCAATTTTTCCGTTTATATGCTTTGCTTTGTTTTTAATATTGCCTGAAGCATCCATCACATCTCCATGACATGTATAACATATCGTCAAAGCGGAAGGTTTATGACCATTCGGTGGCAAAGTATGACAAGTGGTCGTACTGCCGCAACTTTTTTCTACTGGACCACCATTCCAGCGAGGTGCATAACTAGCACCGGTCATTATACTAGTGGTAAACATCGTGGTATCAGGCGAACCTACTTTTGGAAGACGCCACGCTCCATGGCAGAATGTATTCGTGCATGTCATAGAACTTGGATCATATGTCGGGGTAGGTGTTATACCACTGCTTGTGAGATTAGCCAAGGGATCATTCAGAATAACTTCTGCACGTCCATCTGCACTGATATGAGCTGGATCATAAATACTCGTCGGCATGTGATGGCACGCATCGCATAACATACTATGGGATGAATAGGTCCCGTTGCCGATAAAATGGATTTGATGAGCTCCTACACCATGGGCTGTATATGAAGTGCTTCCATCGAGAGCCGGTGCGGGGGGCATGCCATGACAGGTTGCACAATTTTGCGGACCACCAGGTGCTGTATGGCAAATATTGCATGATTTTCCTGATATCCCTCCAGTATAGTCAGCACCATGACAAGATTGGCAGACGTGCATATCCCAATTATTATTTTGGATCGCTTTGCCATGAAAATTGGCAGAAGTAGTATCCGTCCACCCTTGTACATGAATTTGCAACTCATCACTCTCTTCTGTCGGCAAATCCTTCTTCAAATCGCTGCATGAGCTAAGGAAAAGAATAAGCACAAGAGTTGTAAAAATCGAGATTATATAGTGTCTCTTCATATTCAATTCGCTCTATTATCGGTGTTGATGGCAATAACCGCAAAATTTTTGTCCTCTAACACCACTTGGCCGCGCATTGGAATCTGTATGGCACATATAGCATGTCGCACCAGGATCATCATGCCAGCTCCCATGATTACCGGACATAAATCCGGGGTCATGAGTTTTTGGATCTGTACCTTTGATGCCGTCAGGATCGTTATGACACGTGATGCATACCGGATCGGTGCCTTCTGAGCCATGACATGCTGCACACGACTCAATGTCACGTCTTGCCAAGCGGGCATGTTCACCGCCGCCGCTTCCAACTCCTAGCGTTGTAAATCCAGCTACTGCATGTGATGCCGGCTTGAATGCACTTTGATTTATATTGCCTCCGGCTTCATGACATGTTGAACAATATTTTTCTGAGCTGTGGCAAGTTTGACATTCCAATGCCTTACCCTTTGCGGCAATACCATGTGTGAAGCGGAAATTCAAATCGTGTATTTTTGTCAAACGCATTTCTTGTCCTCGATCGATTGCTGTGAGACGCGGCGATCGTTGTGATGTAAGATTGCGTCCCGGCACATCTACTTTTATTAATTCCGATCCGTTGTGACAATCGATACAGGTTTCTTGCGAGTGGCAAACGCCGCACTTGGCATCACCAAGCCGCGCTAATCGTTTATGTTCATGGATAAAATTTGTACGATTGTGCTCTACAGGACGCAGCGACGCAAAATTGGTATGGCACTTCTCACATGCACCTGTTGCTTTCGTATCGTTGTGGCAGGAGTTGCATGTTGCCATTGCAGGTACAAGTTCTCCGGTTGCAACACCGGCTTTATCGAGAACAGTATGACATGTTTCGCATGTTACTTTTTGATCTTCCACATGCTGTTGATGTGAGAACATCAGTTCGCGTATAGGATTTAGTGTCGCTGTATATATTGTAGAATCCGAATTCAGATGACAATAAGTGCAATTATTCTTCAATGGTTCTTCATGGCAGCTCTTGCAAGCTTCCATCTTCGCAAGAAGATTATCGGATGCTTTTGTGCTCTTTGATGCGTCGGTATGGCAATCTATACAGGCGACGCCGGCTTCGCTCACATGGAATTGATGCGAAAATTTTACACCCTTCTGATGTTTATCACCATCGGTTTGTTCATGTGGTACCAATGCACCGGTGAAGGTAAAAAGCAATGTCAGCACTACGCTGATGAGAAGAAATCCATGCTTCATAATAATTGACGTGTTCTTTCGATTTGTTGGTATGGTAATCTCAGAAAATGTTCAAACGTTCGCCTAAATAATAACTGCCTCGTAAAAAGAGGCGCACATCATTGTTATAAATTTTATTTTGGATCCACTGTACCTGCGCATCCAGCGAAAGGGCCGGAATTGGGCGGTACACCGCTCCGACAGCACCGCTTAGAGCATCTGTTATTGGTGCATTGCTGTTTAATTTATAGTGTGCATACCCCGCTACAATAGTCGGTGTAAGTTTATTATCAAATAATGGATAACCCGCATTCATAGAAAACGCTGCTAATTCTCCGCCATAACCGGTGTTCCAGCTAAAACTTGCCGAGGCGTACTTTATATTGCAGCCAAGTGTAACTTGATTGGAATTGTCATCACCGTATGAAACGGCACCGAACTTCCCAAATACTTGCCAGTCCTTGCAGATTGCGTATTCGGCGCCAAGTTCATATTCGCTTATCGTGTTATAAGCAAATACCCAGAATATGGAATTATATGAAAGATGCGGTTCGCGGTGGATATATTCACCTGTAAGCGAAAACGGTTCCGTTACCCTTACTCGTGTAAAGAATTGAATTCGTGAAAATATTTCCTGATTTAAATCGAAATCGCTTCGAGCATATGCAGAGATCATGTCGTAGTCAATGCTGATGTCTCCGCTAATATATTGTTCGGCCGTCGCACTTGGAGATATCTCTGTTATAACGGGATTGAAAAGGGAGTCTTTTCTGAGCGCCCAGTACGTTTCAGGTTTAATATTTTTCTGCATATAGCTCAATGATACACGTGCAAAGTCCATCGGCATACCAATCAACTGTGCGCCGAACATATTATTATTTTTCTGATCACTAATCATCTCAAATTTTTGTCCGGGAGATGGCAGAGCACCATAATAACCGAACACCTTCAATCTTGAATCAAGCAATCGGATTGAAGCGATGCCGCCATCGATTGTGCCGTTACCAACGCCTGCAAAGATCGCTTGACGACCGAGACTGATATCGACCATTTCAAATAAGTTTGCGTAATTCAAATAAAAATTATAGAACCGAATTGTACCTTCATTTTTTAACGGACCGGCAAAATCGTTAAACCCTTGCAGATACGTATGAAACGAAAGATGCTCACCTGCCAACGCGAGCTGTACTGTCTGGTATCCGAACAGGTGGTTGGATGATTGACCTACTGTATCTTGTTGCTGCCACGCAGAGGCGGAAGAGACAAGTCGCAATTGAAAAAATTGAGCCGATGTTTCACAGAAAAGAAAAATGAACATCGCCAACATCATTAAAATGCTGCGCTGCATTGGATGTTTCATTGGTCGTCTATTATATGTGGTCGTGAATATACAAAACGCAAATAATTGAGCGCCTCAGTCTATTATTTCCAAGACGCCCGACCAAACAATTGGAATATTTATTCCAGCTATTATCCTTTGGGAATTGGATGCTTAATCTTTGCCCACATTTCATCAAATTTAAAGGGCTTATAGGATGGACTTTTCTCGTTGTGGCATGTCTTGCATTTTTTTTCAATCGCTCCCTTATCTTTGAATTCCATTAAGCCCGCAGTAATTGCTTTTGCGTTATCTTTCATAATTGAAAAAGCCTTGTATGCTGAACCCGCACCGTGGCAAGTTTCGCATTGCACTCCATCGGCAGTGAGCTTAGTATCAGCTGTAATGGCATGGCACTCGAGGCATTCAGGTGATTCATTTGCCGCCTTTTTCAATCCCCTTGCCTTAGTAATTTCGGCTGCTTTAGTCTCAGTTAAAGTTTTATAAGCTTCGGCGTGTTTGCTCTTCTGCCAAATTTCGAATTGTGCACCTTTCTTTTCGCCTTTATGGCACATACCACACATTTTAGCTCCAATATACTTGTTCTGGGCAAATGTGGAAAGTGAAAGCAGGAACAAAGTCGCAAGAAGAAATGTAATCGCCTTCTGCATATGAGACTCTCCTTTTATTTAATTCTTAATTAATAATAATATTTGCTAATGATGACAGGAATTGTTTTTTCTACGTTCAGCCGGCGTGCATATACGTATAAATATGGTAAAAATAAATGTAGAAAACACCAACTTAAAATCCGTAAATTTGCCATAACCTAATATACATATTAGTTTCTCTTCGATCACAATCTTCCCTAATTATTATCGTTTATAAAACCAAATTTAACTACTCTTCTGCGTTATGGCAGTCGCTACAATTTATTTCTTTCCATGAATCTCCGATGTCTACAGGATGTTGGTATTGGACACCATCCAGCGAAACACTGTTTTCTCCTTTTCCAAAACTCTGAGCAAGAATTGTATGACAAACAGAACATTCGTTCGTGAGGATTTTCCCATCTTCTCTAATATGTTTATTATCATGGCATCGGAAACAACCTTTATAAAAAAGGTGACCAATATTGTTTGGAAAATGTCGCCATGTGACAGCCATTGTTGGAAAGTAATTTCGCGCATAAAACTTTTGGACTGTTGAAACCATCTGGCTAATTGCTGCGCTTTTTTCTGAAGCAACCTGAGGATAATTCGTTTTGTAATATCCTTCAATCGCAAGCCGGATACTATCCTGTGCGACATTTGAAGAAGAATATGTTTGATCAAGTGCCTTGACAGCAATGCTTTTTGCATATGGTAACTTTGAATCTATCAATCCGGCTGATATAACATGATCTACCGTCGGTACCGGGGGATGATAGATGTGCGAGGGACGATTATGACAATCGATGCAATCCATCGTGCGTTTTTCTAACAATGCTAACGAATCTTCGGTGATAGGATTTTCGAGGTTGCGATAGATATGTTCAGTTCCGTCTTTTTTACTTTTTACTTTAATCCATGGAATAATTTGACGCTGCCTATCTGCCGGTGCGTACGTAATTGCATTTGCAATATTCATGTTCCAATGAATACCTCCCGAAAGTCCGGTTTCTTCGTTTCCCCCGCCAACTTTGATAAGTAAATCCAAATTCCATCGTGTATTGGTTTCATCAGAGAGAAAATACGATTTCGATACACGCATTTCGCTAAAGAAATGCTTCGGCCAATGACATTGCTCGCATGTTTCTTGTGCTGGTCGAAGATTCTCGATTGGTGTGGCAATAGGGCGTGAATATTTATTGAAGATAGTGGAATACACCTGATATGCGCCGGAGAGCTTAGAGCGTACAAACCATCCAGCACCGGGACCTATGTGGCATTTTGCACAACCGACATGCGCATGTGGCGAACTGTTATAAGCTGTATATTCCGGCTCCATAACTTTATGGCACATAGTTCCACAGAATTCATCGGAATCAGTATACTCGTAAGCTTTGAAACTGCCGAAGGCTGAGAAAATTAAGAGCAGCAATGCACCAAATGAAAACCAAAAGAACGCATTCCGTTGCTTTGGATCATTTAAATCAATACGTGGTAATTTGAGATCTTGCGGCAGTCCTTGTTTCTCACGTCTGTGCTCACGCCAAATACCATAGAACACAAGTATAAGTCCAAAGAGAACGAATATTGGAAGAATAATAAATGTAAGAATGCCTATGTAGGGTTTCTGCTCTCCTTCAAACAGATCAAGGACAGTCAAGAAGAGCACAAGTCCGAAACTCACCGATGCAATTGCCGCACCGATCAGTGTCCGCAAATTATAAAATGCCGGCGGGAAAATGCGCTTCATATATTTCATCCTCTATTCGATGCACGATGATAAGCATATTTTTCTGATTGCTTGTTGGTGATATTTCATTTTGTATTCTTTTCAGAATCTACGCTGATCATCACGTTACTTTCTTTTAGCTTCTTACACTTTATTGTCTCCAACTCCGATAAATATTTGTCTACTATTTCAGCTACGAGGATTGTGACTTTGAGCCAAACAGATAGATATCTAACACTTAGGATTTTGTAAATATTCTTCAAGCATCTGACGAAACGAAGGGTGCGCTATCGCAATGAGTGCTTCCGCACGCTGGTGCAGATTTTTTCCATGAAGAGAGGCTACACCATATTCCGTCACTACATAATGTACATCTGCCCGTGAAGTAACTACTCCGGCGCCGGACTGTAGCTGGGGTACGATGCGAGATACTGTTCCCTTCTTCGTAGTTGAGGACAAGGCAATGATCGGTTTGCCTCCTTTTGAATGAGCAGCTCCGCGCACAAAATCCACTTGTCCGCCGAAACCACTATAAATTTTAGTGCCGATAGAATCAGCACATACCTGCCCCGTAATATCCACCTCGATACAGGAATTTATCGCAACCATTTTATCGTTTTGCGCTATAATAAAAGGATTGTTTGTATAATCGCAAGGATGTATTTCGAACAGTGGATTGTTGTGAACATAGTCGTACAATTTTTTAGTGCCCATAACAAAGGTTGCAACAACCTTGCCCGAATGAATCGTTTTTTTCTGACTTGTGATAATGCCTTTTTCAATTGCTTCTACTACGCCGTCGGAAATCATTTCTGTGTGAATACCCAAATGCTGTTTGCCTTCGATACGTGCAAGCACAGCATCCGGAATGCCGCCGATACCCAATTGAAGCGTTGCTCCATCTTCAATAATTGGAGTAATAAAATCTGCAATTTTTGCTTCGATATCTGAAGCTGTCGTCGGTTTTAATTCCATAATGGGAATAGAACATTCAACAATTTTATGAACTCGTGAAACGTGTATGAATACATCGCCTAAAGTACGCGGCATGCACTCATTCACTTGTGCTATAACAATCTTCGCATTTTCTGCCGCTGCTTTCGAAGCAGCGCATTCAACACCAAAACTCATAAAACCATGTGCATCGGGCGGCGAAACATGAATGAACGCAACATCGAGAGGTATGTATTCATCACAAAATAATGACGGGACCTGCGAAAGATGAATTGGTACATAATCAGAAATTCCATCAGCAATAGATTGACGGTCACCGGGACCAACAAAAAACGAGTTGTGCCGGAAATGGTTATTCATGTCCGGCTTGGAAAGCGGGTCGCCTCCAAATAATAAAATATGATTGACTTCAACGTTTGAAAGTTCCTGCGCACGTTTTGCCAGCGCTTCTGTCAATAGAAGAGGCGTTGCCGCGTTGCCGCTGAGAAAAATCCGGTCATTCGATTTGACAACCTTGACCGCTTCCTCAACTGTCACAACTTTCGACTTGTATTGATCAAGCCAATTCATAATTATTCCTATCAAGCTTTATTGAGCGGAGAGTTGAGTAATGTTTGAATGTCTTCTGCTTTTAAATCGAATGCCTTGGCGGAAGCGTTGTTCGTACAACATCCGCGGAATGTGCATACTCCCTTAGAAAGTCCGACATCAGCACGAAGCACTTGTTCCATTCCAAGTTCAGTCGCTTCTCTCAAGAACGGAAGAAGAACATTTGTCCATCCAACAGTTGCAGTGCGCGGGACTAATGCAGGTGTATTGGGAACACAATAATGCACTATGCCATGAGTAATATAAACAGGATCGGTTATTGTCGTTGGACGGCTCGTTTCAATACAACCGCCTTGATCAATGGAAATATCAACAATAACAGAACCGGGTTTCATCTGTTTCACTAAATCTTCAGAAACTAAGTGTGGCGTCTTTTCCCCTTTTAATAGAACAGCTCCAATAAGCGCATCTGCTTCCCGCACTGCACACTCAATATTATATTGATCAGAAACGGCAGTGGCAATTCTCCACTGAAACAAATTCTCCACTTCGCGCAGGCGGCCGATGTTCTTGTCAATAATCATCACTTTCGCCCCAAGTCCGAGTGCAACACGCGCAGCGGTGCGTCCCACAGTTCCAGCGCCAAGAATGAGCACATCGGCGGCAGGTACACCGGGAACACTTCCCAAGAGTACACCGCGTCCGCCTTGGCGTGCTTGCAAATAGTGCGCAGCTACTTGAATCGAAATTTGCCCGGCAATTTCTGCCATGGTCTGAACTATCGGTAGTTCACAATGTTCATTTTCTATCAATTCATATCCGATTGCAGTGATTTTTTTTTCTAGAAATGTTTCTATTGTTTTACGTTTGGAAATGGCGAGGTGCAATGCTGAAAAAAAGGTCTGTCCTTCGTGCAAAAGTTTTAGTTCCGAATCAGCTGGCGGTGCAATTTTCAAAACTATATCTGAACGATTAATAACTTCTTCCGGACTGTACACAATGACGGCGCCTGCATTGCTGTATTCATCGTCCGTAAAGAAACTAAGTGCTCCAGCATTCCGTTCTACATACACAATAGCGCCCAAGCTCACTAATGTTTGCACGCCACCTGGCGTCAGTGCTACGCGTCGTTCCGATGGAGCTATTTCTTTCAGTATGCCGATGTTCATGCCGATAATCCTTCCTATAATATATTTCTTGCCGTACCTTAGAAAATGATTATGTGAAGTGCAAGATGCATTCTCAGTTTGCTATGATTCTATTTTATAATGGTACTGTGAAGGAAAAAAGGTAATAATATTTAAGGTTGACACGTTGAAGTTCTTTGGTCTTCATACCAGAACCTCCGTTCAAAATTCATAGGAATAATATTTCTAAATAAGAATATGCTCTTTGTTTAAGCAGTCTTACAAGAATTCAGGATTGCATTCAGAGATGACGCCATTACTTACTTGACCGCAGGCGCGGATTTCATTCAGTTTCTGATTAATGTGCAGCACAATGCGACTCTTTTCTTCTAAAAGTTCACGTACAAAAGAATTCACAGCCGGATAATCGCATTCCGTCATAATTGTCTCATAGAATTGGATCATCTCTGCTTCTTTTCGCATTGCCTCAGTCAACATTTTACATGTGATACGACAGTCATGGTTGCATTTCGCATTACCAGACTCAATTGCATGTTCACTCCATGCTTGAATTGCGGATTGTGTGTTTTCTATCTGCTTCATCGTACCACCATTTCAGTTGCCACTTGTATTGCTAATTCTTTACCTCGTGCTAAAGCTTGCTCATTGAGAGGAATCAAATGTTGTCTATGCGGAGGCAGGACACTGTGTAGAGCACTTATTACATGTTCCAACTTTACAATAGGACGCATCTCAAGGAAAGCGCCGAGTAAAATCATGTTTGCCACTTGTTTACTCTTGAGTTTTTGAGCTTCTTCTAATCCGGGAATGGCAAGAACCTCAATGTCTTTTCTCGACGGCGGACGAAGTATCGTGGATTTTTCATAGATCAAAATGCCACCCGGTTTCACAGCATTTTCAAATTTTTCAATCGACGGCTGATTTAATACAATTGCAGTATCAAACTTCGTGATAATAGGAGAACTGATGCGTGAATCAGAAACTATTACAGTGCAATTCGCTGTGCCGCCGCGCATCTCAGGGCCGTACGAAGGCATCCAACTCACTTCTTTCTTTCCTTCCATTGCAGCGTATGCAATGATTTGTCCCATTGAAAGAACGCCCTGACCGCCAAAGCCGGCAATAATTATTTCTTGAGTCATGCTCATATTCATAATCGCTTTATTATCTAAGAATTTATTGTTTCACCATCTTTACAGATTTCTATGATATTCCAAATTAACTCTTTGGCACTTTAATATCACCAAGTGGATAAATTGGAAACATGTTTTTCTCTAGCCACTCGTTGGATTCTACTGGTGTCATTTTCCAACCGGACGGACAATTAGAGACAATCTCAATAAAACAAGTTCCTTTTTTTTCTTTTTGGTATTTGAATGACGTAGAAATTGCTTTTTTCAACTTACGTACGGCTGCCGTATTGTGTACCGAGTGCCGTGAGACGTAGTACGCACCGGGAAGCTGTGCAAGCATTTCTGTAATCTTCAATGGATTGCCCATTGTCGCTACTTCGCGTCCAAATGGTGATGTTGTTGTTTTCATGCCCAATATTGATGTCGGAGCCATTTGACCACCAGTCATTCCGTATATACCGTTATTGATGAAGAGCATGAGAATATTTTCACCGCGGTTAACTGTATGAATTGTTTCACCAGTACCAATTGCCGCAAGATCGCCGTCGCCTTGATAAGAAAAAACATATTTATCGGGAAGGACACGCTTGACTCCTGTCGCTACAGCACTTGCGCGTCCGTGTGCCGCTTCCTGCATGTCGATGTTCATATAATCGTACGCAAAGACAGCGCATCCGACCGGCGCAACGCCGATAGTTTCTTCCTGAATATTCATTTCCTCAATAACTTCCATCAGAATTTTATGCACTACACCATGTCCGCATCCCGGGCAATAGTGTGTCGGCGTGTCGGTAAGCGTTTTAGGCTTTGCATAAACGACTTCTAATCCGTCAATATTCGTTGCTGTTTCCATTTCTTCCATCCTATGCATGCGCCGTTTGAAATTCTTTGGCAATTGATTCCACTTTTATCAGTACTTCTTCCGGTGATGGAATCATTCCGCCCATCCGTCCGTAAAAATGTACCGGGCATTTGCCATTAATTGCAAGCCGCACATCTTCCACCATTTGTCCCGCATTCATCTCAACCGTCAGAAATACTTTTGCATGCTTCGCTAACTTTGCAAGCGCATTTGTTGGAAATGGATACAGGGTGATGGGACGAAGCAATCCAACCTTTAATCCTTTTTCGCGTGCCAAGTTCATTGTCTTATCACAAATGCGGGATGTTAATCCGAATGCGACAAGAACAATTTCTGCATCTTCGGTCTGGTATTCTTCCCAGCGAACTTCCTTCTGCAATTGATTGTATTTTTCTTGCAGGACTAAATTCAATTTCTCCATTCGCTCCGGTTGGATGAAAAGAGAAGTAATAATATTTCGTTCGCGCGAATTCGGTTTGCCTATCGTCGCCCAAGGGGCATTCGTTTTTGGCAAAGAACCAGCCACAGGTAATGTAACCTTTTCCATCATCTGACCGAGAGCACCGTCGGCAAGAATCATCGCCGGATTACGGTACTTCTCCGTTAAACGAAACGCATCGAATATAAAATCTACCATTTCCTGCACAGACGATGGTGCAAGGACGATAAGATGATAATCACCATGACCGCCACCTTTTACTGCCTGAAAATAATCTGCTTGTGAAGGCTGAATAGTGCCAAGACCGGGTCCGCCTCGCTGAACATTTACAATTACTGCCGGCAATTGCGCTGACGCCATATACGAAAGACACTCCTGCATTAAACTAATACCGGGGCTGGAAGATGAAATCATTACCCGCGCACCAACACCGGAAGCACCATGCACCATATTAATAGCCGCAATTTCGCTCTCTGCTTGCAGTATCACAACACCCGGATAATTTGGTGCCTGAATTGAAAGATACTCCATTACTTCTGTTTGCGGTGTAATTGGATATCCAAAGTATGCCTGCATACCCGCACGCAAAGCGGCCTCTGCAAGAGCTTCGTTGCCTTTCATTAATCGAGTGTTAGATTTTCCGTTTCCACTTGCCATGTTTTTCACATTTCTTAATCTAGTAATTTATTTTAGAGTGCTTCCTGCGATTTTTTTGTCCTGTTGTTATTTATGAAATTTTTTGCGTTGCTGACTTGATCTCTTTTTTTTGACGGTACACTGTAATAGCACTATCAGGACAAACGATAGCGCAGTTGATGCATCCTGTACAAGAATCATTCTTCAATTGTGCGTAGCGGTAACCCTTCGAATTCAATTGGGCTGATAACTCCAAACAATCCTGCGGACAAGCTGTAACGCACAACTCGCACGCTTTACAAATTTCTATTGAAACGATTATCGTACCTCGAATCATTTAATACTCCGGCGGATTTGTTTTTCGCTAACGATTAACTATAGAAGAAATCACATATTAGTCTATAACGCTCAAGTAGTGTGCCACATTGCATATTATTTGAGAGAACAGCTTAAACGCTATATTTCAAAGGAAATAAAGCGAGCTTGGCACTTTTAGGAAGATTCCAAAATAGCTTTCCCGAAAGCGATAAGTAATAAAATAAACGAATTGAAGCATTATTGCAATATAGTTACATCCTCAATGCAACTCACTGTTTTTTACTTTGCTATTTGTCAATGCATCCAAAACCTATAAAAAGGGATAACATTTACAATATGCGATGTTTCTGAAATTGCGATCTCGTACATGGAATCATTTCCTTATTAAATCTATTGAAAGGTATATATACTGTTATCCTTCCATTGCTTGATTATGGAAGGAAAAAAAACTAAAGTGATTCTATTATTCAAACAATACTTAATATAGGAGAATGTTATGCAAAATTTCGATTTTACACTTAATAATTTGAATAATTTCTTTCCAGAGAATTTTAGCGAAGAGCAAAAAGCAAAAGCGAAAACCTTTTTTTTAAAAGAACTTTCGCTTTTATGTCATAAATTTTACAGAGGAAAGATAGCTACAATACCAAAGGCGGGAATTTATGGATTCAACTGGTTTAATGTCTGGTATACGCCGGGTGTTTCAAAAATCTCTACGACGATTCGCGATAACAACGACACTTCGTTCGACCTATCAAATCGAGGAAATTTAGTTGCCGTCGTGTCTGATTCAACCCGTGTTCTCGGTGATGGTGATTGCACGCCTCCCGGTGGATTAGGTGTCATGGAGGGAAAAGGACTTCTCATGAAATACCTTGGCGGTGTCGATGCTGTTGCGCTTTGCATCAACTCAATCAATGCAAAAGGAGAACATGATCCAGACAAAATTATCGAATTTGTTAAAATGCTGGAACCTAGCTTCGGAGCTGTAAATCTCGAAGACATTTCTCAGCCCAATTGTTTTAAAGTACTTGATACACTGCGTGAGGAATGCAATATTCCTGTGTGGCATGACGATGCTCAAGGGACGGGCAGCGTGACACTTGCAGGATTGATCAATGCTCTTCGTGTTGTTGGTAAAGACATGAAGAATGTGAAGATCGTATTCTTTGGCGCAGGAGCATCAAACACTACAATTGCCCGATTGATATTAAAGGCTGGCGTCGATCCGTATAAAGTGATTATGTTCGATACAAAGAGTGCACTTCACAGAAATCGTAAGGATATTGAGGTAGATAAAGCATTTTACCGTAAGTGGGAAATCTGCCAGACAACAAATCCATCATGCATCGAAGACATTGAAACTGCAGTAACTGATGCTGATGTTCTCATTGCGTTAAGTAAACCTGGTCCCGATGTTATTAAACGAACATGGATACAGAAAATGGCTAAGAAGTCTATCGTTTTTGCTTGTGCAAATCCGGTTCCTGAAATTTATCCGTATGCCGCTAAAGAAGCCGGTGCTTACATTGTTGCGACCGGACGTGGTGATTTCCCTAATCAAGTGAACAACTCGATGGGCTTCCCCGGTATTCTCAAAGGTGCTCTTATGGTGCGTGCAAGAAAAATTACAGATGAAATGGCAATTACCGCAGCATATTCCATGGCAAATTTCGCAATGAAAAAAGGTCTCAATCCTGATTATATCATGCCCACAATGGAAGAAACTGAATTATTTGCTCAAGAAGCCGCTGATGTTGGCACGCAGGCGATTAAGCAAGGTGTTGCGCGAATTCAACTCAGTCATCAAGAAATTTACGATACAACACTTCGCGATATAAAAGAGGCTCGCAGTATATTAGATTTGTTAATGAAAGAAAATTTTATAAAAAAACCCGATATTGCATTTATCGAAGAAGCAGTGAAAAAGGCAATTGAATCAGTTACATAAATCTATAATAATGCATAGAAAATCGTTTTCTACATTGAAACAAAACTGAAAACGATACGATTAATTATTCGTATTTGAAATACGAAGTGTCTTAGTAATAAGACGAGGTGTAATATGAAGAAGATAATTATTAAGATATTTTTCCCAATTATTGGATTGATATCACTTATCTGGTTTTTATTTCGTGTCGTTCCCAAACCAAGTCGTGCCACGTATCCCTGCATGCGTGTTGCCTATCCTATAGCCTCTTCTTTTGTAATCTACTTTCTTGGATTGGTTACTTCTGCTTTTGCTTTTGGCAAAATGAAAGAGCATTGGAAATATTCACACTATTGGACTATGATCGGCTTTTTGGTGATTGCACTAATAACAGGATTTTTCTCTTTTCAGGCAGATCAACCTCCAGTATATGCTAATACAAGCAATCTTGGTGCAGCTAACGCACCTATTGGCGAAGCAAAAGGAATATACCCGGGAAGAGTGGTTTGGGTGCATGATTCTGCCGCTACAAATCAAAATTGTGTCCCCGGTTCTTACGGTCATGGATGGTTTTTGCCTGAGAACAATAATCAGACAGTTGTAGACGGGATGGTTTCTTCTGCTGTTCAAAAACTGACAGGACAGATTACAGATAGTGCTGCTTGGAGGGCGATATTTGAATATCATAATACGACACGCGGCAAGGGGGCTGTCAATTACGCAGCCGGAGAAAAAATCCTCATAAAAATAAACGCTACAAGCGGCTGGAGTGGAAACTATAATACATCGGATCTATCAAAGGTATACAATTCAAATTACGGTATCTCCGAAACTTCCCCGGCGATTGTGCTGTCGGTACTGCGTCACCTCGTGAACAAGGTGCGTGTTTCACAGACCGATATCTATATCGGCGATCCGATGAAGCACATCTACAAACACTGCTACGACCTCTGGCATGCGGAATTTCCGAACGTCCACTATCTCGATAACAGCTACTCCACGCTGGGAAGAGAAAAAGCAACCGCAAGCACTACAGCAAAAATATATTATTCCGATCACGGAGCCGTGTTGCGCGCGAACGTTTGGGACCCGGGGAGACCCGGGGGAAGTCCTATCTATAATGATTATCTTTACACAATATTATCAACCACGGAATATGTTATCAACCTGCCGATGTTAAAAGGACACCAGCGGGCGGGCATAACGGCTTTTGCTAAGAATAATTTCGGTTCACAAACCAGAGCAGATGCGTCACAGCTACATGACGGTCTTGTGGCTCCGATGCAAATGGAGAATGGCATAACAAGACCTGGATACGGTTTATATCGCGTTCAGGTCGATTTCATGACACATTCACTCACCGGAAAAAAGAACCTATTTTACTTGATGGATGCCCTGTGGGCGACCGACTACGAAGCGGACGTTCCTTTAAAATGGCAAATGGCTCCGTTCAATAACGACTGGATGTCTTCGGTATTCGCATCATTCGATCCTGTCGCTATCGAATCTGTTGGGTACGATTTTCTCCGTTCTGAATTTACTGCCGCGCGCGGCAACTGCTCTACTGTTGTTCAAATGGATGGAGTTGATGATTATTTACATCAGGCAGCGGATTCATTGAATTGGGCAAGCGGTATTAAGTATGATCCTGATAGTAATGGGGTACATATTAAAAGCCTTGGAACGCATGAACACTGGAATAATGCGACTGAAAAACAATACACAAGGAATCTCGGAACTGGTCAAGGAATTGAATTAATCTCTATTGATAATTCTTCCCTTCTCGTCCAACTCGTTTCTTTTGGTGTTATGCTTAAAGAAACTCAAATATTGCTTGTATGGAAAACTGCATCAGAAGAGAATAACTATGGATTTGAAGTGGAGAGAAGAGCAATTGTCAGTGATCAGTCATCGATGACCAATACGTGGCAGAAAATTGGGTTTGTTGCCGGTAACGGTTCCAGCAATATTACGCATGAGTATTCTTTCAGCGATCTCAAGCTTACGGTAGGCAGATATGTCTATCGTTTGAAACAGATTGATAATGATGGGACGTTTACATATTCAACAAGTGTAGAAGTGAAGATTGGAGCAGCGCCGGCTGTTTTCTCTTTGTCTCAAAATTATCCTAATCCATTCAATCCATCTACGGTTATTAAGTATCAAATAAAAAGTTTCTGCAATGTTCACTTGGAGGTGTTCGATATGCTGGGAAGAGAAGTAAAAAAATTAGTACACGATGAACAAGATGCAGGTTTTTACTCAGTAACTTTCGATGCAAACAATTTACCCAGTGGAACATATCTCTATAGATTACATGCAGGAAATTTTGTTGAGACGAAAAAGCTAATTTTACTGAAATGAGACAATTGTAAAAGACAACAAAAACAATATCATCGCTTATACGCATATTAAGAATCATTGTCTAAAAAAATTAAAAGCTTGACTCTATTATCTCAGAATCAAGCTTTTTTATTTTCAGTATAAAATGTTCTCTTACTTTGTCGTCATCACAAAGACACCGTTCCATTCAACCGGCGGCGGAGTAATTTGATACAAGTTTGCACGTTCTGTGTAAATCTGTGCGACATAACAGGACTCGTCCAATGAATGTGCTTGCTGCATATACGCAATCGCTTCTTCCCATTTCCTTGAGCGGTAGAATTTCAATCCTTCGTGGTACATCTCAAGTGCCTGTCGCTGATTCTCAGTCATTTCCATTTCTGCAGTGCCGAGCAATTCGTACACCTTCACCGGTTCTGTCTTGCCTTTCACTTGAATCAAATCAAGTTCCCGTACTATAACTTTGTTTTTCACATGCGTATATGTAAAATCACTGATCATAATACTTGATTGGTATTGTTTGTTAGCGCCTTCAAGCCGCGAAGCAAGGTTTACACTATCACCGATAACCGTGTAATCAAACCTATCTTTTCCTCCTATATTACCGACAATCATAATGCCAGTATTGATACCCATTCGTACTGAAATTACAGGCTTGCTTTCCTTTGCCCATTTTTGCCTGAGTACACGCAAGCGTTTCTGCATCTCCAGCGCTGCAAGACATGTCCGTAGTGCATGATCCTTTTGCGGAAGCGGTGCGCCCCAGAATGCCATAATTGCGTCGCCTTCGTATTTATCTAATGTTCCTTCACATTTAAGTACAATATGTGTCATTTCATTTAAGTATTCATTGAGCAGCGCAACCAATACCTCCGGTTTGCTGTGGTACTGTTCCGAAATACTAGTGAAGTTGGCTATATCAGAGAAAAATACTGTCAGTTCGCGGCGATCTCCACCAAGCTTTGCTTTCTCCGGATTCAAAACCAGTTCATTTACGACCGTACGATTAATATAATGGCCGAACATATTTTTTATGATTGCTTTTTGCTGTCGCTCGGTCAAATACTGATAAACAGTTGTACCGAAATAAGCCAATACAATTGCAAGACACGGGTTAACAACATTCATCAAAATATTATTGTTGCTAAACACAATAATAGAAACTTCGAATACAGCGCCAATAAAAATAATGGTTAAAAGAAATGCTCCGATCTCCAGTAGCCACATATGTCGTATGTGAACCTGCTTTAGCGCCAATAGACCAAGGAAGCAGATGAGCGAGAGAAGAATTATAACAATTCCTTCGATCAATGGATCCACTGTTGTGATAAAGTGTTTGTCGATAACATTCTGAATGGCTGTGGCATGAATTTCTACGCCATTCATCGCGTAGTTTCTTTTCCCACCTTCTTCTTTGTAAAGAGGCACATTGTGATAATCGCGTTCTTCTGCCATAATGGAACCGATAATGACGATTTTGTCTTTAAAAAGTTTCATTGTGGTCGTATCAAAGGCATTGATCTGTTCACCTAATTCCAATTCGTCTTTGGTCTGGAAAGTCGAATCATCAATAACTTGAGAAAATGGAACATAGCGAAACGTTCTGTCCGGACCGTAAAAGTTCAACATAAAGGTGCTGCCATTTCGCGGAATCTTTCGATCTTTGTAGATAAAGAATTGCTCGTTTCTCCAGTCAACGGTTGTCCCTGGTCTGAGTCTGAAGTACTTGTTTAGGGCAGCAAATCCGAGTGTTGGCGTTTCCCAGCCTTTAACATCTAACAGTGGAAAATAGGAACGGCAGACATTATCTCGATCCTTAAGGATGTTGGTTATGCCAATATTCTTATCGACGTCATAAAAAATATTATCATAGGTTGGTTCTGTCGCACGTATCTCCGCTTTTTCGTTCGACGATCCCGTTCCTACTGTTGCTGCAAGTATAACATTGTTGTATTTAGTTAGCGTTGCACGTAATGTACTGTCTCCTTGAACATTTTTTCCGGGCGATTGCAATGTTATATCAAACACTATGGCCTTTGCACCAGCTTCATTTAAGTTCTCGATGACATGAGCATAATATGACCTAGGAAACGGAAACGGTTCTTGGAGCGCCTTTAGATCCTCCTCATCCGATATGCTCACAATAACGATATCACAATTTTTAAGATCTCGTGTCTGCTCGGTTCGTTCATATCTACTTTGGTAACGCAGGTCAATCGTCAATAAATCGATATTCTTTAGAAAGCTCAGTTCGAAGAGCCATCCTTGTCCGATGATAATGACGAAGATGCCTATGCTCAGACCGATTGACAGCTTAATAAGCATCGGCATTATTTTTCTTTTGAATTCATAGGAAGGCATAATTCTGATTCCTTTTACGATCAATCGGAGGAATAATCCCACTTCCTTTTTGCGACGAAGAGAATTGGGAATTTATATGTAAAAAATAATTTGTTAGAATGTGAAACGATAAATGATACTTGCAATAACATCGTTTCTTATATCCGGGTTCTGAATGAAATCAAGCTGGCCAACAATAAACTGATTGTTTATTACTTGATAATCGATACCAGCTTGCACCAAGAACCGTTTGAAATCGCCGAAAGAAGGTGCCAAAGTTGTGAACACATTGAGGCGATCATTATACATCCGGTAACGTGCAGTAATTGAAAGAGTTTGATAATCAAACGCCTGTTTATTTGTGATGCTAGAATATTGTTTCTTTGCAGTATCTTCCAATGCAGAATATGTGGCATTATGACTGACAATAATTGCTATAGTTGTTTGCAGTGGAATTTTATAGAGTGTTGTTAACGCTGCAGAAATACTGACATTGTTCTGATCGTTCTTGTAAAATGTGTCATCTTTTTTGTTTGCGATAGTGACAGACATTGTTGCTGTTTGGCGCGCAAGAAAATTAAAATTATAATTTGTTGAAAGAAAAAAACGGTTTGTAATTTCATCTGCACAATTCACCGAATCCAATGCCGTAGAGGGGAAAATTGTGTCTGCGGCAGCCGTTACAATAGGATTCAGATGAAGTTCTATAGGATTTTTACGTGTATTCATGCCGTACCCAACGGTGAAAGAAGGCAGTTCTACACCCGGAAACACCGTTATGTTTGTATTCAGTGTGTTATATGTTGTTGTCGGAGTATTTACATCGTTCTGTGTATTATTACGTTTTGTTTCGTAGGACACGCTTGCCATCAATTTGTTATCCAATAGCCGAATGCGGTCAGAGACGTTAATGCCTTCAATATCGGTTTGAATAAAATCATTACCGAATGATTTATAAGCAATGCCGCGCCGGAAGACCAAAGCATGAATATAATTATTGAAATAATTCAGCGAAAGATCTGATTCATATGCTAACGATGGTAACGAAGAATTTACAGGATTGAGTGGCCAGAGTTGGCTGTTCACTGTAATAAAGTTACGGCCGATTTTGGCGGTATTTATATAGTCATTTACCGTTTGGGCAGAATCAGATTTTCCTATTCCAAATTGTCTAAATTCATCGTCTGTCATACTGCCGCCGGTGATATCATTATTTGTCATACTCATTGCCGCTTGGCTTGCCCACCGGACTTTCTGATTATCAAATGCAATCAGTAGATCTGCACCGGCAACAATATTTTCCTGCGGATAAGTACCATATGTAATAGAATTAATGTCGTCTTTTGATTGCATATAGGTAATGCCTAATTGGAAATGTTCTCCGCTTCCAAAACTAGGACGAATGGCAAAAAAATTACGGGCAAATGTGCCGGAAGTGTACATTCGATAGAAAAGAGTATCCATTGTTGTGGCATATGCAGGATTTTGTCCACCGAATCTTTCGAATATTGTTTCTTTTGAACGCGCAGATGCCGAAGAAGAATCAGCAAAAAGTGTATCCCCAATTATTGTTCCTTCAATAGCACGGTCTGTTTTTCCGTATGAGACATCAACATTGAAATAACCAAATGTGAGTGAACCTGTAATACCCCGTACACGTTTTCCGCTTACCACTAGCGATGGTAGAATTGGATATGCATCACCGATTTGCACCTTTGCATATTCACCTGCTTGCAATGTTCCAAGAAATCGATCTTGTGGTTGACGATCTGGTTTTTCTTCATTTGTCAAGTGGACATCGCCGCCAAACATCAAAAATTTGTATGTTCCGTTCACATGAAGATCTCCGCGTACGTATGTTGTGTTTGCGGAGTCAATCTTCTCATTCCGTAATTCCAATTGACCGTTACCCTCGTATTGAAGTAAACTTTTTTCTTCTTCGATAGCAGTGGTAGTAGAAAGATTGAAATCTGTGCGTTTTGTGAAGTACAGATTTCCTAATGTATCACGTAATTCAATTTTAATAGAGTGCACACCAAGTGTAAGTGGCTTATCAAAATTTTTCGGACTGTATAGAATCACATCATCTGAAAGCAAAGCTTCCTTTGTTACATCAGCTTCGTCAAGATAAACATGTGTACGACGTTTATCGACAGCATCAGATGCGTACATGAGCGATACAGCAACTGCCAAATCTTCTGCTGCCAAAGTTTCTCCCTGTTCAGGGCTGAGAAAACGGACCTCCATATCTTTTGGATCCACCCCTTTCACTGAAATCTTTATCGGATTGATTTCTGGATTTTCTGATGGGAATGTCGCTTGTACGTTATTGCCGAGTCGCATTTCAATATAATATTCAATGTAAGGCGGCGTCATTGATTTTGCCGGGATTGTAGCAACTGCTGTGCGGCCGGAAAGCAACATATCCATTGCTTTATATTCCGTTACTCCAAATTCGCGATAGTGAAGCAAAACTCTTTGAATTTTAGTATTTTGAGTCAATTTGACGCTTACAGAAAGTGATGATTGTTCGGAGGCAGGCGGCACTTTTACCTCAATAACGTATTGACTGACTTGCCCATACATCATAGGGAATAAGAAAACAAAGAAGAAAAGAAAGGATAGCACGGCAGTGTAGCGAATCCGATTCATATCAATTCCTTTAAAAATGTAAGTTAAAATTCTGATGAATAACAATGGCAAAGAAGGAAACGGCGGGTTGCCTAATACCCGCCGTTCAAGTTATTAAAAGCATTTATATGAAGCAAGACTACGACGTATGCCAGGATCAGTTTAATCATTCCATTTCAGGATAAGTACTTTTTCCTGCAGTGTGCCGGTTTGACCGGGGATTATCAGCACATGTTGAACCGACTCTACCGGTACTGTGGCAGGTTTTAGTGATCCGTTAGGCGGTACTATCGTCAAAGAACCATCATTCAATTTTATTGAGAGATAATATTCAAGCTGTGGATATCTTACTTTATCTGCGGACAACTGGCCTTGAGCAGTTTGCCCAATAATGGTTAATGGAAGTTCGGTGAATGCCTGTTCATTCTGTTTTCGATAGAATAAAGTTGCGGCTACTGCTCCTCCTTGAAACGATGACAAATTAACGCGAACAAAGCCAGCAATTCTTGATTTGAGATGGCCGAAATCTGCACCGAGATTATTATAATTGTTTAAAGTAGAATCCTTGCTATTATCTTCGCCAATATTCTGCCCATTTATTATATTATTAAGAGCTTCCCTGCCAGCTTGGTGTATATTTAACTTGCCACTGCTATCGGCGACACCAGTATTCCCAGTACCAACATGTGCGGTTCTACCTGATAGTGAATTTGTGAAGTCAGCAAGGCCTTCGGCAATCGTTAAAGAATCTGCCTTGCCACCAGCAACATAACCTCCCTGCGTTCCACGAATGGAGGCGACAGAAATTGGAGATGAGAATCGAAATTGCTCTGTCTCAGCTTTTTTAACATTGAAAATCATGTCTCCCCGATCCATATGAACACTTCGGCTGAGAATTTCCTTTCCCCGCACCTCACCCTTGATGGTTACAATGGATTTTTCACGAAGAATCAATTTTGATTGATCGGCAAAAAGAATCATTGCAAGGGATCCTTTATCGGTTTGCACTTCATATCCGGATTTTAGAGTGCTCAACGGAATCGCTTTATGCCATCCAGTGGCAGGTGATTTCATATTGACGTCTCGGATAACTTTTACAATGTATGCGGAAATATCTTTTTTGTCTTGCTTCCCTTTTTGTCCCAGCGAAAGCACAACAAGGAGTACCAATACACCTACGATGAGAATTTTCTTTATCATGGTTTTCTCCTTAAGCGCTTATTGGTTTTGAACACTTAGTTGTAGATTTACATTAGGATTGCCAGTGAGATCACGAATAAGATTTTGCAAGTCGGTCTCGGTTAATATACTGCCATCAAGTGTCATCGTGCCATATGCCTGCCAAGCAACCCAATTGCTTGGTTCTGCTCGAAGCGATGAAAAAATTCCGGATGCACTGCCGGCAGACGTACTCAAGAAATTATCAAGCATTTTCCCAACATTGTCATTGGTAATGCGGAACACAACCGGAAGGCTGGCGTTTCCTATTTCACCGCGATTGGTTAACACTTCTGCTTCGACTTGAAGAACGTACGCCTTATTTTCTTGAAGCTGGCGGCTTGCATCTTGCGGATATGTGAGTGACGTAGTACCAGTTAATTCTTTTACAAGGTACGGATTTCCGCCTTTCAATGCGTCCTGCGGTGACCGTTGATTCGACCCGGCTTCATATACAGAAACTTTGACTGTGCTCGCATTCGTTGTCCAACTAAATGTTGGTGCAAGATTCATAAAGTAACTTCCATTCTTCGGATCGTTGATTTCTACAAAGGCTTCATCCGTTGTGGCATATGGAACGACAATACTCTTTGAAACTCCTCCATAGGTGACTGCATTTGAACTCCACGAATTTGCCTGCAGCACTTTCGCTGTGATTTGATATTTTCCAGGCGGAGCCGTCGGAGTTGTCAGCGCGAAATCTGTTATTTTCTTTTTCAAACTTGCATTCATATAATAAGTAGAAGGTTTAAGCAGTGCGACTCCAGATCCGTTTATTGCAAAGTCATTCGCAGTGAGTGTTCGGCTGCCATTAATGATGAAATCTTTTGAAATCCCACTTACCAATACTGCAGGTCGAGGATCTCCACGAAGTTGAACTTGAATTTCCAAGTAAATACAAACTTTAATATTTCCACCTGGGGGAGTTACTACTGTCAAATCCAGCGAGATTCCTGATATGGAAGAATTTACCATTTGGGTTTTAGTATCAATAAAATCTATAAGGTAAATGACATCGTAATCAGTGAAGTTAAGATTTGCTTGGACTTGCTGTGCCTTGGCAGTTGTGAAGCACAATTCTAATATGATCACGGCAAATATAAGCAGTAACAATTTCATTTGGATGCTTTTCATAACATAAAGCTCCTTTGGTTCGTTAATTTATATGTCTATATATAGCAGATGGAGTAATAAAACACGTTGACAACTATCACGCAGGCAGGGTTTAAAAATTCACGACATCATTATAAAGAACGAACGCCATAAAAACAAGCAATAAGATAAATCCCGCTTGCTGAAGAGCAATTTTGATTTTGGCAGGTACTTCCCTTCTAAAGACAGCTTCATAGACGAGAAAAACAAGATGTCCGCCGTCAAGCGCCGGGAACGGAAGTATATTCAGTAATGCAAGACTGATACTTAATATGCTGATGAAACCGAAGAACTCCAAAACGCCGTCTTCGGCAGATCGTTTTGCCATTTGGGCAATTTTCACCGGCCCGCCGACTGATTTACTCAGCGAAGCTTTTCCCGTTACAATTTGGTAGAGATTGGTGAGAATAAGAACACTTGTCGTTTTCAATTCTCCGACACCAATCGGAAGGGCTTCGAACAGGGAATATTGTTTATGAATTACCGGACCTTGATATGCACCGGAGAGAGAAATCCCGATGCGTCCTTCTGCGGTTGGTCTTACATGCGCATTCATTCTCTGATTTCCGCGCGCCCAGGACAATAAAATTTCTTTCCCGGCATTCATCCGAATTGCTTCCTGCAACGAACCAAAGCCTACCGGTACTTCGTTCACTGCAAGCAATGTATCACCCGACTGCAAACCAATTTGTTCAGCCGGCTTTCCGCGGTCCACAAGCTCAACTACGGGGACAATACCGGTCGGGAACATGCCAAACCCTTCTTTCATAAAATCCGGCAGCTCCGAACGGCGAATGGAAAGAGTATGGACCGCACCGGAACGTTGTATCTGTATCGTTAAATCATTTGTCACCGATTCAGTATACAACGTGCTTTCAATTTCATCCCACTGTTTCACAGGATGATTATTGATGGAAATAATTTTATCGCCGCTCTGCATTCCGGCTTTTGCTGCAACACTGTTCGATGTTACATAACCGATTTCCGTCACCGGACGGATCGTCTTACCCTGGTGAAAAATTATCCCCCAAAAAATAAAAACGGCAAGAAGAAGATTCATCATGACGCCGGCGGAAATAACGATCATCCGCTTCCAAATAGGCTTGGAACGGAACTCCCACGGCTGCGGTTCTTTATTTAAAAACTCTGTATCGAGGCTTTCGTCGATCATCCCTGCAATTTTTACATACCCGCCGATGGGAAAAGCAGCAACGCGGTAATCGGTATTCCCCTGCAGATCCAAATCTTCTTTCAATGAACCAAAGGTAAATTTGCTGACCTTGTTCCAGCCAAAAACGCGGTTGCCCATTCCCAGTGCAAATACTTCGGCGCGCATTCCGCAAGCGATCGCCGCAAGAAAGTGTCCTGACTCATGCACCAGCACAAGGATGCCGATGGTGATGATAAAATAGAATAACGTACTTACTATCGCCATAAGTTTAATTCATTTTTGTTCTATTATGGAAGGTTAATGTTCAACACTGCAGGTTACAATAAAGTTCGGACATACTCCCGTGTTTTATGGTCGCTTTGAAACGTGTGTTCAAGATCGGGCGAAACGTGGTTTTTTTGTTTGGCCAAGGCTTGTTCAATTAATTCGGGTATTCTCTGGAATGGAATTTTCTTTTCTAAAAAAGCCTGCACTGCCACTTCGTTGGCAGCATTCATAATGGCGGGAGCGGTTCCGCCCAAGGCCATTGCGTCGTACGCCAATTGCAGGCATGGGAATTTTTTGCGGTCCGGTGCAAAGAATGTCATTGACTGCAACTTTGGAAAATCCACGTGACTTCCGTTCATCGGACATCGTTCAGGATATGTTAATGCGTATTGAATCGGAAGTTTCATGTCTGGCATGCCAAGCTGCGCTTTTATGGAACCGTCTACGAACTCTACCATCGAATGAATAATAGATTGCGGATGAATCACAACATCAATACGTTCTGTTGGTAGGCCGAATAGCCAGCGTGCTTCAATCACTTCCAGACCCTTGTTCATCAAGGTGGCTGAGTCGATTGTAATCTTATTTCCCATTTTCCAATTAGGGTGATTCAGCGCTTGTTCAACGGTAATAGATGCGAATGCATCTTCAGGCGTGTTCAGTAGCGGTCCACCGGATGCTGTAAGGATAATCCTACTCGCACTATTCCAATCTTCGCCGACAAGACATTGCAAAATAGCACTGTGCTCACTATCAATCGGAACTAAATGAACACTATATTCCTTTACTAACGAAGTAACAAGTTCTCCGGCAACAACAAGTGTTTCTTTGTTCGCAAGAGCAATGTGTTTTCGATGTTTGATTGCCTCGACGGTCGGTTTCAATCCGGCAAACCCGACAATTGAATTGATGACGAGATCGACATCATCCCGGCGAACAACTTCCAGCAATCCTTCTCGTCCGGTAAGTACTTCCACCGAATCACCAAACATTGACTGCAACGCCGCAGCTTTGGTTTCGTCTAATACTACAACACCGTGTGGGTGAAAATGCTCGATCTGGTTTTGCAGTAGTTCGATGTTGGTATTAGTTGTAAGGTAGGTAATACTGAATCTGTCTTTAAGATTATGAATAACCGAAAGGCAGTTCCGGCCAATAGAGCCGGTCGAACCAAGGATAGCAATATGCTTTGGATTCTGACTCATACTGTATTATCAAGGTAATCAAATTCGCAAGGCATGTCAAGGAAGGCAATCTTCACAATTCGTCATCGCAAATCGAAATTGCTTTTTGTATATTGACGCAAAGATTAATTCATAATCATAAATTATTAATGAAAAAATGATAAAGGTATTTGGACATAAAGCGCTCTTGTTCATTTTAAACTTTACACTTTGTACTTTTACTCTTGCCCAAGATACTGATAAGCTTGCAAAACTTCGTCTGGCACAGGGATTTGAAGAAGCTGGTGAGTGGGAACGTGCAGCAGCTCTCTACGAAGATCTCAGCACCTTAGAGCCGAATAATTTTTTATTCCTCGATGGACTTCAGCGTAGTTACACGCAAATCAAAGAGTATGGCAAAGCTATCAACGTTATTCGCCGATGGCTGATTTTTCAACCGCAAGATATGAATAAGATGACTACACTCGGCGGACTCTATTATGATTCTGGCAACGAAGTAGCTGCCGACTCTGTTTGGAAATCAGTCATTGCCACTAATCCGCATAATTTACAAATTTACCGCGTTGTCGCCAATGAAATGTTGCAGCATCGGATGTACGACCAATGTATCCGCATTTATCTTGCGGGGCGTTCGATGACCAAGAGCGACGCAACGTTTGCAGATGAATTAGGAAATCTTTACGCTGCGCTTCAGCAGTACGCATCTGCATCAAAAGAATATCTCCGTCTCATCAACACAGCGCCGGAACAATTGTCTTTTGTTCAATTGCGTCTCAGTGCATTTACTACAAAACCGGAAGGCATCAGCGCCGCATCTAAGACCGTTAAGGATGAAATAAGAAACTCACCGGACAATATCGCACTGCATCGATTGTATACGTGGCTATTATCAGAGGAACGACGCTACGATGAAGCGTTAGAGCAATATCGCATCATCGATCGTCTCTCTAATGCGAACGGTAACGAACTCTACAACTTCGCCCAGAGGCTTCAGCAAGAACGCGCATACAAAACCTCTGCGGAAGCATTTAAAGAAATTATCAATGAACATAAAAATTTGCCTCTTCTCCCATATGCACATTTTGGATATGCAAGAGCACTTGAGGAACTGATTGCTCAGACGGATTCGGTGGTATTGTCATCAGAATCGCAGCCAACGTACAATAAACCAATTCAATTGTACGAATCGCTCGTCGCCGAATATGCGAATCCAGATCTCACTGCTCAATCATTGTATCGTATTGGCGTTATAAAATTTGACAAACTTTTCGACCTCGATGGTGCTCTTAATGCATTCAACCGAATGAATAACGTACCGTCAACATCAAATATTTCCAATGATGCTGTGCTAAAGATAGGTGATATACAGATCGCGCGGAACGATCTTGCCGAAGCACGGAAAGAATATAACCGGCTTAGCAAGATTTCGCCAGCGATGTATCAAGATCAAGCGGCATTCAAATTAGCGGAATTAAATTACTTCGAAGCGAAATTCGATTCAGCGCTATCAATTCTGAAATGGTTTAATACGAATCTCAATACAGACTTGACGAACGATGCGTTGCATCTGCAATTCTTTATTCAGGAAAACAATACTTCTGCACCTCAGGCATTAACGGAATTTGCCAAAGCTGACTTGCTGATACGTCAGCATAAATACTCAGAGTCACTTGTGCAGTTTCAAGATATTGCCAAACATTATTCAACAGCCTTGTTGATGGATGACGCGATGATGAAGATTGGTGAACTGTATCTTTTATTAAAACATCCCAACGAAGCAATTGCGGCATTCCACTTTATTGCCGACTCGATTCAGTTGAGCATTCTCAAAGACCGGGCACAGTTTAGAATTGCAGAAATTTATCAAACGATATTAAACAAGAAGACACAAGCGATTGAAGCGTACGAGAAACTGCTGGCACAATTTCCGAATTCTCTTTATGCGGAAGAATCTAGGAAGCGCATACGGTTATTGAGGGGAGATAATCTGTAATATCTGAAAGACTTGTAGGGACATTCAATTTTTGCCGCCAATCTTTATGGCAGGAAACGTCCCTACATTGTTATTTCAATTATTACGCATGTTCAGTTTCTTTCTTTTTCTTCTTCGCTTCACCGTTTGATTTCCATACAAACAGTCCGCGCTTCTCATATGTCGTGTGTAGAAGATGATGGGAAATATGTCCCAGCGGCTCCTTTAAGAATTCTTTATATAATGCCACAACTTCCGGGTTTTCATGTGATTTACGAATCAGTTTATGAGCATCTTCTGCATAAATGGATTCTGCGCGTTTCTTTCTTATATCCCATGTAGTAGGAATCGGCTGGCCGCCACCGCCAAGGCATCCACCCGGACATGTCATCACTTCAATGAATGCATACGGCGATTCACCTTTTTCTATTTGCTCTAAAAGCTTCCGCGCATTGCCCAAGGTGTGTGCGACGGCTACTTTTACTTTTGTGCCGTTCATATCAATTTCCGCTTCTTTTATTCCTTCCATTCCACGGACAGAGGTCAAATTGATATTCGCGAGCGGCTTTCCTGTTACGACTTCATATACTGTTCGTAAGGCAGCTTCCATAACTCCTCCAGTCGCACCGAAGATCACTGCTGCACCGGTGGATTCGCCGATCGGACTGTCAAATTCCTCAGCAGGAAGTCCCGAAAATTGAATGCCGGATTCTTTGAACATCCGAGCAAGCTCTCTTGTCGTCAAGACATAGTCGACATCATAGAACGCGTCATCATTAGACCATCCTTTTTTATCTTTCCAATGCTCGAACGCACTCATCATCTCGGGGCGCTTTGCTTCATATTTCTTCGCTGTGCATGGCATAATTGAAACGACGACCATCTTCCGCGGATCGATTCCCATTTTTGCTGCATAATATGTTTTCGCTACTGATCCGAACATCTGCTGCGGTGATTTGCATGTGGAAAGATAATCAAGGGAATTCGGAAAGAAATGTTCTGCAAACTTGATCCATCCCGGAGAACATGAGGTAATCATTGGCAGAGTACCTTTATTCGAAAGACGTTTAAGTAATTCATGCCCTTCTTCCATAATGGTAAGATCGGCAGCAAACTGCGTATCGAAGACTTTATTGAAGCCGAGTCTGCGTAAACCGGCGACCATCTGGCCTGTCACAAGAGCACCGGAATTCATTCCCATTGCTTCACCGATACCGACACGAATTGCGGGAGCAGTTTGCACGACAACAACTTTATCCGGATTCATGATATCTTCAAACACTTCATCTGTGTCATCCCGTTCAACAATAGCTCCGGTGGGACAAACTAACGCACACTGTCCGCAATTAGTACAGGCAACATTCCCAAGCCCTTTTTCCATATAAGTTGAAATCTTCGTTCTGATACCGCGCCCAGAAAGACCGATCGCATATACTGTTTGAACATTGCCGCAGACGGCAATACATCTGCCGCACAGGATGCACTTGTTCGGATCTCTGATGATGGAGGGTGAGGTCTCATCACAGAGTTGTTCTTTTTTGGTTCGGATAAATCGATCTTCTTTCACACCCAAATCAGAAGCGATCGCTTGCAATTCGCAATTCTGATTGCGCAAACATGAAAGACAATCTTTTGGGTGATTGGCAAGGATCAATTCGACGTTCGTTTTTCTTGCATCACGGATGCGCGCTGAGTTTGTCATAATCTCTGTTCCTTCATGCACACAAGCAGTACAGGAGCGAACAAGCGACCGTGCACCTTTCACTTCAACAACGCAAACTCCGCATGAAGAATTTCTAGAAACATCTTCGAGATAACAGAGTGTCGGTATTTCAATTCCAGCGCGTTTACAGGCATCGAGGATTGTTATACCATCGGGAGCCTGATAATCGTTACCGTTAATTTTAATATTGATCATCTTCGTTTCCATGGTATCCTCTCAATTATCCTGTTCTTCGTGGCATTTGACATCACATCGCAGACAGCGAGCCGCTTCCTGCAATGCTTCTTCTCCGGAATATCCGGCGAGAACTTCCTGGAAACTTGAAATTCGTTCCTTGATAGGAAGTTTTTTCGGATTGATTTTTTTGCCGCCTTCGGGTTCAGGAATCACTTCATCTTTATATTTGAAATCCCTGAATAACCGATGAAATCGTTTCTCCTTCATCAAATCAATATCGATTGCTTCTGCTGCTTGGCGGGCAAGTCCCATGGCTTCAGATACCGTTGCCGGACCGGTCACCGCATCGCCGCCAGCATAGACCTTCGGCAAGTTGGTACGGCAGTTTGGCTGCTGTACCTTAATCGAGCCGTTCTTCCGGAGTTCCAGGCCGATTTCCTTTGCGGGTTCAAATTCAACTTTCTCACCAACGGAAAGAATAATCGTGTTACATTCCAGAATTGCCGTCTCACCAGTTTCTATAGGTTTCTTTCTTCCGGTATTATCGAAGCCGTCAAATCTCATTTTGTGAATTTCAAGACCTGTCACTCTTCCTTTTATATCACCGATGACTTGATGGGGCGCTGACAAAAACATAAATCGGATATTTTCGTCTATGGCATCTTTAATTTCGTGTGCATTCGCCGGCATTTCGTCTTTATCGCGGCGATAGACGATTGTTACATCGGCACCGAGCCGCAGACATGAACGTGCTGCATCGATTGCCACATTTCCGGCACCGACTACGACCACCTTCTTTCCAAGGTGAAGCTTCTTGCCGCTGGCAAATTCCTCAAGAAATTCATAGCCTTGAATAACTCCGGCAAGTTGTCGGCCCGGAATATTAAGATCAATATCTTTTTGAGCACCAATAGCTATGAAGACAGCATCGTTCTGCTTTTGCAGGTTTTTGAAGGAAAGTTCTTTGCCAATACGCGTGTTGAAAACAAATTTCACTCCCAGCTTTTTGAATAGTTCGAGTTCCTTATTAAGACCATCCTTTGGCAGACGATATGCCGGAATTCCGTATTGCAGAATTCCACCAGCCTTTGCATGATTATCATAGATTGTAACGCTGTGACCAAGACGAACAAGAAAATATGCTGCTGTCAATCCGGCCGGTCCCGCGCCAACAATAGCAACTTTCTTCCCTGTAGGTGATAGTTTTTCTTTTATCAGCCGCTGATAAATTTCTCGTTCCTTGCCCATCTTGTACATCGTATCTGCAAGGTAGCGGTGAATATCGCCTTGTGAAACCGGATCATCCACCATATCTCTGCGGCAGCGCATCTGGCAATGGAAGTAACAAATTCTTCCGACCGTACCCGGCAGCGGATTATCACGCAGGGTGAGTTCGAATGCTTCTTCGATCCGTCCTTCTTTTACAAGTTGAAGGTACCCAGGAATGTTCATATGCATTGGGCAACTATTTTCGCAGAGTGCCATGAACAGACTTTCACATACACCAGCTTTACACCGTTTTTGAATGATATGTTTTTCGTATTCATCGCGGAAGTAGCGCAATGTACTCAGTACCGGGTTCGAACTCGTTTGCCCCAATCCACAAAGTGCAGAATCTCGAATCACATAAGCTAATCGCTCAAGTGTATCTAAATCTTCCATGGTTGCTTCGCCGCGTGTGATTTTGTTCAGTAGAGCAAGCGCTTGCGCAAGTCCTTCACGGCACGGCGTGCACTTCCCGCACGATTCCGCATAGGTCACTTCAATAAAGTACCGTGCAACATCCACCATGCAATTATCTTGATCCATTACGACCATACCGCCGGAGCCCATAATAGTACCCAGCTTTGTAAGAGATTCGTAATCGACCGGAGTGTTAAAATGTTCAACCGGGATGCATCCGCCCGATGGTCCGCCGGTTTGCACAGCACGAATTTTCTTTTTATTGCCTGTGCCTTCACCCATCTGATAGATGATGTTTTCCAGTGGTGTTCCAAGTGGCAGTTCAACAAGGCCGGTGTTTTTAATTTTACCAACCAGTGAAAATACTTTTGTGCCGGTGCTGGTTTGTGTTCCAAACTTTGCAAATGCATCTCCGCCAATAGTTAGAATGAGGGGGATATTGATCCATGTTTCCACATTATTAATATTAGTCGGTTTGCCCCACAACCCTTTTTGTGCAGGATACGGCGGTCGTGGAAGAGGTCTGCCTGCTCTTCCTTCGATCGATGCAATGAGCGCGGTTTCCTCACCGCACACGAACGCACCGGCTCCTTCTACATACGACATATCGAAACTAAATGAAGAACCAAAAATGTTCTTTCCAATAATACCATATTCTTTCGCTTCGGCAACCGCCTTTTTAAACCGTTCAACAGCAAGCGGATATTCGGCTCTCACATACATCACGCCTTCAGAAGCACCCATTACATATGCACCGATCAGCATTCCTTCGATAAGTGCATGGGGGTCGCTTTCAATTTCATTTCGATTCATATAAGCGCCCGGGTCGCCTTCGTCAGCGTTGCAGATAATATATTTTTTATCCGTTTCGACTTTCTTCATCATTTCCCATTTGATAGCCGTCGGGAAGCCAGCTCCGCCGCGCCCGCGCAGTTTTGATTTCTTGATTTCATCGAGAACAGAATCAGGCGTCATCTGCGTTAACACCTTCATCAAGGCGCTGTAACCGCCGACAGCAAAATATTCTTGGATATCTTCTGGATTAATCAATCCAGAATCACGAAGGACGATCTTCTTCTGCCCTTTGAAAAACGGAATTTCATTCCAAAGAGGAACACTACTTAGTCCGGTTCCAAACTCTGCTCTTGATGTATAGAAATTCCAAGTCTCGATTCTGCACAATGCCTTCTTCAGCGGTATCATTCCCCTGCAAAGGCCGTCAACAATACTCTCAGCATCCTTCGGAGTTACTTTGTGCAGAATGACAAGAGGCTGTCCTGGCACATAACAATTGACAAGCGTCTCTTCAGCGCAAAAACCGAAGCAGCCCACAAGTGTGAGTTGAATCTTTGTTTTTTTTGCTTTAATGGCTTTCTGTAAACTTTCATATACTTCTTTTGCGCCGTTGCCAAGACCGCATGTTCCCATGCCGACGGAGATTTTGGGAACATCGGGAACAAACTTTGCCCATCCCTCTTGCTGTATCTTTTTCAACATTGAAGCATCTTGTATCTTCATGATTTTTTCTTCTCCTTAGAAATTTTTCCGAGAAGCTTTTGCAGTTTAGCAGTTGTTACATGACTGTGAATGATTCCGTCAATCGCTACAACAGGGGCAAGTGCACACTGTCCGAAACATGCAACCGTAGAAATAGTGAATCGATTATCAGGTGTGGTAAAAAAGGATTCGCCTTCCTCAAGCTCTTTGCTGCACCCAAGCATGAGTCCAAGATCATCGAGCAAAGCTTTCGACCCTTTTGTATGACAAGCGGTTCCCCTGCATACAGTGAGTGTATGTTTGCCCTGCGGTTTGAGGTTGAAGAATGAAAAGAAGGTAACAACGTTATATACTCTGGAGAGAGGAACCCCTGTTCTGAGCGCAACGTGATTGAGAGCTTCCTCAGAAAGAAATTTTTGTTCGTTGAGAAGCTGTGTCTCCTCAAGGATACTTAACAATTCCCCATGCTGCCCTTTGTGCTTTGTAACGACCGAATCGATTTCTTGTAATTCCCGCGACAATGTTTGTGTTCCATCCATAACTGCTCCTTTTCGAGAAGTGAAAAATTTTCTCAATGATGAAGTACAATTTATTTTACAATAATTGTGATCGGATATACTAAATTTTATATATCAATTTTTCATTGATGGTACAAAAATAAAGTCAAACCATGAAAATTCGGGGAAGTTGAGAAGCAGGTCGTTTGTACCGCAGTGTTTCAGTGCAAGCAGAATGCGGTGCTTGATCTTGATGATATATGAAGATTAGAGAATTCTAAACTTCTTTTGCACTTAAAACGTTTACGCTTGACATTTAATTATTACTCAATACGGAAACGATTTTTTGATCAAATTTTTATAATCCCATAATGGAATTATCTACTTATTATAAACGATATCGCTTTCACTTCATTAATACGGCAAATAACTATACAATAAAAATTAACCCGAATTATCCTTACCTATGCACCTTTCATAATAATAGAACACTCAGTATTAAGGTATTTTTATGCAACTACTATGCCAAATAGTTTTCTTAATAGTAGTATATTAGATTACCCTTTATAGACAGTGTTACAACGAATAATGAAGCAAAAACAGGCAATCTACAAAGTACCTTCGTTGCATAAATTGGAAAAAAGCATATGATTTTTCTCATTCATGTGGGTCGATCTATATTGAAACGGTCTTTATTATTGCAAAACACAATAGCCCAAAAGACAAATACAATATATCATTCTGTCTGCTTTAATCCAGACTTTCTCTTTCACTAAAATAGATAATTGCTTCAATTGATAAAAACAATTAGCTTACTGTAGTAACCTAATGCGCCGGTACATTGTTTACCGGCTTTTTTTTTATGAGGTAGAAGGTTGATGAATAACTTTTCTTTACATTTTTGGCGAATATCTATTTTTACAATCCTCGCTGCAATTCACTTATCTTTCTGTCTTTCACAAACAATCTCGCTTTCTGGACAGATTATCGACGCTGTAACACATCAACCGGTAGCACAAGCAATTGTTATTCTTCGAGAAATCAGACAACAAACAAGTACCGANNCATCATGTCGCATATGCTGATATAGAGCGTCTTATCAAATTTACTTCCAATGGGAACGACACCATTGTTGTTGAAATGTTTTCTGCGCTTCTTCCATCTGACGATGTAATTATTCGCAGCACGCGCACCGTGACCGATCTCGAGAACACTCCTTTTTCTCTCTCGATCGTCACAAATGATCAGTTGGTTAATAATTCCTTTATCACTGTATCCGATGCAATGAGTCGCGAGCCGGGCATTGCTCTTGTGCGCGATGGAATGTGGGAAACGATGGTTTCGATTCGCGGAATGACACGGTATAATATTGTCATGATGATCGATAATACGCGTATAGAGACAGCAAACGATCATGCGGCAGCGTTATCGCTGTTGAATCCATTTGATATTGACCGTATTGAGATTGTTAAGGGCGGTAGTTCTGCTCTTGCAGGCACAGGCGCATTTGGCGGCGTTGTTAATATTATGACAAAAAGTCCTTCATTTAGCAATGTGCCATATGTTACTGGTGAATCGATCGTGCGGTTTGAATCCGTGAATAATTCGCATGCGGAGTATCTTGCTTTGGAAGGTGGATCGGATAATTATCGATTCCGCACGAGTGGAATGTTTCGTAAAGCGGACAATTATAGCGCGCCTACTGGAACAGTTCCTAATTCGTATTTTGGCGATTGGGATTTTTCGGCAGATGCTGGTATGAAATTATTTAGCACGCATTCTTTGGATTTTGTCTATCAGCGTTCGCAAACAGACGATGCAGGAATTCCAGGTGGTTCATCGTTATTCCCAGCGACGGCTATCGTAAAATATTCGCTTGCCCGGAGGGAATTATTCAAAGCAGAATATACTATTCCCACGATCAGTGAATCGGTTTCTTCATTGGTGATACGTGCGTCGCGACAAGACATAGAACGTGATGTCAACTTGATAGCGAGCCCCAGACTTACAAAAACACCGCATGCGGATCATAACACCGAAACCGTGCAGATGGAAGCAACTATTATCCCGATCGAAGCTCATTACTTAACCATAGGTACCGAAGTATGGCAGCGTTCAATATCCAGTGGGAGGGAAACATACAAACTTGGGAATGATACTATTCTTGAAGAAGTGCCGCTACCAAATTCTTCGTTTACAAGCACCGGAATTTATGCTCAGGATGAATGGAAAATTATTCCTCAGTATACAACATTGGTGATGGGTGGCAGGTATGATGGTATTCGAGTACACAATGATGTAACGTACGATACACTATGGCTTAAGTATGGAGGTCAACTTGTCACACCGTCCCAAAGAACTGTTTTGTGGCCGGAAAATACTTCAAACACGAAAAGCTGGAGTGTCAATGCAGGTGTTCAACAAAACGTTCTAAAATGTTTAGACGCTTCGTTTTTATTCTCCACAGCTTTTCGGACGCCAGCATTGGAAGAGCTGTATGCTTATTTATCCAATACAACACCTCCTCATGTCGGTAACCCAAATTTGCAGCCGGAGAAAAGCATATCACTTGACTGCGGTATTCATATTCATCTTCAAAATATTGCGTTGAAAGCTGATGTCTATTATAACACATATCAGAATCTTGTAGGAGATACACTTGGCACATTTGAGAATTCTCCAGCATATGTAAAAGCCAATATCGGTAAGGCGCGTATTTATGGATATGAACTGTCATTGGAAATAGAACCGCTTATTGCGCTTAAAATTCATTCTTCTCTTTCATACACACGCGGGGAAGATACAAAAAATAAATCGAATCTCGGACAAATAGTGCCACTTCATGCCAATCTTGCAATGGATTATTTAATTCAAAAAGTTGGAAACGTCCATGCTGACTGTGAAATTGTCGACGATAAAACAAACCTCGCAAAAAATGAAATGTCATTAGGCGGCTATACACTCTTTAATGTCGGTTTTTCAACCGCATCCCTTGAAGGGTTGGGCATATGTTTTAAATTGTCGGCAGGAATACAAAACATTTTTGACCGTGCATATGTAAACTTTCTTTCGACACTCCGCGGCAATTTGAATAATGAACCGGGAAGAAATATCTATATATCAGTTTCGGCAAATTGGTAAATTGAAAGAACAATATATTTGGATGCTGCGCACGCTCGCTTCAACGGAACATTCTCTTTTCGTTAAAGATGCTTGGATTTTCTTTTGTTGCACGAATTGGATTATAAATTATTTTCTTTCCGTAACTGTTGCTTTATGATGAATTCTCAAAAGGATCAATAGAATGTTCTGGTTCACGTTGGCATCTTGTTCTGCACTACTCTCGGCGACGGCGGCTGTAATTCAAAAGAAAGTTTTATTTCGGCTAAACGCTTTAGAATTTTCATTCCTTGTTTCTGTAATCATTCTAATTTTTTCATCATTCATACCGTTCACAATGGATGTTACTTCTATCGCTCCATCACTATTAATGATTATCGTCGGTAAAAGTATTCTTGGTGGAGCCGCATTTCTTTTTGTTATGATGTCTTTAGAGCATAATCAGATTAGTACCGCTTTGCCGATTCTTGGTATGACACCAGCGGTAACAGCTATTGCTGCTCTGTTAATCCTTGGAGAATCACTTGGCAATTGGGAATGGCTAGGAATTGGAATGATGATGGCGGGAACATATGTTTTAGAAAAGCGTCCAGCACAAAAAATCTTTCAGACATTCAAAGAAACTCTACGTTCAAAGAATCATTATTATATGTACGGTGCGCTCGGTTTGTTTGCGGTCTCGTCTGTCTTTGACAAACTTCTTGTAAGCGGATATAAAACCGATCCCCTTATAGTTCTCTTTTACCAGCACATTGTCTATTGTTTAATGTTCGGTTCTCTTTTGTTAATACGCAGACAGTCTTTTCAGGCGGCAGTACAAAAAGGAATGCCGCAACTTCCGTTCATTATCACAGTAGCATTGTTAACTATTGCATATCGCTTTACTCAACTTGAGGCGACGAAATTTGCACCGGTAGCTTTAGTATTAGCTGTAAAACGCACTTCCATTCTCTATGCATCATTTTTTGGTGGTAAAATATTTTCTGAAGAGCGGCTTGCACAAAAACTTATTGGCGGAGCGCTTATTGTTGGCGCTGGGTTTATTATTCTTAGAAATGCTGGATAGATTTTATCATTTTACTTGTTCAAAAGGTCCATCGACTTAAATACTTATTTTGGTTCTGCGTGAATTATAATTCTTCGCAGCTGCTTAAAGTGCCGGAAGAGCACTGCCTCCACATCTGAAATAATCTGATGCACTTCATCGAGGGTTTTCGTTTTTTCAATTTGGCATGTAAGCGTAGCATTGTACTGATGCCCTTCCTTCAGCAAGGTTAAATCTTTGCAGGCAAAAATATCGTTATGCCGTTGTGTAACTTCAATAATTTCATTAGACAGATTTATCTCGGCGTCTGTTACGTTTGTAAGAATACGTTCGGATGGGTGATATTCTTCCATGTGAATCGTTACTTTTCCGATGGATTGAAGTGCGGTCTGAATTTGCCGTTCAATTTCGGATGTCATTTCATGCGCCTCGGTAAAACTTTTTCCCTCCGCATATTCCACGTCAAAATCGATAAAATATTTTCCGCCTGTAAGTTGTACTTCGATATTGTGTGGTGCGCGCAATCCTTTATCCATTACAATCATCCGAATTTTGTCGATAATGGTTTCATCCTTCGCCTCGAACGGTTCCGAATGCACTACAACATCAGCGTTGGGATGGATATGATGCACCGCCCGTTCGATATTGTCCATTATTGTATGAGCACTTTGAAATGGGATTGTCCTTCGAATAGCAACAACTGTATCTACAAACATATGCGCGCCGGAAGTACGGATGCGTACCTTGCGCAATTCTTCTACGCCTTCCACTGATTTAATAGCGCTTTCCACTTCTTTCGTTAAACTATGCGGCACGCGGTCCATCAGGGCATCAATAGTGCGGCGTCCCAGCCGGTAGCTTACAAACAGCACTAGTAGCGCTACGCCGATGGCGGCAACTGCATCAAACTCCGGATATCCAAGCCATACAAAAAATAATCCGCCGATAACCGTAAGAGACGACCACACATCGCTGGAAAAATGCAGCGCGTCTGCCTCGAGTGCTTGACTATTGTGTTTCCTTGCAACTCGATATAAAGCACGTGATCGGCTCATGTCAATCAGAATTGCAACACCCATCACAATAAAGCTCCAAATATTTGTTTCGACGTGGTGTGTATGAGCAAGCAGGCGGCCAACGCCTTCCCAAACAATCCATGCACACGTAAGGATAAGGAGAAGTGTTTCTACGAACGCAGAAATATTTTCTAATTTCCCATGTCCATATGGATGGTCTTCGTCGGCGGGTCGGTCAGCAAACGTAACAGCGAACATTGTAATGATAGCTGCGAGAAGATCAAGACCAGAGTGTGCAGCTTCGGAAAGAATGCCAAGACTGTTCGTCCATAATCCAATGCCAAGTTTGAAACTTGTTAAGAACACTGCCGCAAGCACCGAGGTCAGTGCTATTAGTTTTTTTTCTTTGCTGGCTGCGAGTGTCATAAATAATTGTGTTTTTATTACCGCTCAATATACAGAGCGTTTGGAAAGAGTGCAACGAGCATTGCAAAGAGCAGAGAGTATGCCTATATTCACAATAGTTGGCCCAACGAACAAATGCCTGCCTATAAGACGGCGGCTAAGAGTAGTGGAAGCTGTTAGGTTTTGAAAACCAAGAGAACATACTGAAGAAACAGGAAAACAATATCCCAATAAATTATGCGCGTCGCTATCATTTCTGATATTCATTCTAATCTTGAAGCACTAACGAAAGCTATAGAGGTCATCGATCGACAATCTGTCGATGAGATTATTTGTCTCGGCGATATCGTCGGGTACGGCGCAAATCCTAATGAATGCATAGAACTCGTTCGCCAACGGTGCAGCGCCATCATCAAAGGCAATCATGAAGATGCCGTTGAAAATATTTCTCTGATAGAATACTTTACCGACGATGCGCGCAGTGCAGTATTTTGGACACGAAAGCGTCTGACGGAAAAGAATTTTGATTTTCTTCTTACACTTCCCCTTACACACAAATCTGGCGATCTTCTCTTTGTGCATGCATCACCATGTAATCCGATAGAATGGCATTATATCGTTGATAACTCCGATGCATCTGATGCATTCTGCTGTTTTTCAGAATCTCTCTGCTTCATTGGTCACACGCATATGCCCACGATCTTTTCAACCAATGGCCGCGCTTCCGCGATTACAAAAGACGAACGTTATCTAGTCAACGTGGGAAGTATTGGTCAACCACGCGATCGAAACATAGAGTTAAGTTTCGGCCTGCTTGACACCGATACATGGAAATATGAAAACATTCGAGCCACGTATGATGTTGAGACAACAGTAAAGAAAATTTTAAATACCGACTTACCTGCAAGATTGGGACAACGACTATTGATGGGAGTGTAACGAACAACAGATAGGCAGAAGCTGTGAGAAGGGAACGGCAGTCTAATTCGATATTTCATCTGTGATTATACCACGTTCTTTAGCATAATCATGGAGCTTTTCTTCAAGCATTTTTCTACCCCGATGGAGACGTGAGCGGACGGTACCGATCGGGCAATTCAAAAAATCTGAAATTTCCTCATATGTCAATTGTTCAATATCACATAAAATTACTACCGTGCGAAAATCTTCTGGTAAAGATTGTAGTGCACTGGTAACTTCGTCACTCAACATATTGCTGTACATTCTTTTCTGCAGATCGTTGGAGTCGGTACTGTCGTCGCGAATTGAATCATAAAAATTTTCGACATCGTCGTAATCAACCATTCCTGGCTCGCGCGTTTCTTTGCGATAACGGTTGATATAGGAATTTTTCATAATGCGGAAGAGCCACGCGCGAATATTTGTTCCCTTCTCGTATTTATCCCAAAAGCGAAATGCTTTCATAAACGTTTCCTGCAGAAGATCTTTCGCGTCATCTGCATCTCCGGTAGTACGCAATGCAAAGTTGAACAAGATATCCTTGTGCGGAAATGCCTCCGCTTCGAATTCCGTTTGCTGCTTGCGGAGGGCTTTTGAAACGGTCGAGTCTGTCTTTATATTTGCTTCCTTGTGAGCCATACAGTTCACACTTGCTTAAAGAGTAGCGGTAACTCGTCTGCAGAAAATGAATGATCCAATTTGATTCGATTCGCATCAAGCTCGGCTCTCTTTGCATCTACATCTTCCTCTAACGCTGTGAAAGTGGTAAGGTCGCCAATCTCTACGATTGTAGCAATCTGTTCTAGCGAATCTGTTGAGTCATTCCTTCGTATCTCAAAATTGATACCGACATCAACTCGGATAGGAGCGACTTGATTGTTCGTTCGTAGTACTGCATTCCGGATAATATGATCACATCCTAATTTCATATTGAATGGAATTTGTTCATAAACTTCGATGTCTGCTTGTGCACTTTCACCCGTGGCAATTACATACAGCGTTGTCAGCAATGCAACGCAGTTCAATTTACGTATGAAAAATTTATTGGGATCGCCCTTCCATCCGCCGGACTCTACCAACACTGTACTTGTGCCCCACTTTTGAATATTATCGCCAAACGCGCGCGGTTCAAATGTATCGTCCCATTTTGCCAAGTGACCGGGAATGAATAAATTCAAAATTTGTGCAAATGTCGAAGCAACTTTTTTGGCTTTCACTCTTATCGGATTATCTGTGCGTGATTCGTCTATAGAAGGAGCAAGGAGAGCAATTGCAGTAATTTCTTTTGTGGTACCAACTGTCAACCGTGCATCTTGATCGTGAAGATTAAATCCGTATTCCGGCTGATACTTGCTGCATGTTTCTTTCAGAATTCTCGCTTCTGGAGTTTCTAGTGCTAGTGCATCACGATTCAGGTCAATGAGTTGAGCTGTTCTGCGTGTGAAACGCTCGGCCCCGTCGGGGTTTAGCATCGGAATCACAAGCAATGTCAATTTCTCTTTTATGGTTTTCGTAACCGTGTGCTCTGGATGCTTAGTCAAGAAGTTAAATATATCTACAAGCGCCATAGTTGCTGTTGGTTCATCTCCGTGCATCTGCGACCAGAGCACTACTTTCGTCGATCCATTTCCTATTGTGTAAAGTGAGATTGTTCTGCCTTCACCCGATGTCCCTAATGGCAGTTTAGTGAATAAGTCTTGCTCCTTAAACGATCGAAACCATTTCAGCATATTTGCGTGTGTAATGCGGCAAGAAGTAATTTCCGCCGCTTTAAAAGAATCATACAAATCAAACATTTCGCGCGCAATATTCTGTGTTACCGATTGAATAGATGTTGCCATGTTGGGGAACTTTTTTCCAATTGTTAGTTAATTCCATATTTCTCTTAGTTACAAGATAGCGCATTCTTCTATTCTTTGCACCGATTTTTTATTTTCTTTTAACTAAGAAAATGAACTCCTAAAATAAAAGGGAAAAAGCGTAGTACTCTTTGGTCAGTAAAGAAACGATAATTATGTATGGTTAAAAGAGTTGCTCGATACTCTATATATATTACCGATAAGTATTGTGCTTCCATATTTCAGGTATTGCTATTGCTTTCGGCAATGGTTAATTTCTTCAAAGAAGAATTATTTCTTTATCCTCATAGTGACTTTGACGCTGAAATTGTTTTTCTTTTTCTGTTATAAAAAAAGGAACACATAATGAAACGTCACACGATCAAACGTATAGCTGTTAATACCGGCGGCGGCGATGCACCGGGTTTGAATGCAGTCATCCGTGCAGTGGTTGTTTCTGCCGTTAATCGCGGATGGGAATGTTACGGCATACGTGATGGATATAACGGACTACTGGAGCCGAAAAATTACCCCGATGGTGGATTAATTTCGCTCCCGAGATCGAAAGTACGCGGTATTACGCATCTCGGCGGAACGATTCTTGGCACCACCAATAAAGGGAATCCGCTGAAATGGCCGGTGAAAGGCAAGGACGGTAAACTGCATGAGGTTGATCGTACCGATGAACTTATAAAGGTGTTTCAGAAAAACAAAATTGATGCACTCATTGCTGTAGGTGGTGATGGTTCACTCGGTATAGCAAATGTTCTTTCGCAAAAAGGATTGCGTGTGATCGGCGTTCCAAAGACTATCGATAATGATTTGGATAAGACAGTAATTACATTTGGGTTTGACACAGCAGTCTCGTTTGCGACAGCTTGCATTGACCGGTTGCATACGACCGCGGAATCGCACCAGCGAGTAATGGTTGTGGAAGTAATGGGCCGCTACGCAGGATGGATTGCTCTCGAGTCTGGTGTTTCAGGTACTGCAGATGTGATTCTCATTCCAGAAATTCCATATGATATTCACAAAATTGCAAATAAAATTGAAGACCGTTGGAAGAACGGAGCGCATTTTGCTATCGTTGTAGTAGCAGAAGGAGCCAAACCGAAAGGTGGAACAGTTTCCGTTATCTCAAAAGAAATAGGTCGGGCTGAAAAACTTGGTGGTGCGGGCGAGGATGTGGCAAAAAAAATTCAAGATATCACTGGAAAAGAAACGCGTTGTGTGGTGCTCGGACATTTGCTGCGCGGGGGAACCCCGACAACTTTTGACCGGCTCATTTCACTTCGTTTTGGTGCGGCGGCAGTGCGCGCGCTCGCTGAAGGACAGAACGGCGTGATGGTTGCGCTTGATCCACCTTCAGTACGCTATGTACCACTTGCCGATGCAACAAACCGTATGAAATGTGTTCCTGTTGATTGTGATATAGTTCTGACGGCTCGTGATTTGGGGATTAGTTTTGGAGATTAGTTGAATTATTGAAAACATGTTCCATCGTACAAATTTTTCAAACGCGACATTTAACGATAAACAATTGGAAAATATACTATGACTACATCGAAGGAATACACAGAGACCGAACGTCAGCAAGTTGAAAAAGCACTTCAAGAGTCTGATGGGCGTTATCGATTGCTTGCCGAAAATATGCGAGATGTGATCTGGACGATGAATCTGGATGGACACTTTACATATGTAAGTCCGTCTGTTTTTCAATTAAGAGGTTATACGGCAGAAGAAGTAATGCAACAATCCATCCAAGAAGCATTTACTCCAGACTCAACAGTTCGGGTTTTAGGTGGCATCCAAGTTTTATTATCGCAGGATGAAACACAGGATATTCATACAACTTGGGAAGTGCAGCAACCATGCAAAGATGGAAGTACAGTATGGACTGAAGTAAGTGTAGACGTTATCCGCGATAAACAAGAATCTGCGCAAGCAATTCTTGGAGTAAGCCGCGACATAACCAAGCGTAAAATTGCTGAAGAAAAAATTGATGAACAAGCTCATCTGTTAGATGTTGCTCTTGATCCAATTATTCTACGAGATATGAATGATGCACTTATTTTTTGGAATAAAGCAGCAGAAAACTTGTATGGCTGGACATTCGAAGAGGCAAAGGTATTGAAGATTAACCAATTTATTGCAGAAATAGATCAGCTCAAATACGAACGCGGAGTAAAAGAATTTCTTGAAAAAGAAGAATGCAAAATTGAATTGCATCAAACAACGAAGAATGGCCGCAAAGTTATAACTCTCTCTCGATGGTCTCTTGTGCGGAATCGGGAGGGCAAACCTTACGGACGCCTTGTGATTGACCGTGATATTACCGAACAAAGAAATTTTGAAACACAGCTTCGTCAGGCACAACGAATGGAAAGTCTAGGAAGGTTGGCTGGCGGTCTTGCTCACGATTTGAATAATGCCCTGGCACCTATCCTTATGTCCATCCAAATTTTGAATATGAAAATTACGGATCCCAATATCAAAAAGCTTATTACATCTCTTGAATCTGGCACCAAACGAGGCAGCGAACTCATCAAGCAAGTATCAACCTTTGCACATGGTACTGAGAAAGATTTTGCGCCTCAACAATTGCGATATATTATTTCTGAAATAGAATCCATTATCAATGGAACGTTTCCTAAGAATATTCAGTTACGCGTTGGAGTTTCAAAGGATCTCTCGCTTGTTTTGGGCGATGCAACACAATTGCAGCAGATGCTGATGAATCTCTGTCTCAATGCACGTGATGCCATGCCTGACGGAGGCCGTCTTACTGTAACCGCCGAAGGTATGTACATGGACGAAAGTTTTGCTCGTATGATACTCGGCGCCCATCCAGGTCATTATGTCGCGCTTACGGTTGCGGATACAGGTACAGGTATTCCCATGGAAATTCAAGAAAGGGTTTTTGAACCGTTCTTTACGACAAAAGAAAAAGGCAGAGGTTCCGGACTTGGTCTTTCGACGGTCTATACAATTGTAAAATCGCACAATAGTTTTATCAAATTATATAGCGAGATTGGTAAAGGAACAGAAATAAAAATCTTTATTCCTGCGACTCAACAGACTGAGAAAAAAGCTGTCTCCGTTTTAGATGAGGTACCTTCTATGGGTAATGGAGAAAACATTCTCGTCGTTGACGATGAACTATCTGTATTGCAGATTTCTAAAGAAATTCTCGAAGCGCGCAGCTATCGCGTACTAACGGCTGCAGATGGGGCGGAAGCAACTGCCATTTTTGCAACTGCAGAAAAAGGATCTATCGATCTCGTAATAACGGACATGAACATGCCATTGATGGATGGATCATCAACCATTAGAGCATTGCGACGGCTCGAACCATCTTTGAAGATAATTGTATCAAGCGGTTTGTTAACTAATGTGAATTCGGCAGGCGTGGCTGGCCTCGATATTCAAGGATACCTAACAAAACCTTACACAGCCGACCAACTTGTGTCAATGGTGAATAAGGTTCTCAGAAAAGAATATCATCCGGAATCCGGCAAGGGTTAATAATATTTAAGTTAAAGATTTTTCGCGTATTAGCATGAAACCCACTGCGGGAGAAAAATCGATCGGATTAGGACTTGCGATTACACACCGCATCGTCGAATCTCATGGTGGTATCATTTGGGTAGATAGTGAAATTGGAAAAGGGTCCACGTTTACTTTTTCACTACCGATAATGGAAAAAACGGACTGATATCAAGAGGAAACAATATATGGCAGTAAGAATATTTATCACTGGTGGAACCTTCGATAAAGAATATAACGAGCTGGAGGGAAAACTTTTTTTCAAAGATACACATTTGCCAGAGATGCTAAAACTTGGCAGGTGCAAAGTGTCTGTAGATATGCGGACACTTATGCTCATCGATAGTTTGGAGATGACCGACGCAGATCGTCAGATTATTGTTGAACAAAGTCGGAAGTGCAAAGAAGATCGAATCGTTATCACGCATGGTACAGATACCATGGAAGAAACAGCAAGGGTGCTCGGTCAAGCAAGTCTCGAGAAGACCATTGTGCTTACCGGTGCGATGGTGCCGTATAAATTTGGGAGTTCAGATGGACTTTTTAATTTGGGCAGCGCCTTAGCCTTTGCACAAACTCTTTCCCCTGGAGTCTATATCGCAATGAACGGCAGATATTTTTCTTGGGATAACGTGAAGAAAAATAAAAAACTCGGTGAGTTTGAAGAAGTGAGATAGCTTTAAGGTATTTGACTAGTAAACACGAAAGCCCATTTAACATACGGGCTTTTTTTTGTGGACGCTGTAGGGATCGAACCTACGACCTCCGCCTTGTAAGGGCGGCGCTCTGAACCAGCTGAGCTAAGCGTCCATTTCCTTGAATAATATACGAAATCGATTCTCACCATTCAATTGTAAAGAAAAATCCGAACGCGTATATGAGTCGATGTTGAATTTCATAAATAATATAGAATTTAAATACAACTCTTTGTGGAATTAATGGAAATGTTGCTCAAACAATCTTGCGGTATTTGAATAAAGCAGCACGCTTGTTAATTAACAACTACATGAAATATTATTTAAAATAGTTTACTGCCGCAATAAATGTCCTGAATGTATATTTGTTAACTGGATATTCTTTCTCAATAACTCTCCTCAGTAATCTCAACCTTACCGCGAAAAACATAATGTATGAAGATTGAGTATGCAAGCACTATTGGGATTCCAATGCTAGCAATGATCAGCATTGTCTGCAATGTCAATGGAGTGGAGGATGAGTTATAGATCGTAAGACTATAATGAAGATCGATGGAGGACGGTACAAGCCGTGGATAGAGACTAAGCGCCATCTGGCCCAGCATCGCCGCTATAATCAATGAGGAAACAAAGAATGCGCGGTTGAATTTTCCAGCCTTTAAAAGAATTGGCAGGTACACAATACATCCTAATAGCACAATGATATAAACGTAGAACATTGGACTGCCTATCGATTTTTCAAAAAGGAATGGAGACGCAAGCCAAGTCCACAATGTTATGATGACATAGAGTAATACATAATCCATCCAAAGATGCGACGCCCATTTCTGGCAGCGGTTGCGCAGATCACCATCGGATTTCGCTGCAAGATAAATTGCGCCGTGCATCATAAAAAGTGCCAAACTCAATAAACCGACACCGATGGAATAGGGATTCAGCAAACCAAGGAATGTACCGAGGTAATTACCATTTGCATCGATGGGTACTCCATGAAGGATATTTCCAATTGCAACTCCAAAGAGAAGGGCTGGAAAAAAACTTCCGAGTCCGAATGCCCAATCCCATGCACGCCGCCAAGTTGACGAATTAACCTTATTGCGAAACTCGAAGGACACTGCACGGAATATAAGCGCTGCCAACAACAGGATCAGTGCAATATAGAAACCGCTGAATACAGTTGCATAGACAACCGGAAATGCTGCAAACAACGCACCCCCGCCAGTGAGCAACCATACCTCATTGCCATCCCACACAGGACCGATGGCGTTGAAGTGAATGCGTCGTTCCTTTTCATCGTGTGCGAAGAAAGACAAGATGCCGACTCCAAAATCAAATCCATCTAAAATGGCATAGCCGATTATTAACACACCTATAAGGTAAAACCAAATTGTGTTCAGATCCATAATTATAAACTCCTATGCATGCGCCTTTTGCGGTCCGTGTTTTACTTCTCGGGCTAACAAATAGATATAAAGAATTCCAAGTAGTAAGTAAATGATGCCGAAAAGGATAATAGAGAATAGAATTTCATTTGCTGTCACTGTTGTCGAATGTGCATTGGCAGTTTTCAAAAGACCGTAGACAATCCATGGCTGACGTCCGACTTCAGCAGTGATCCATCCAAGTTGACACGCTGCAAGCGGCAGAGGAATAGACCAGAGGATAATTCTTAACATCCATTTATTTTCCCATAATTTATTTATGCGAATCTGGATGAGTGCCGCCAGCATTACGACAATAAAAAAAGTCCCAAGCGCAACCATACTGTGGAACGATATAAATGTGAGAAAGAATGGCGGACGGTTCTCTGGAGCAAACTCGTTAAGGCCATTTATCGTTGCATTTGCATCGCTATATACAAGCCAACTTAGCAATCCTGGAAGTTCCATCTTCATTGCAAGCTCAGGTGGATTGTTTGTCGGAATTCCAAATAGTATTAGTGGCGCGTGGGATTGTGTTTGTGCGAGCCCTTCAATTGTAGCGAATTTTTCCGGTTGAGTTTGAGCTACCTGCTTTGAATGATAGTCGCCAAATGGAAAGACTTCAAGAATTGATACAGTCAGACCGAATGCCACAGCGATTTTCATAGCGCGATTAGCAAGTTCATCTTTTTTATTCTTAAGAAGGAAATACGCTGCTATACCTGCAACAAAAAATGCGCCGGTAATTAGCGATGCATCCATAGTATGGAAATACCGAATCAAGGTAGATGGATTAAAAACTGCTTCTGTAAAACTCGTCATTTCAGCGCGGCCATTACGAAGAACATACCCGGCTGGAGTTTGCTGCCAGGAGTTTGCTACGATGATCCAAAAAGCTGAGATTGTTGCTCCGACTGCGACCATTAAGATTGAGAACCAATGAATACCTTTTGACACTTTATTGCGTCCAAAAAGATAGAGACCGAGAAATCCGGATTCAAGAAAGAATGCAAAGATACCTTCTGCGGCAAGCGGTGCACCAAAAATATCGCCTACAAATTTTGAATACACAGCCCAATTGGTGCCAAATTGAAACTCCATGACAATACCGGTCGCTACACCAACTGCAAATGTTAATGCGAGCAATTTCCCAAAAAACTTACCCATACGTACATACACTTCGTCTTTCCTGCGCCAGCCAAGTCCTTCCATAATCACTAAGAGCCATGCGAGTCCAATGGAGATCGGAGGAAAGAGAAAATGAAATCCGATAGTAAACGCAAATTGCAAACGTGCAAGTAAAAGTGCATCCATAAAAAATTCTCCGATATGATCTAGGGAACCAATCACCACATTCAATACGATGTGAGAACCACAAGAGACATCATGGAAAAACAATGACGTTTGTCAAGGTTAGCAAACCTCAACTAAATCAATTTTTCAAACGTAGAAATAAAGCCGATGATTCCAAGTCATGAAAAAGCTAATATGAAAAAAATTCGGACAAGTTAAAACTCAATTAATTTGAATTGATATCTCTGTGTACAATATCAGGCGAGAAAGCCGGAAGACAAACGGCGATATATTCTGCACCATCTGGGATTGGAGTACTATATTGAACCCATTCTCCCTTCGTAATGATGATCGCTTGACCGGCTGCGATGTCAATTATTCCGGTTTTTGTTGTTACCTGCAATCTGCCTCGAAGAACTATTGTGTACTCATCAAATTCAGGAGTTTGACCGGGTTCTACCCATCCACCAGGACTTCTCATCCGTGCAATGCTCACAGCTTTTGTACTCGTATTGACCCTGCCGATGAATTCTTCAATAACCTTTGGTTTGTTGCCAGCAGCTTTAATGATCGATGGCGACGGAATAAATATTGGCATAAGACAACCTTTCTACAAATCACAAAGAGAATGTCAAAGAAATTGTCACTTTGATAACTTTGATCGCAGTATTTCAAGTTGCTCCGGGATACCGATGACGATAAGCGTATCACCTGTATTGATGATAGTGCTTGGTGGAGGATTAAAGATGAAATCCTGTTCGCTTATTCCACGCCGCATAGAAACAAGCACGACACCTGAAGATGCAAGTATATCACAACTTTTTATTGGTTTACCACGATAGTTTGTTGTCGAGCCAATCTTCACTTCGTCTACACGCAATGAAGAATTATCGCGCATCATTGAATCTAGAAAAGTTGTAGTATCCGGACGTATCAATTCCGACGCCATTCGCAAGCCGCCAATATATGGAGCAGACACAGCCGAATTTGCGCCGCTGCGGAAAAATTTTTCTCGTACTTCAATGTCATCTACTTTTGCCACTATCCGAAGCTTCGGATTCAATCCGCGTGCTGTAATAACAACGAATAAGTTGTCTTTATCTTCCGGCAACGTGCTTACAAGACCCAAAGCGTGATCTATACCTGCCGAACGAAGAACGTCATCATTTGAAGCATCGCCTTCAATAGTTGGAATGTTTCGATTGATAAGAGTCTGTACTTTTTGGGGGTCTTTCTCAACGGCTACGACTTTTCGTTTCGTCCTGATAAGTTCTTCCAAAACATAGTGTCCGTTTTTCCCAGCGCCGCAAAGAATATAATGGTGTGAAATTTTTTTTATGGTACGTTCCATTTTTCGTCTCCTAAGAATTCCGCCTATCCCTCCTTGCACGATGAATTGTGTTAACTCCGAGATGCCGTATAGGATGATGCCCATGCCGCCTAAAATCAAGAAAATAGTAAATGTACGCCCAGCTATAGTCAGAGGGTGTATCTCTCCGTAACCAACTGTGGCAAGCGTAATCACCGACATATACAGTGAATCAAAGAGTGACCAGCCCTCAATGAAATGATAACCCAACGTACCCACAATGAGGATGAGCAGGAGCAAATAAATTATTTGAAGTGCTTTGCGTGCAGCATTCATATAGTGTTAGGAAAATTTCTTTGATGCTCTATTGTTAGAATACGAGAGCTAATTCCGGCTTTCAAACGTTTTCCAGTCGTTAGCATAACGCTGAAGTCTCTCATCGACAAGTGCATTAATAGTGCCGGATTCAAAAGTGTTATTAGATTTCTTCTTTCCTGCTTTCTGTCCGGTAAGAATTTCTATTCCCTCATCGATGGATTTTACAGCGTAGATTGAAAATTTCTTTTTCTCAACTGCTTCGAATATTTCTCCACGCAACATGAGATCGTCCACGTTTTGGATTGGAATGATAACACCTTGTTTGCCTGTCAATCCGCGCGCCTTACAGACATCGTAGAATCCTTCAATTTTAAGATTTACTCCGCCAATAGGTTGAATTTCACCTTTCTGATTTACTGAACCAGTTACGGCAATGTCTTGGCGAATGGGAACTTCTGAAAGACTGGAAAGGATGGCGTAGATTTCTGTGGATGATGCGCTGTCGCCATCGATGCCGCCATAAGATTGTTCGAATGTGATACTTGCATCCATTACTAACGGTTTATTTTGCGCAAACATGCTTCGAAAATATCCGCTGAGAATTGCTACACCCTTGTTGTGCGTTGGTCCGCTCAACTCAGCCTCGCGCTCTATATTGATAATGCCGTTTCGTCCAAGCGATGTGCGTGCTGTGATTCGCGATGGTTTGCCAAACTCATGTTCGCCAATCTCGTACACCGAGAGTCCATTTACTTGACCGATCTGTTCACCTTCAGTGTCGATCATAATTGTACCGTTATGGATCATCTCTTGAATTTTTTCTTCCACTAATTTTACACGATAAATGCGTTCATCTAAAGCTTGTTCCACGTGTTTACCGAGAACGACCTCGGCTTCAGCTTTTCGTGCCCAGTAACTGGCTTCACGTGCTATATCAGCGATGATATTGAAGCGGGTAGAAATTTTTTGTTGGCGTCCCGCAAGCCGCACACCGAACTCGATAATTTGTGCGAGAGCAGAAGTGCTGAATGGAAGTAGTTTTTCATCATCGCAAATCATTTTTATAAAGCGTATATATTGAGACACAGTGCCTTTTGTCTTTGGCATTTCAAAATCAAAGTCCGCACGAATTTTAAAAATCTTTTTGAAATCATCGTCGCGGAAGTATAACAGGTTGTATAGTGCCGCCTCCCCGATCATAATCACTTTCACATTAATCTCAATTGGTTCCGGTTTCAAGCTCGCGGCAGAAAATCCAAACAATGGTTCGTACGTTTGAATATCAATCAATCCAGTACGCAGAGTGCGTTTCAAATCTTGCCAAACACCCGGTTCGATTAATACATCGAGAGCATTAAGAACAAGGTATCCACCGTCAGCCCGCAGAAGAGAGCCGGCCTTGATTTTTGTAAAATCAGTGCGCCATATACCGCCTTTCTCAACATCGCGTTCTACGATACCAAATATGTTTTTATATTTTGGATTTGTTTCGATGATAATCGAGACATGCTTTGATTCCGAATTATCGACTAGTACGTTAACTTGAAACTCTAAAAATCTATCTTCTTCTTTCTCTTCTTCTCCATTTTCTTGCTGTGCATCCTGAGTTGGAAAAGCTATCTGTTGTTTACGAAATCGCTCAAGATTATTTCGTATGCTTGTACGTACTTCTTCAAAGTATGTGTGTAATTTGTGCTGTTCGTATGTCGCTTTTAAAACACCCAAGGCTTCATCAACTGCCGGCATAACAAGTTGTTCTTCTAATTCATTGAGCGATAGCTGTACTTTTTTTTCTATATTCCGTAGTTCACGAAAAACAGTTGCCATTTGTTTTTCTAAATCCGTTAGCACATCGCGCATAGTCGCAAATTGTTCCTTGCTGAATTCATTCTTCTGAACCAGAGTTTCTATTTGATCTAATCCCATGGGTGTCCCGTTCACTACAGGGACAATATCTGGCCGCGTCGCGTTGCCGGCTTGCACTTGAACAAGATCAAAGCCTCGTTCTTTCACACGCCGCTCGAAATCCTTCAAAACACTTTTCTGCCGTTCCTGAAAATGCATTATTAAATTCTTGCGCGCTTGCTGATACCGCTGGCTTTCGTATACAGCAGGCACGTCCCGTAATAATTCCTTGATAAAATTTTCCATATCCTGCTTTAGCCCTCGTCCTTGACCCGAAGGAAGAGAGATGGCAATAGGTGCGTCCGGATTTTTAAAATTGTACAAATAGCAGTGGTCCTTCATCTGGCCCGGTTTTTTTTCGAAGTCTTGCAGAAGACGTTTGATAGTAGTCGTACGCCCGGTACCAGTGATGCCTGTGACGAAAATATTGTAACCGTCGTGTTCCATCTCTAATCCAATGCGCAATGCACGCAAAGCGCGTTCCTGTCCAATAATTTCGCGTGTAGGCTGTATGTCGTTTGTGGATTTTATACCGAGCGATTTTGGGTCGCACTGCCAGCGCAGTTTACGAACTTGCAGCGGTTTATGAATAGGCGCAGATTTATGATGAGTTGTTTGAATGACGGTTTTCTTTTTCATAGTTCACATATGTTTGTGGTGGCAGGTATTATATTCATTCGATAGTACGGAAAAGAGGGATAAGTTTCAAACACATCATACATGTGAATTTCTCTAGTGGTCATCCTTGGTGCAAGGTAGTAGTTAGACCAACTTATTATCTTTGCAATAAACACATACACTATTCATTACACATTCTGCACAATATGGTCCTGTCGGCCTGCACAGTTCCCGGCCGAGATGAGAAAACGACATGCCTGCTGCATTCCAGTACTTCCTCGGAATAAGTTCCATCAGCGCCTTCTCCATTTTTTCAGGTGTAATTTCTGCGGTGATGCCAAGCCGCGGTACAACACGCAGAACATGCAAGTCGACGATGATGCCTTGAGGAACACCCCCTGCTTCGCGAATGATTACGTTTGCTGATTTTCTCCCAATGCCTGGAAGTTCTGTCAACTCTTTTTGAGTGAGCGGTATTTTCTTATTGTCACCTAAGGCTTGAGCAATCCGCACAAGCCAGTCTGCTTTTTTCCGAAATCCTCTTACGGATTTGATGAATGGAAATAATTTTTCTGGATGCGCCGCCGCAAGATGCTTCATTGATGGAAATTGCTTGAACAGTTCCGGTGCTAGCTTGTTCACTAATGCATCGGTAGTCTGTGCGGAAAGAACTACCATGACCACAAGCTGGTAAGTGTTCGCGTAATCCAGCGGATGTTTTTTCTTTCCATACTTCTTAAAAAGTAATTGAAGCTGAGGAAGATAATTCATGATTTTTTACGCTTAATATTTTTGATAATGTGACCTGGTGATGGTGCGATATGAGCTGCGGAATTATCAGCGTTGAATTTGTTGCTGTGGATGAACAAAGATTCTGATTTGAAAGTTGGAGAGAAGAGTTCGTTATTGATAGATGGTGGTTCACAGAATGTTTTTAATTGCGGAAATGTGGAAAGAAGATTGATCGGTGCATTCAAATGTTTTGATGGATGCAATGCATGTTCAACTTGCTTGCCGTTCACCAGCGAAAATGCCTGACGATCATTGTGAAACACAACGTACGTTGTTTGTGTATTAAGACGCTTAATTCGTTGAACTAAGTCTTGCAGTTCTTCTTCGCTGTAAGGATACAGGTAGCGGTCATTACTCCTTGGTTTGATCCATTCTGCTTCATTGCGTCCCATCATTCGGAAGTATGCAACGCCATCCCAAGCCAGAGAATTAAACGGGATGTGGCTCTGCAAACGCGGTAAATCAATATTGGCAAGATTAAAACCATTTTCATGACAGAATTTGTAAAACGGTTCTTCACTCCATGATCGATGCCGAAGATCAAGAAGCAGACGGTCTTCGGGGAACGCTGCGCGCAGCTTGATCAAGTATGTTAGCCGAGAACTTGACTTGGTGAAGGTAGAAGGAAACTGAATCAACAATCCGCCAAATCTTTTTGTCTCGCGTAATGGATCTAAAAGCCGATGAAATGACAGTACATCATTCTTAGTTGCATTAAAGGTATGAGTGAAACCGCGGAAAAGTTTTACTGTGAAGACGAATCGTTCATTTGCTGCTACATCTTTAACCCATTGTGATGATTGTTCCGACGATAAAGATGAGTTGTAGAAGGTTGCGTTCACTTCTACTAAATCAAAGAACTGGCTATAGTATTCTAACTTGCGAAATCCTTTCTCGTGTTTTGACGGATAGAATGTTCGATTAAATGATGGCAGTTCCCAACCACCCATACCTATAAAGATATCGTTACCGGATTTATTTTCTATTTCTGACTGAGTATTAATTGGTGCCAGGGGATTTGATTAATTCGTCATAGTGGAAATTTTAAAAAATTATTTTCTAATGTTCTGTTTCTTCTTCAATAGATACTGGCAATTTTTTTATTCGGATCGATTCGACAGCGTTATCGACAACCTTTTCTGTTGTGAACTCAATGCCGTTGAGTCGCATCCGTTCGCCTACGGAGGGAATATGCCCAAGTTGTTCAATCAAAAATCCACCGATTGAACGGATATCTAGAGGCGAAAATTCGATTGAAAAGAGTCGTTCAACATCGTTTGTAGTGATATTACCGGCCACAATAAATTCATTTTCACTAATCTTAACCACATCAGGTGTTTCTCGATCGAACTCATCTTGAATATTGCCGACAAGTTCTTCCAGCACATTCTCCAGTGTGATGATACCCGCTGTGCCACCATATTCATCAGCGAGAATAATCATGTGGGTTTTTTTCTGCAGACTTGTGGTCAGTACTCTTTCGAGTGAGGCTGTTTCCGGTAAAAATGTAGCATCACGCAGAACAGAACTCAATGTAAAGTCTGGTTGCAGGTGTTTGTTATGTTTGAATATATCTTTTGTATAAACGATGCCGATAATATTGTCAATGGTATCTTTGAAAACAGGAAAACGAGAAAACTTATTCGTACGCATTATGGCAAGAGTTTCATTGACTGGTACCTGAATGGATAGAGCAACAATCTCTCTTCGGGGAACCATCGAATGGCGTGCTTGTTTCTGGTGAAAGTCCATAGCATTGAGTGCGATATTTCGTGTAGTTGCAGAAACATGTGTATCGTGGGCAAGAATCAGACGGAGTTCTTCTTCTGTATGAGCTAATTCAGAATCCGTTGATGCTTTAATTCCAATGAGTCGAAGCAAGCCGTTGGAGGAAGAATTGAGTAAAGCGATTATCGGTTTGAACAGGAAGAAAAAAATACGCATCGGTGAAGAAACTAGAAGAATGGTTTCACGGGATTTTTGAATGGCAAGTACTTTCGGTGCTTGTTCACCGACGACAATATGGACTGCTGTAATTAACGCGAATGCAGCGACGAATGAGACACCATGAATAATTTCAGGCTGTGTAATCCCCATCCATTGAAATGCAGGAAGGAGCATTTTTGCGGCAAGCGGTTCGCCAATCCATCCAAGGACCAAGGATGTCATGGTAATTCCCAGTTGTGTTGCTGAAAGGTACGCTATTGAGTGGAGAAGTATATCGCTGGCAATCTTAGCCTGCCAGTTTCCTTTGATCGCAAGTAGTTCAATTTGCGTGAGGCGCACTTTAACAATGGCAAACTCTGCAGCAACAAAAAATCCATTGAGGAAAACAAAGATAAGAATTATTAAAATATCAACGATGTATTGCCCGAACTCCATAAATTAACTTTCTATTGTTCAAGTCAATATAGCCGATTATGTTTCATGCTTCAAGGAAGCGGTTGAAGGCGGGAAATTGACAGTACTCCCTTAATGCTAAGCATAATACTGCCTCATTACCGGCGTACTTGTTCCGAAATCCAGCTAAGGTACGCTTCGAGGCGCGTAAGGAAGTTGACATATGCAGTTGACCATTCGGTTGGACTGTCGGGCCTGTTTTTACCAAGCAATTCTTGAAATACACGCGCAACTTCTACGGCAAGTCTCTTTTTACCTTCTTCAATTACAGCTTCGACATCGGAAGAATAAAACGTACGCAGGTTTCGGATATCTTGTCGAACACGAGCTTCTGGACCTTTGCTTGCAAAGAAAGATAAATCTGTATTCTGACCGCCGGACATTTCGTAGATCAACAAATTCCATTTTTCCATCACATCGCGAAAATTCTTTTCATCATCGCAGGCATCCAAAGGCAGTTTGCGCATTGCTTCTTCTGTGGAAAAAGAATTACGGAAGATCAGATCACCCCCGACGAATTGTGATACAAGATTTACATCGGTGCGCCAGCCGAGTACACGCTGTACTGCGATGAAAACTTCTTGTTCCTTGTCATGTCCGGTATTGATAGCAAGCTTCGTTTCCCATTGCTTTGCCATCTTTTTCATTTGAATTTCAAGCTCGTGATCTACCTTCTCTTTTGGATCGCCAATCGATGCCGCCGGAACAACTATCTGTGGTTTATTGCGGTACAACATATAAAGTTCTTCTCGCGATTTCCGATCCAGATCGTCGAATTTCTTAACGGCGCTTGCACATGATAATTGCTGTTCATCTGCTTGCGTCTGAAGCAACATCAATAATCGCGTGAAGAGGCGATCTGGGTATAGAGATCTGAAGTGCGACATATCTGCAATGATGTACAAGTCGTTGCCGACGCAGGAAAAAACCGTGTTAAAAAGACGTGCAATTTTGTGTTCACCGATCTTTTTATCGTCGATGGAACGCATAGTGTAATCCACGCCCGCCATCGTTGTATCAAAAATAATTGCTTCTTTGCGTCGGTTACAAAAACTTTGTGGTGTGCCGACTTCAACATTTTTTATCCCTTGCAGCCGCAAATGAAGCTTAGTGTAAAGTGTTGGACCGGTGAACGGGAGAATAATTCCCACATCCAATGCACGTCGATTGGGTCCCATTAACGCATGTTTAACACACTCGATTACTTGCTTTGTTTGGAGTTCATTATAAGGCAGAATTTTTTTTCTGCCGGCATATTGTTTACATCGAGATTGGACTTTGCTTGTGTCAATAAAATAAATTCTACCTTTTGCCTTTGGCGAAGCATGAAGAGTTATTTTTTCATCAAATAAAACCGATGCCATAAACAATGATAATTTTGGAGTTGTGGCATAGTGTGTCTTCATGAAAATTGACCAGCGTGGATTTCGTTCTGACCAATCAAAAAGCTGATGCAGTTGAGTCGTTTGTGCAACATGTAGAAAAATATCACGCTGAAGCCAATGCTCGCTTTGCTCATCCGTAGAGACAGATTCGGGTTCCACCTGAAACGGATCGCCCGCAACGATAAATTTCTCTCTCGCTAGCGTTGATAATGCGGTAAGTGTTGGCAGATTGACGCGTTGAGCTTCATCCACAATAACTAAATCGAACTGCTGATTACGTATGGCGGGATCTATCAATGCTGCTGAAATACCAGTTGCAATAAAGAGTTTTGATTGCAGCAATGCTTTTTCGTCAACAGAAATAAAATCTTCTACTGCCTTTGTGACTTTATCCAATCCGCCCAAATCATCAATTCTTTTGCCGATTTCTTTAAATTCTAAAAGCTCCCGAGGTGCAATTGGTGCGCCGAGTTCAATCTTATCGATTTCGTTCGAGATTGTTTGCTGAATGGAAAGTAATCGTTTGTGGTTCTGTTGATGCCGTGTTAATTGCTCGTTCGCTTGTTCAAGATCACTCTTGGAAAATCCTTTTTTCATCCGTTCGATGAGCGATGAGTTTTCCAAATCAACAATGATTTGATTGAGCTGCGTAATTTCTTTTGATGTTTGGTCGAGTTGTTTTCGAAGCCCTGCTAACCGGTCACGTTTCTCCTGTACCCGAAGATAAAAATCCTCATGAAGAATTTGTTTAACCTTAATTTGCCAATAAGTATTTAACAATGCTACGCGTTCTTGGAACACCTTGCGCTTTTCAACTTTCGCAGTTTCAACTTGGTGCTCAAATGAGTACTGTGCAATGGTGTCGAATACATCGGGTGAAGGGAGATCTACACGAGCTGCAAACTTCGTCATTTTGACGCCAAGTTGTTCGCCGAAACTTGCAGTTTTCAATAGCATGGAGTCGACGTTATCATTAGACGGCGCAACGAAAAGCACCTTTCGACCAGCTTTTATATAACTGAGTGCAGTGAGTGCTAATACGTGTGTCTTGCCCGAAAGAATTGGACCCCACACCATCGTGACTCTGTTCTGTAAAATCTTTTTTACGATATCGAGCAATTCAGGCGGCGTGGTCGCAACACCTTTTGTTTCAAAACTAATAATATGGTTGTTTCTTCTATCTGCTGGATTGAAAAGCAATTGCGGAATTGGGGATCTTTCATCAATCCTCTGAAGCAAATCAATAATTGGCTTGTGTTCGTCTTCATAATTCCAAGAACATTTCGTTTCTGGTAGAGATATGCCGAAATCTTGCGGCAGAGCGACGATGAAAAATTGATTTTCGATAGCAATAATATTACCGGTAACGCTAATAGGTTGTAGCTGCCCAAACGTGAATGTAGCATGTTCTGTGGTGCGGAGAAGGATATCTTCGGGAATTTCAAAACGATAGTACGTATATCCTGCAAATGCACCGATGCGTTCACCGCTGAACAGACGTATTTCGCGGCGAGTAACTTTGAGCTGCTCAAGTTCTTTCTGAAGCGCTTCGGCTAGTTGTGTGAATAGTTCTTTCACGTTTGTCTTGAATGCTTCTTTGGCAAAGATGCTTCACTTTCTTAAAGTATAAATTCATCCCTAAAGTATAAGTTTTGTGAACAAAGTCAAGAAACTTGCACGTGTGTATTCAGGAAAGTTCATGGATTTGAACTGATATTTTATTATTCTCATAATGAGAGAAATGTATGTATAAATATGATGCAATAATTATCGGCGGTGGGATAAGTGGATTAAGCGCGGCAGTAGAATTATCTGCACTTGGCAGTAAGGTTTTATTGCTGGAACAGCACCAGCATTGCGGCGGACGTACACATTCTTTTTTCGATACTGCTACTGGCAGCACTGTGGATAATGGCCAGCATCTGATGATGGGATGTTACCACGCAACACGCCGATTTCTGCGATTGATCGGCACTGATGATCTTGCTTTACTCCAGCCGGCGCTTAGGATTGATTTTTTGCATCCATCTCAAAATGCTAATCATCTTTTGTGCGCCCGGTTTCCTGCGCCTTTACACCTGTTGGGTGGATTGCTTGGATTCACTGCAATTCCATTCAAAGACCGCTTAAAAATGCTTATGGTGGCAAAGGAATTGATTAACACGTCGCCAGAGAAAGAACTGGAATTAGATCGGCTCACCGTAGAAGAATGGCTCACAAAGCTTGGACAGTCTGAAATAAGTAGAAAGTATTTGTGGGATGTCATTACGATTGGAGCACTGAACAATTGTCCACAGGATGTTTCGGCGCTTATGTTGTTCCGTGTTTTGTGCGCCGCGTTCCTTGGAAATAGAAAAAATGCAAGTCTGTTAGTTCCGCATGTTGGATTGAGCGAATTATTTGTGGATCCGGCGGTGCAATTCATCAAAGCTCATGGTAGTGAAGTTCGCACCGGCATTGGTGTAGAGAGTATGATATTTGAAGGAACATATGTTCAATCAATACGAACCTCGGAAGGGAAGGAACTTCAAGCAAAGTCATTCATCAGCGCAATTCCGTGGTATTCATTTGAAGAAATTCTATCGGTAAGTCATCAAAATTCGAAACCTGGAGATGACAAAAAAAATGTCATTTCAGACTGCCATCTAAAAGCGGATTTTAAATCTTCATCTATCATCTCTATTCATCTCTGGCTCGACAGAGAAGTTACCGATCTCGACTTTGCCGCATTGCTGGAGACTCGTATCCAATGGCTCTTCAATAAAAGTAAATTATTAAATGAGAGAAAAGAAATAACAGCAGCTCGTCAGTATCTTTCGTTGGTTATCAGTGGTGCGGAGGAATTTATCAATTTGAATAAAAAGCAATTAGTAGAAATTGCGATGGAAGATTTGCGGCGAGTCCTGCCGCAAGCACGCGGTGCAAAAGTCATTCACTCGTTGGCGATCAAAGAGAAGCGTGCTACGTTTATACCTTCACCGGGACTTGAAGCGCTTCGTCCCAATGCACGAACAAAATTTGAAAACCTCTTTCTCGCCGGCGACTGGACTGCAACAGGTTATCCTGCCACTATCGAAGGTGCGGTGATAAGCGGAAGAAGAGCGGCGGAGTTGATTGGATGATCGCGTACTTATCCATCTCTAGTAGAGAGTACCAGGATGAATGAAAACAATTTATTCTACCAATTATATCGTATCGTATAGGTAACGACTTTCTCTTCATCCTTCTTTAGCTTCACCGGAAACTTGATCGTTGTCTGATCCACTTTTTCCCACACGGCATTGCTTTTCGTAATGTCCCACTCATTCCAGCGCCATGGATGTTCATATACCATTACTTCCACGGGTTCGGATTTATGGTTACGCAATTTGATTTCAAATGTCTCATCGACAACGTGTCCAGGAACGACAACGCGGAAATTTTGCTGAGTGTGTTCGCCAACGATGTCAAAAGCATTGCCGAGATAGAGTTTGATTTCTTCATCTTTCGCCGTGTGGTCAATTTCATCCTCACCCACAAATTGTTCCTTGCCGTCATCGTCACGTTTATAGACACGCACTTTACCCTTGGGAAGCGCAATACCAAGTCCGGATTTTTCTTCATTCTTGAAAGTTACGAATACACCAATTTTTTTATTCGATTGCTGGCCGAAACTTCCTTGCTCGCGGTACGAATAATTATTAAACCAGTACCGCCACTGATTGGATAATCCGTCATAAATGAAAACTTTTTTAGCTGAAACATTTTTTGCTGAAGTAAGTTCGATTTGTTTTGTCTCATTGTTACTGATGTCCGTTTTTCGTTGAAGAGAATAAAGTTTGTATTCAAAAAGTTCCTTCTGCTGGAATTGCGGAGCCGCCGCGTCTTCTTGTGCAATGGCCAAGGATTTTCTCATAGCAAAACCGGCTTGTTCTTCTTTAACAAGATTCACGTCGCCTGCAACCAACTTCAGTCCTGCATTTTTAAATGTTGTACCGGAATTATTTGTGATTGTTACCCAACCAGTTAAATCAATCTGTGCATCATTTGCATCGAGCAGTGCGACATAATTGCAGCTCCATGTCAACTGACTAGCTAAATAACTGATTTCTGTTTTATGCTCACCTTGTTTGGAATTTATTACGAGCCATTCGAGCTGCGGTTTGAGGATCAACCCTTCCGGTAAAGCTGGAAGGATGAGCCTGCCTGCTGGAGAGATTTCGATCTTTCCGTTGATCTCTGCGATCATTTGTCCTGACATATAATACGGCGCATTACCGCTATATTGATTATAATTTGGCTGCGGCTGCCAGCCAGTTGCAAGTAGTTTTCCCTTAATAGAGTACTCTTTTTTAGATTCATTGTCTGTTCTAATAAACTCTACTTCCTTGCCAATATATTTTTCTAATAATTTGGCTTGATGAACCAAATCGTACTGATAATTTTGTTCGATCACTTTTACTGCCGACGGATCGGTAAGACTGGAAAAATGAAGGGATGTACCATCAATGGTGGCTGGAATATCAGGAATGGTTATGCGATTCAATCCTTTTAATAAATCAATTGTGCGTTCTTCGCGAATGAGCGCAAGATTTTGATTATAGATTGTTAGATCAACCGATGTTCGTTCGCTGGCAGATTGTTTTATTTGTGCCGGAGAATTATAACCAATAACGGTCAATAAGCAAAAAATGATGAATAACAAATACACATTCTTATTCATAGCGGGCTCCTTAATTTGTTATAAATGAAGAGTGCTAAGAGTTAATACAGGTAACATATAAAAGGTGAACAAGTTCTATTATCAATTTCATCTAATCAAGTGGAAGATGCGGCCTTACGTGTTGCTATTTTATCCCACAACTTCATCAAAACAGGTGCAGTGGCAAGAGCAAGAAATGCTACCAGTATTCCAACCACTGCGTCCGTTACATAATGATAACGGCAATAGAAGGTAGAGACGTAAAGTGATAATACAATTGGCGATAAAATCCAAAATGATGGACGATGATAGCGGTACGCCATAATCCACATGATCGTCGCGGCAGCTGTGTGCGGACTCGGGATCGAACCGCCGGCAAAGTGCAGGTACTTTCGCATGCATTCACCAAGGAATGTCCAGACCCAACCGTCCAACGGAACAGTATAGAGTTGTTTGATATAATACATCGGGCTTGCAACAGGGAAAAGTATAAATCCGATGTCGCAAAGAATGTTCGTGAAGCCGAGTGTAAAGAAGTAATCTTCCATGGCTAATTCGCCGCGAAGGTAATAGATGATGCCGCAAAGAACGGGATACATAGGAACGTAGATGACATAAGAAAACATCAACCATTCAGTAAGCGGTTTCGAAATGAAATCTTCAAGCCACAATGTTGGTTGAACCCCGAATGTCCATTGTTCGAAGTCCAAAACATAATCGTCCATCCACCTGCCCTGGATGAGCAGTTGGAATTTATCAACAGCGCCAAACAGATATGCATACGTCAACGTAACTGCCGCAACGCGCAGAAAAAACTTCCAAAACTTTTTCGTTGCGTGCTCGCTGAATTGGTTGAAGAGAATATACGCAGCAGCGACGGCGATATTTTTGAGAACGAGTATCCACCAGCCGTCGATCTGATAATAAAAGATAATTGCGAGTACGCTAAAAAAAGCGAGCGCCGCAAGAATCAATCCGTCTGTTGCACGGAACTGGAGTTTGCCGATGGTCAACCGTTTGTTCGTCATAGTCTTCTCAGCCAAAGCAAATAAAATAATCCAGCGAGATTCCAAGTATCCAGTGTGTTGTGATTGAAGGCCAGATTGATTTTGACCGATAGACCATAATTCCCCACACAAGCCCGCCAAGAATAGAACTGTAGATCTCGCTGTCTGGTTTGCCAATATGGACTATGCACGAGAGCGCTACTTGCACAAGTATTGCACCCCACACGCCGAAGCGGTCAGTCAATCCGAATTGCATAAATCCGCGGAAAAATATTTCCCAGCCGAAGTAAAAAATGAAATAGGCAATAGCGTGGATTGCAAACATCTGCATCGAGTCACCGGCGCCTTTGTACAAAGGATACTCCGCAATGTATTGCGGATCTTTTGCTGAAGAATAGGAGAGCGCTACCATGACAGCTCCCACAACCAGCGCTGCGGGAATCCAGAATTTCCAATCGCCAATTTGTAATCCGTAATCAGTGAGAGATTCTTTAAAAATAAACTTGATAACTGCGATGACAACGATACCGAGGAGAAAGAAGGCAGATAAATAATTGTACCACTCCGCTGTCATAGCAACGCTGTTGAAAATTACAAGTTTGTCACTGAGATGAGCAAGGTAAAATGATTTTGAACCGTAGTATTTCCACGTTGTAAGAACTAGGGGTGCAAGGAGAAGTATTATTACTGGTTTCTTGTTCTCTTTGGAAAAAAGTTCTGGAAGCGAAAAGAAGTTCTCAAATCTGTTCATGATTTATTCTTCCGAAGTTGACGTTGCTGTAAAATCCACTCGTAAGTCAACCGTATGCCTTCCTTAAGCGGAGTAAAGGTGTAGCCAAGCTCACGTTCGGCTTTGGTGCATGAAAATGCCCAGTCCTGCAAAAATGTTTCTACCCAACCCGTTGTGATTTGCGGATAGATGCCGAATTTTTCGGCTGCGAATTTCTGGATACTGCCGTAACCAAGTCCCACTTTAGGCGGAAGATTGATCTGGAAATGCTTCTTGCCACTTACTTCATCCACCAGTTCGTAGAAATGTTTCAGAGATACATTTTCGCCGCCGATAATATATCGCTCGCCGATGCGCCCTTTTTCCATTGCAAGAATATGTCCACGTACGAGATCATCTACCAAAACATAATTCCCAATATTGACACCGCGGTTGAGAAGAATTGGCACTAAACCGCGGTCATACTGATCAATCATTAAACTGACAGAATTTCCTTCCGTCATTTTACCGGGGCCATACACGCGCGTGGGATTTACCATGACGACAGGAAATTCTTCCGCCGCCATTTTAAGTGCTTCTTTTTCTGCAATGGCCTTTGTCTCTTCATACTCTGTGTAGTATTTCGATGTGATGCGAAGCATTGTTTCGTCGCCGATCACGCCGGGCGTAGTAGGTCCAAAAGTAACGATGGTTGACGTCCACACAACACGCTGAATGCCGACTTGCCTGGCGGCATCGAATACATTTTGCATACCGAGGACGTTATGATCATGGAATATTTTTGGATCTCGCGCCCAGTTTTTAGCGTATGCTGCAAGATGAAAAACGTGCGTGCAACCATTCATTCCTGCAATAAGCGATTCGCGGTTCATAATATCGCCTTGCACTAATTTGATGCGCTCGTGGTTTAATCCGTCGCGATTACTTGCGGCGCGTGTGAGTGCGTGAACCGTGTGTCCCTGATGGACCAGTTCGTTGACAAGCTTTGTACCGATAAAACCGGTAGAACCGGTAACAAAAATAGTTGTTGGCTTCATTTTCTCTATTGGGTTCAATATCCCAACGCTTGCGTCGTCATTCCCGCGAAAGCGGGAATCCACAACAATAGACTCCCGTGTACGCGGGAGTGACAAAATACCTCGCTGCTTGCGGCGAGGATTGTTTATTGACTTCACCCTACGCCAAAAAACCGGTGGATAAGTAACCCTCTTCTATAAGAAGAGGGGATTATTTCGTGGTTATCCTAAAATGTTGAATAATTACAACTGTGATTAAGGTAGAAAAAAAAGGTGCAAGAGACAACGAGGAACTCTAAATTCTACGGTCAATGTATATTATACAATTAGATCTAGTCAGGACTTGTGTCTTGACTGTATCGGTATTTTAGCGTTGAGTTTTAAGATAGCGCCTGGTTAAGCAGTACAAATCTAAATTTGTACACAATAATCAACTTGTTTAATTATGAGTCCGTGGGCAAATGTCAGAAATGATGCCACGCGATATTGAACCAAGGATCCTATTTTGAAAGTGCCGATTGTCGCAGAAGCAGTACCTTTCCACTCCAATTCAAGCGCAACGCTGTTATCTGTGGCAACTAAATTGTGGATTGTCATTTGGCGATCTAGAAATAGCGAGAGAAGCCTGGCGGCAACATTACGTAGAAATGCCTGATTGCCATGTTGTCCAGAGGGAGTAGAGGGCAGAGGTAATTCGAACCACTCAACATTCTCAGCATAACAGGTATCAACCCATTCGAGAGATCGTTTGTTATAAAGCTCGATACATCTTCGAGCCAATGTTTCTACTTCTTGAGAATTTGTCATGCGTATTTCATCCGTTTGCTGGTTAATTGACCGGATCTCCGCCAAAGACGAGATGATAAGTAGTTCGTTCCGCCTTCCGTAAAAGAATTGGTGGACAAGTCAGCGAGAGATCGGTTAACCAGGTTCTATATTAAGTCTATATAGTGATTACATAATTATTTCTTTGTGAGTTTCACTCGTGCAAAGGATTGCAGTTTCCCATTCTCTCCACCATCCATCAGCCAATGCCAAATATTATTACCCCTATCGTACACAAATGTTGTGTGGAAAATGCTACCGTCACTACCTTTGAATAAAAATGCAATCTCATCGCCACTCCGTTTTGCATGGCCAATGGCCTGAGCCGCTGGACAGGTGCAATTGTATTTTACACTATTTGATTAGTATAAGTTTTTTTGTTTCGATGAACGAGCCGGCTTGTAACCGATAAAAATAAATTCCACTCGACATATTCGCTGCATTCCATTGTCGTGAGTAACTTCCTACCGACATTTCTTCCGAGACAATTGTTGCTGCTTCTCTTCCTAATAGATCAAATATTTTTAGTGACACAAACGATTTTGATGGAAGAAGAAATGAAATAGTTGTGCTTGGATTAAATGGATTCGGATAGTTTTGATAGAGTTCAAATGTTTTAGGTAAAGTCGAAAAATCAATATTCACGGAAGTGGTGACATTCCAGGAGGTCGCATAAGAACCGCCGTAAGCACCCATATCATTCCTTAAGGTGCCCTGTGCGGGGTACAGAGCATAGCCAGGTTTCTTCGGATCTGCCGGATCGTTGTACTCTTGACTGGGATCCCCCTTGTCAACACACGGTGATGCAGCCTGCAGATGATAATCGTTCCTNNCCGGAACCCATCGAAGAAATTGTAGTCAATGGTGAGACTCCCGGCTAGAACCTCTGGCGAAACAAAAATAGCGCAAATGGTGTTGTTGCTCAGAATGTTGTTTCGAATGAGGAGATTTACAGGGATGACATTGAAGATATTCATGCCTCCATTGTCTGCATCCCAGCCGTTTCCCACTGTGCCATTTCCATAAATCGTGTTGTTGATGACTGACACGTTTCGCATTGCGTACGCACCTGATGGGCCATCATAACGCGTGATCCGAACTCCCACACCTTTGTTGCGATAGATCAAGTTGTTGAAAATTTTGATGCTGTCTATTGTAGTTCCGACTAAACCCCCTATCTCCATACCGAATCCATTGTCGTGTATGTCATTTCCATAGATCGCAATATTCTTGGTAGGATGGGTTTGTCCGATGCCAAGGCCTGCTACCCACAGACCTCTGTCAATGTTGTTATACGCTTTGTTGTTATAAATCCTAATCGCTTCAAGCAATCCCTCGTTCTCAGAGCAGACACTAAAACCATGGAGATTGTCGTGGGAGATATTGTCAAACACGTCGATGTTGAACTGATGCTTGTCCCAGGTTCCAGCGTAGAATCCAACACGATACTTCTGGTTATATACTTCATTCCTCGTAATAATACCGTTCGAGCAATTCTTTGCATTGATTCCTTCAGTAAAGCCGTCGTGGACGAGATTATTTTTCACCTCGAACAGGTTTGTAGAAGAAAGGGTAAGACATTCTTCTTCCAATCCCGTGCATCCGTGAACAACCTCATTACCTTCGAATGTCACGTTGTCGGAGGCATACGCTTTTATTCCGGGGGAGTACGTACTGTCAACGTAGTTCTTCTCGATGGTGATGTGGCTGCAATTCTCAACGTCAATCCCGGTGTTNNCAGAGTTTATCACCCTGAGTCCGGATATCTTGATGTAACTCAGACCCTGAATCCATATCAGCCCCGCCCACCACCCAGTAGGGGGTATCATTCCAACGCCGGTTATTGTCACAGAATCGCCGGGGTAGGATGTGAATGTGATGGGCCCTACTTGTGTCCCGGAGTTCACAGGCACAAGGCGCTCTCGATAAATTCCTTGTTTAATGAAGACAGTAGTATTGGCAGTGGCCGTCGAAGCCGCCTTCGCTAACGTCTTCCATGGAAGCGGTTCAGTCCCTGGATTCGAGTCATTGCCGGTCGGTGAAACGTAAAACGCTGGTACAAGTGGTTTCGTAACGATCGTCGTGAAACTCCTCACCTGCGACCAGGCGCTTGTTCCTCCTTCGTTCTTCGCATTAACGCGCCAGAAGTACGTCATCCCGGCCTGCAATGGTCCGATGGACTTGAAAGTTTCTGCAATCGTTGAATCGTCGACAACGTTTGTCGAGAACCAAAAATTAAGTGAGATTTGCAGCCGGTATATCACCGCTCCCATTGCTCTTTCCCAACTCAGTGTCGGAGTGATCGAAATACTCTTCTCACCGTTTGCCGGTCCGATAAGGGTTGGTGTTAGCGGCGCCGCAATGACTGTCGTATCCAAAGAACTCGCATAGGGACCACCGTAAGCACCCATGTCGTTCCAAATAGTCCCCTGTGCAGGGTATAAAGCATAGCCGGGTTTGTTTGGATCTGCCGGATCGTTGTACTCTTGACTGGGATTCCCCTTGTCAATACACGGTGATGCAGCCTGCAGATGATAATCGTTCCTTAGAGTGTCAACGAACAATGGATTTCCATACATTGCATTTGTTCCTGCTGTCTCGTTCACGAAATTCCGAAACCCATCGAAGAAATTGTAATCAATAGTGATATTCGCACGGGGGACCTCCGGTTGAACACAAATAGTGTAGGCAGCGTTGTTACTCAGAATATTGTTCCGAATGAAGACATTCTCAGGGCTGATGTTGGAAACATTGATGCCTCCATCTGACCATCCGTTGCTCAATGCGCCATTTCCACAGATTGTGTTGTTGACTATTTCTATATTTCGCAGCACATACTGACCTGATGGTGTGTCATATCGAGTGATCCCTATTCCTGTTATATTGTGATAGATTAGATTATTGTGGACTCTGACGCTGTCTGCGGTCATTCCCGTGTAACCACCTATTTCAATGCCGACCCGGTTGTCGTATGAGGCATTTCCATAGATTTCGATATTCCTGAAAGGATGGGTCTGTGCAATCCCCCAGCCCGCGACTATGATGCCTCTATCAGAATTCTTGTACGCTGTATTGTGATGTATCTTAATCGCTTCAATCAGTCCCCCATTTTCGGAGGCCACAGCAAAACCTTGCACGTTATTATGGGAGATGTTATCAAATACATCGATGTTGAACTCATGTTTGTCCCAAGCTTCCACATAGATCCCAGAACTGCGTCCTTGATTGTATATCTCATTGTTGCTCACCATGCCGTTTGACGATCCCACCTTCACATCAATTCCTTCCGTGAACCCGTCGTGCACGCGATTGTTCTTTATCTCAAAAAGAGTTGTCGCCATAATGGAAACACATTCTTGATCGAGGCCGGTACATCCGCTCACAACTTCATTGGCATCAACCACAATGTCATTGCAGCCATTCACTACTATTCCAGATGAGAAAGTATTGTCGGTGTAGTTTTTCTCAACCGTAATGTGGCCGCAATTTGTGACAAGAACTCCACTCGCCTCCGAGTTCACAACCCTGAGTCCTGAGATCTTGATATAGGCCAAACCTTCGACATGTATGAGCCCGCTCCACCACCTATCACTAGCCTGTCCCGAAGGCAATTTTATCCCCAGACCATTTATGGTAACAGAATCGCCGGGATAGGATGTGAATGTGATTGGTCCGTCTGCCGTCCCGGAGTTCACTGGTACAAGTCGCTCGCGATAAATGCCTTGTTTAATGAAGACGGTAGTATTAGCAGTAGCCATCGAAGCCGCTTTTGTTAATGTCTTCCAAGGAAGTGATTCTGTCCCTGGATTTGAGTCATTGCCGGTCGGTGAAACGTAATAGTAGGTTGGTCCTGTTTGAGCGTGTAAGCTCACTGAACCAAAGCAAAGCAAAAGACAAGGAATGATGGAGGTCAGTCGTATTACTGCAATTGATCTCATAACTAAGCCACCTTTTTGGCCATAGAGTGACAACGACTATGTCTTAAATCTTAAAGAGACGTCAAATCGACGGATAAGAATTCGGCGATTGGCAATGATAATGAATATATTTATAAATTTCCAATCGCACCTAACGGACCGGCACTAAGTGGAACATGGCGCTCTGCGACACTGCGGCGCTGATAACTTTCAAATTGCCCGTTCATTTAAGCAACACGAGTTTCTTTGTTTCTGTAAACGAACCTGCCCCGACTACGTTGGGGTAAACTTGTAAACGATAAAAATAAATTCCGCTTGACATACCTGATGCATTCCATTGTCGTGTATAGGTTCCTGCTGGTAATGTCTCCGATACTAGCGTAGTGACTTCTCGGCCTATGATATCGAATATTTTCAAATTTGTATAACTATGATCTGATAACTGAAAATTGATTACTGTTGTTGGGTTGAATGGATTGGGATAACTCTGCATCAGGGCGGTAGTCTTCGGTAACAACGAATTATCCTCTACTCCGGTGATACCAAGCTTACCATAACGATCTACCTTTTGTGCATAAATGTGGTTATTGCTACCGCGTCCATCCATCCAGGTAATGATTTCGCCTCCCGCTCCATCATCGACAATTGCAGGCCAATTTTGATTGCCGCTGGCGGTGCTTACTCCAACTCCATTCGTCGTCCATTGAACGGTACCAGCCGCATCAATCCGCTGCGCATAAATGTCATAGTTTCCTTTGCGATTATCATCCCATGCTATGATAGCACCTCCTACTCCGTCCCGGGCAATTACCAATATTTGTTTATTGCTATCAGCTATGCAGATAGCAACTCCATTATTTGCCCATTGAACAATTCCACTGGCATTGATGCGCTGCGCATAAATGTTATAACTCTTAGAACTATTGCGGCTGTCAAACCAAGCAATGAATGCCCCTCCTTTTCCATCACTGAATGTTTCTGCATATGTTTGATTGCTGTCAGCAGCGCAGACTGCAACTCCATTGCTTGCCCATTGAACAGTTCCTCCGGCATCAATATGCTGTACGTAAATATCACTATTGCTAAAACCATTGCGGTAATCAACCCAAGCGATAATTGCCCCTCCCGCTCCATCGCTGACGATAGATGAGGGAGTTTGATTAACGGAAGTGGTACAGACCGCAACTCCGTTACTTGTCCATTGGACAGTACCAGTTGCATTTATTCTTTGCGCGTAAATATCATAATTATAGACATAGCGGCGGCTATCAGTCCATACGATGATTGCGCCTCCTGATCCATCGCTGACAATGAGCGGTCGTTGCTGATTGTTGGCAGCAGTACAGATCGCAATTCCGTTGCTTGTCCATTGCACAGTACTGTCCGCATTGATATGCTGGGCATAAATGTCGGAATTTTTAGAACCATTACGGTAATCTTCCCAGGTTATGATTGCACCGCCTACACCGTCACTAGTTATCATTGGATATTGCTGGATGCTATCGGCAATGCAAATTCCAACTCCATTACTTGTCCATTGCACAGTACCTGCTGAATTGATGTGCTGCGCGTAAATGTCACAAGTAGGGCCGCTGCGATAATCGTACCAGGTAATAATTGCACCGCCCGCCCCATCACTGACAATCATCGGAGAAAACTGTGCGTTGGCAACGGAACAAATCACAACTCCATTTGGTGTCCATTGAACAACACCGGCGGCATTGATGCATTGCGTGTAAATATCCCATGAAGTACTGCCGCGTGCATCCTGCCAGGCAATGATTGCTCCTCCCGCGCCATCACTGACGATTGTTGGATAGTATTGAAAGTTGGCACTGGTGCAAATCGCATTGTTTACATTGGGATCGGTTGACCACTGTGCAATTGCACTTTGCCACAATAGAAAGATCCCGGCAGATATTTGAATAAATGTGAAACGAAGTAATGAAGGCCGCATAGAACACACTCCTTTTTTATTGGTGTATAAGGGTGTTATTATAAAAGCGGTTTCTTAGCAAAGGTTTATTGTCTCGGTTAATAATAAAATTTCTTCTTGTTCTGAGATAAAATTATAATATCTGATCCATAACAACAGTAAATTTTGCATTAAGAAAAGAAAGATCACGCCATGTTTAACGCACCACGCTCATTCCGTCAGCTTGAGCGCCTGGTTAGGCAACAAACGACAAAAGATTTATTTCTTTGGTATTTCCACTAAATCATCAAACATAATCCAAGGGTTTCCAATATTTTGATCTCTTCTCACTATAATATCCAATTGGCCAACATGATGTTGAAGATGACGGAGATTGTAATCCACTAAGTCAATTTTAGGAAAACCATGCCACTCAAAGGGTGAAGGAGTGGTAAAATATGTAACATTTATATTTTGAATGAATTGGTTTGCTTTTTGTCTTACATATTTGCAATAGGCTTTCATATTACTTTTTGTGATTGGATGCTTTTGATTCTCAATCATTTGAGAATCTGGAAAGACCCAATAATTATGAATATTTTTCATGTCAAAATTTTGAGGTTGGAAAGTTGCTTCATTGGCATGAAAATAGAAATCAGTAAACCATAGAACATGATAACATATNNAACGGCACGTTACTTATTCTTGCCGTCCATGTTGTATCGTTGGCAGTATCAATTACATGCTCCAGCATTTTAAATGCGGCTCCGATCTGTCTTGAGTAACTTTTCTTTATTTCTGACAGCAAAGTAGAGTCTTTTGATGAAGATTGTATGACAGGGTTAGCAACTTTTAAAGAAGGCTGAGAAACAGCCAAATAGGGTAGTAGGAATAATACAATCAAAGAGTTTTTCATTTTTGCTCCGTTGTTAATTGATTCAATTCTCTATGTTTTTGCGGCCTAACGGACGGGCGCTAAGCTGCGGCATTGATTATTTTCAAGTTGCTGAAAACGAAACGAGTTCATGCGATAAACCAAATTAATAAACACTAAACTTACGAGGTACTATAAACAAAATTTACTTACGAAAACCCACCACACGCCATGCTTAACGTACCTCAGCTCGTTCCGTCAGCTTGAGCGCCTGGTTAGCCGGCACTAAACTAAGACCGCCTCGAATCTTCTGATTTAGTGAAAAGAATATTACCCTCTGATGGATGAGGTGATCGAAAAGAAGGATTTGGTACCATTTGTTTGATAATTGATAGTGTTGATTCAATCTGCTTCGATGCTTTCTCATTAGGAATTATTCCCTCATGAACTAGGGCGTTTCGTTGTTCAATGCAATCTAGTACATCAATGAGTCTATCAGGGGGAACGTTGAGACCAAGCAGCCCAACTAGTGTGAGCCTTACTGGAAGTGGATATTGACAGAATGATTGAACCGAGTCTTCAATGCGCTTGTCGATAGATGAGCGATTACTAATAAAGGAGTTGATGGCAATTTCTAGAGCCGTAACGGAATGAACTATGGCTTCTGCCGTTTTCCCCCCATCGAGGAATTCCAAAGCTCTCATTGACACCACTGATGCTAAGGGAGGAGTATGTTTTTGATTGACAAGTTCTCCGATTGTTTTCCAATCGCGTTCTTGTATATACTCTGAAAAATCTCCTGCTGAAACCTGCATTGTGAGACTGACAATGTTATCCTTAGACGGGCGAAACTCCTTCCATTGAGTTCCAGAGAGCCATTTGATTTGATGAATGGAACAATGATACATAATCGATGAGTGACGACTATCGAAACTCTGATGTTCTGCAATCCAGTACTGTCCAAATACGTAACGTAACACTTGGCATAGTTGTGATATTGATGGATCAAGTATTTTCTTTACGACCCTTTTACTGAGCTCAAGATATGGGGTAGAATCAGATTGCTCTTTTTCAACAGCGTCTATCTGTTCATCGTTGATATCCGAGATAATAATTTTGCCAAAAAGGAGACCAGCGTCAAGAACTCCTTGGCGTGCAATGAACTCTGGCTTTGCCTCTTGTTTGTGTGCATCATACTTGAAAAAGCCCATTTCATTATGGGAACCTCGTCTTTCAAACCATAACAAGACGGTTACATTATCGTTCTCGACATGAAAAGTGATGGCGTCCTTCTCACCGTCAGGCAACCATCTGTGAAACGTTGGACCTTTAAACAGGTCATACATGGATGATTGATGATCCATCAGTGAGCAAACAAATTTCAGAGTAAGAGTTTTCATATGCTATTTGAATTGGTGCCGGCTAACTACTGATTAGATAGACTTTGTCTGCCTTTTATGCTTAATATGTATTAATTGTCGACAAAAGGTGAAGCTCTTTTCTGCGTATTAATTTTTAGAAATGCCGTGGTTCTGTTATTACTCCCGCACCCCCGAATTCAACCACTCGGTATTAATCTACAGCAGTCAATCGACTTTGTCAAGAAACAATAAGCACATCATGATGTACCAATATAACTTACTATTTGTTACTGCTTACTTCTTTTTTACTATCTCCTCGGCTTTCCTTTTTTCATGTAATACATACGCGAACACACCAAACGCGCGTACTGCTTCTGATTGTGCGTGTACCGTTCCTACTTCATCAACTTTATAACCGTCTTCGCCGCCATTTGGATTCCATCCATTTCTAATACCATCGTCTATCGGTCGATGGAGCGTGGTTAATGCATCGCCGTGATGATTTGTCCACACATGTTCCAGCATCTTTTCAATTTTGTCAGGAATATCGGGAAGCTGGTCCGGAGCAATTTGATACGCATCTAAAATGAAATGAACGAATGCGCCGTTTCCATCCATTCGTATCTGATAAAAATCCTGTGGATCAACCCAGCCGTTCGCCGGATCCATTAATCGCTTTGCCGTTGCCGCGACGATTTCTTTATATTTTTTCTCGCCTGTCATCCGGAACATTGCCGCTCCGATTGAGCACATACCTGCACCTTCCCATGGAAACTGCTTGCCGAATGCCGCCTGCCCTTCGTTTCCTTTCCATATTCCCTTGCCGCGATAAAACTTTTTTTTCACTCCTGGATACTTTGCGTCGCCGTTCCACACCAGCATGGCGTCGTCATAAAATTGTTGTTCGTGCGTTGCTTCAAAGAGCCAGCATGCCACGGTCACCATTTGGTTCATATTGCTGTTGGTAAATATTCTGAAGTTCCCTTTTGCGCCGGGAAAATAATTATACCAGCTCCAAAATCCTTCGTGATGGGAAAGACGCCCTTCGCGCCTCGCTTCCAAATATCTGCTTCGTGCATCCTCCACCCATTGTGTATTCTTTCTTCCAGACACATGCCACCAGTACATTTCTGCTAAACAAACCCAGGCGCGGTCGTCAACCCATGTTCCATTGTGCATATCGAGAAGCCGGTACGTGTCGGTGTAGAGAGACAGCAGATGTTGATCGCCGGTCGCAGCATAGAGATGGGCATCTCCAATAGCACCGTTCGCGCCTTCCCATTCCGCATTGTAAACTTGATGAAAGAGATTGTCAATCGCATAAGTGCGCTGCACAATGCAATGAAAAAGATCTGAAGATTCCTGCGGCAGTGCTTGTTGAACAAGGGACGAAGATTCTTTCTCCGTTCCGAAGAATGTATCTCTGGCAAGAAAAAAAACTGCGGCAAGAATAGCAAGCAAACCAAGTGAGGCGAATATAACAAACTTCAAGCGGGATGTTGTTTTCTTCGCTGTGGTTGCTTCACGAGTTGCTTGATTTTGTTTCTGTTTCTTTGACATACACAATGGTGAAGTATTTAATCAAATGTAGATAAAAGCCATCTGAGACACAAAGAATAATCCCTCTAAAAAAAATGTCAGAAATTTTTTCTTAAGGTGGAACATTGGGAATCCATACTGCGTCTATCTTTATTCGTTCATCTGACTTCTACACACTGAAGTCCTTTACGAATTTGTAAATCAGTGCTTGAAAATGTGGTACATTTTTCATAAAATTGTTGCGCTTTAAGGAGTAAACACTCACTAAATTGTAAAAAACTATGGCTATTACTGTTCGAAATTTAACAAAACTCTATGGTGCCGAAAAAGCGGTGAACGATATTTCGTTCGATGTGAAAACTGGCGAGATTCTTGGCTTCCTCGGTCCCAATGGTGCCGGCAAAACCACGACAATGAAGATCATCACTTGTTATATGCCGCCTACTTCTGGTATGGTTGAAGTTGAAGGATTAGATATTGCAGAACACTCATTTGATGTGCGAAAAAAAATCGGATACCTGCCGGAGATGAATCCGCTCTATCTTGACATGAATGTTGTGGAATATTTAGAATACTCTGCACGCCTGTACGGATTGAAAGATGCTCTTCTGAGAAGCCGGTTAAAGGAAATGATTGACGTGTGCGGCATTGCGGATGTACGGCGCAAAGACATCGGCGAATTGTCGAAAGGATTCCGCCAGCGCGTAGGACTTGCGCAGGCGATGATTCACGATCCCGAAGTGCTTATTCTTGATGAGCCGACCAGCGGTCTCGATCCGAATCAGATTGTAGAAATACGTAATCTTATTCGCCAGCTTGGCCGTGCAAAAACCGTTGTGCTTTCTACACACATACTTTCGGAAGTGCAGGCGACCTGTGACCACGTCATCATCATCAATGAAGGAACAATCGTTGCCGATGGAACGCTGGAGCAATTGCAGCAAGATTTCCGCGGCTCCGAAAAGATTTCATTGGAATTAAAAGCCAGTACAACAAACGCAATGATCGCGATTTATCCAAAGTTCAAAGACATTCAGCATGTGGAATCGGTGGAGTACGGTGGGCAGGAAGGTGATTTGCACAAGTTCTCCATTCTCACCCAAAAAGGATTTGATATTCGCGAGGAAATTTTCAGGCGTGCAGTTTCTGAAGGATGGGTATTGATGGAAATGTCGCGCAAGGCGACAAGCTTAGAAGAAGTCTTCCATAAGCTCACAACAGCAGAAACAACAAACAATAAACAGTGAAGAATGATCAGTGGTCAATGAAGAGTGGAAAAATTATTAGCGAAATCAGTAATTTGTATTAAATCTGAGTAATCTGGGAAATCATTTATGAAATTAAACATCAAAGAATTATCAATGCATCTGAGCAAGTTTTCCAATGTGGGAACGATCTTTAAAAAAGAATTGCGTTCCTATTTCAACTCGGCGGTTGCATATGTTGTCATTGTTGTATTTCTCGCCATTGTCGGCTGGATGTACACGAGCAGTATGTTCCTTATCAACGTAGCATCGCTCCGCATGATGTTTGAATTGGTACCGCTTGTGTTTTTGTTTGTTGTTCCGGCAGTTACAATGCGCCTGTTGGCAGAAGAAAAAAAGGCGGGTACCATCGAACTGCTGACTACCAAACCATTGCACGATTGGGAAATAATTGCGGGCAAATTCCTTGCCGCATGGGCGCTCATTGGTATTGCACTCCTGCCCACGCTCATCTATTATATTACGATCGTATTTCTCGGAGACATCGACAACGGTCCTGTCATCGGCGGTTATGTTGGCTTACTTCTCATGGCAGGTGTCTATGTGGCGATTGGTTTACTTGCATCGAGTTTAACGGAGAACCAAATAGTTGCATTCATTATCGGTTTGCTGCTGATGTTTGCATTCTATATGATGGATAAGGTGCTCATTTTCGTACCGGATTTTATGACAAGTGTAGTCGAATATCTGGGAATAGATTTTCACTTTTCCAATATCGCACGCGGCGTTATCGACTCACGTGATATTGTGTACTTCGGTTCCATGCTTGGTTTTACGCTGTATCTTTCGGTTGTCTCGCTTGAAAAACGTAAATGGTAGATTGGATTTGAAATCGTAAGTATGATTCTATTTAAAACTTTTTCCTTTTGACATTAGACTTTATACTTGAAAACTATGAATACAAAAAAAGCTCAAACTATCTTCAGGGTGTTGTTGGTTTTAGGCATTCTAATTCTCATCAACTTTATTTCTGTACGGATTTTCAGCCGGCTGGATCTCACGAAGGCAGGTGTTTATACGCTCTCGGATGCAAGCAAGAATCTTGTACGCAATCTTGATGATCGTATTACGGTAAAAGCGTACTTCACCGAAGATTTGCCTGCTCCATACAATAATAACCGACGGCAAGTGCTCGACATTTTAAATGAGTATAAAGCATATGCGAAAGGCAATCTGCATTTTGAATTCATCAATCCGGAAGGGGAGAAAAACGAACGTGAGGCGCAGCAAGCAGGTATTCCTCCGGTCGAGGTGCAGGTGGTGAAGGAAGATAAATTTGAAGTGAAGCGGGCGTTTCTCGGTCTCGTGCTTTTATACGAAGACAAAAAAGAAACGCTGCCGGTTGTGCAAAATCTCGGTTCGTTGGAATATGACATCAGTGCCGCCATCAAACGGCTGACGATGCATGCAAAGAAACGCATCGGCTACACAACCGGACATCAAGAACCGGAACTATCGAGTATGCAAAAAGCGAATCAAGAAATGAGTGCGCAGTACGAAATAGTCCCAATCGATCTCAGTTCAAATACCGCAACGATTCCACAGGATTTAGCAGCATTGTTGATTGTTGCACCACAAACAAAATTTTCAGACACAGCAAAATATCAAATCGATCAATATATCATGCACGGCGGCAAGGCAGCATTCCTCTTGAATAAAGTGAATGCGTCACTCCAGCAGCGTTACACTCAACCAGTTGATCTTGGATTGGAAGATATGCTGGAGAATTACGGTATCCGCATCAACAGCGATTTAGTTCGTGATGCTCAGTGTGCCAACGTTACCGTGATGCAGCAACAGGGACAATTTCAGATGCAGAGTCAGATTCCATTCCCATATCTACCGAATGCATCGAATGTTGATCGCTCAAACCCGATTGTAAAAGATTTGCAGGGATTGATTTTTTACTTCGTCAGTTCGCTCGACACAAGTCTTGCAGTGAACAAAGGATTAAAGGCGGAAGTGTTAGTGCGTTCTTCCAAACATAGCGGCAGACAAACCGGTTTCTTGATGATTGATCCAATGCATCGTTATACATCGGATGAGTTGTCTGAATCCAATATACCAATGGCGGCAGTCGTAAGCGGTTCATTCAAGAGTTATTTCTCCACGACAAGTGGAGAAAATAAAACACTTGTGCCGCAAGCAACTAAAAGTCCAGATACGCGCATTATTGTGGTTGGTGATGGTGATTTTATGAAGGATGACTTCGCAAGCAGTCGCGGCAATCTG
>PLMK01000024.1 GCA_003142475.1 Ignavibacteriota bacterium
CGATGACGCATCTACCGGATTGATTGCTGTTCGTGTTGCCGTGACAACAACTTCGTTTTCATGATATGTTTTTATCGTATCTTCTTCGGCTGCGATAGCTGAGGTAAAAAAGAAGAGAATTGAGAAAACAACAGTGTTCCAACTGTGCGACATAATGCATGTCTCCTTTGAATAATTGTGAATGAAAAAAGCCCCAACCTTCATTAAAGATTGGGACTTCACACTCGTCAAAAAAGACATGCGTGAATCACCTTCCCTCGAAGGATACTGAGGCATAATATTCTGGCAGGTCTCCTGGCTCTTCCGATCTTCGATTCACCTTCCCATGGCACCTTGGGCACCACAGTGGTTTTTACATCGAAAATACATTTCTGTATACCACAGCTTCGGAATTACAGTTGCGGGGCAGCTTTCGATTCTCCGTTAAAAAAGCGGATCACGAAATTCCCTTTTCATGGCGTCAATGGCGCCACACCAGAACTGATGATGAAAAAGAACAAATGATCTTGAAGTCAACATAGCAAACTTGAGAATAAAAAGCAACTCTCTCTGCTAACTACATATGTAAAAGAAACTTAGATAAAACTCAGAAAGGCAAATCATCCGCCTTATCTGGACCAGCATCTTCAGTTTGAGGCTGCGATGGTGCAGAAGTCGACGCTCCATTTGCATGGCTTGCACCTTTCGAATCCAACATAAGCATCTGATCTACGACGATCTCTGTGACATCCCGCTTAACACCATTCTTATCGTCATAACTACGATATTGAATACGCCCTTCGATATATACCTTGCTGCCCTTTTTCAAATACTCACCCACAATTTCAGCAAGTTTCCTCCACGCGACGAGTTTATGCCATTGAGTCTTTTCCTGAACATTTCCATCCTGATCTTTCCANNTTACTTGTTGCGCGGGCGGCGAGAACGAAAGGTTGTAGTTTATTGTCTTTTGCACATTCTATTCTTTTGCGTTTTGCGGCACAGTCTTTTAACACGGCAAAGAAAAGTCTTGAAAAGTTTTTTGATTATTCGCTGTAAAAGTGCTAACATCTCAAGTCAATATCAAGAAGTAGAGAACAGAAACACGGTAGTGTCTTAATTTGAATTCTAAAGTATCTTTGTTGTCGTTTTGTACAGGGCAGGTAAGAATTTATCTTTCATTCTAAATTTTGTTCCGTGATTGTGTCCGGTTCTTGCGTCAAAATCTACCAATACATTCCCAAGTTCTAATTGCTTTAAAAAGTTATCAAAACTGAACTTCGTAAGCATAGTAACATGGTTGTAGAAATAATGTTCTTTCCCATCAATTCTTTTAGTTTCTGCTTCTACAAAAAAACAGTTTAACAGCTTTGTACCCACCTTGCTTGAAAGATCGTCAAAGCCCCAATACGGCTGTGGGTTCAATTCAGACAATCCGATTCTATCTTTAACACTTTTTAGCCACTCCTTATGGCGTTCAGATACAACTTTATTATCGAAAGAAATTAATACCTTCTTATTAATCCTATCAATCTTTACCATAAATCCACGGTCACTCGGGGTTAATCCATGAATTGTTTGCCTAAAACTCATTTCCTTTGCGGAATATTTTATACCCGCTTCTTGATGTTTCCATCCGTATTTCAATAACAATAAACTTGGTACTAATTTCATTGCCCTTGGCGAGGGTTCTACATGGAACAAAGTAACAAGAGAGGTAGAGTCTAATCTACGTGCTTTTAATTCCCATTCTGCGGCATTGGGAAGAGGTAAATTGTTTTCATCTATCCCCAATAAATCTTCGAGCGTATTCCCTACACCACCCTGATTCCCATGCCGTTTGTTTTCTATCCAACCCATTTCTTTAATCTTCTTAAATTCTTTTATAAGAGATTTTTTAGTGTATTGTTTCATCATTTCTCGGGGAATAGTGAAAGGGGTTTTAATTTCAATAGTTCATCGTCTTTGACATTCTTTTTTAATCTTCTTTCCGCCATCTTGCAATAGTCCGGTGAAAGCTCAATGCCTATGTATGTTCTTTCCAGTGAAGAAGCAACAACAGCGGTTGTACCACTACCCATGAACGGGTCTAAAATAATTTTAGCATTAGTAGAGGATATGATTCGATGTATCAATGAAACGGGGAACGGTGCAGGATGTCCATTGTTCATTTCTTGAGTAAATTCCCAAACATCACCACAAGCATTTGCTTTCTTGGCAAGAAAAAAATCTGGTTTGGGAATTAAATAAATAACTTCATACGTGGGCAAGAAGTAGCCGGGGTTAAAATTTATTCCGCCCTTTCTTCTCCAAATGATTATTTGACGAACAGGCAAATCTTTAATGATGTCTTTTCTGTCCTGTATTACCCCATCTTGGACGCGCCATTTATGGTTATAAAAAATTGCTCCATCGTCTTTTATTGTGCGATACATTTGTTGCAAGCAATTGTGTTGCCATTCCGCATATTTATCGTTCGGCATATTGTCATCATAATGGCTATAGCCGTTTTGTAATGCGTTACCAGCCCACTTCCCGCTTTTTGTATTGACACTCATTCCGTTACCTGTGGAATTTTTTAGGTTATACGGCGGAGAAGTTACCACAAGATCAATACTGTTGTCGGGGATTAACTTCATTACCTCGATACTATCCCCGCAAATAATTTTATTCAGAAAGTCTTTCGGATATTTCAGATTCACCTTTTTCATTATGCTACCTTCCGTTCTTGCCGAGCGATACCGAATAGTTCTTCCCAACCCCAAATGTGATTTGAGATTCCCGCTTCCATCGCTGGCGTAACTCGCAAGGTTTGATGAACTCGCATAAAGTTATAGTGAAAAAAGTGAATAGCCAAAGCCGCTTTTAAGTTAACTAATTTTTTGGAAAAAGCATTGGTTAAACGTGTGAACCGTCGCATCTGCATACGCATCGTAAGATTTTGACGTTCTACGTAACTTGTAGAAATCTTATTTCGTTTAGGATTGCCAAGCATCGGTCTTATAGAAACCGATATTATGTTTGCGGGGCTATACCGTTTTTCGCTCTTAGCTTCTTCGCCGTACTGTTTGTGGACTTGACCATAGTCAATATCTTCACCAAAAACCCTATCTACTGCATCGGCATAAGCGTTAAATGAATCGGTAGAAAGCTGAAAGCGTGTATTGATCCTTGCCTGTAAATCTTTAATGAAAGATAGCGTCATTTCGGAAGTACGCTTGCCTACACGGTAAAGAGGAACAAGTTTAGAATCTGCATCCATCGCCACAAATACATATTGATCGCCTAACTCTCCAGCTTTCTTTTCTTCTTCTGTACATTGTTTCTGCTTTTTGCCGACATAGCACCAAATTTCATCCGCTTGAATAAAGTTCGATTTGATATTAATCATTTCTCGGTCTAAGATTTCTTCACATTGTTTTCCTACGGAAAGCATAAGAGTCATGATAGTGTTTCGATTGACGCCGGTCATGCGTTCAATACTACGGATTGAGTTACCTTCGACGAGGGAAGAGAGAACTAACATCTTTTTTTCGATTGACAGATTGTATGACATATAAGGCTCCATGATTTTTAATTTGACTTTCATGCTGTGGAGTCTTATATTTGTTTCGGACGGTCAAGGCTCCAACCAGCTTTGATTGTTTAGGGTTTGCAGGTGTTAGTAGCACTTGCAGACCCGCTAAATAGCGGGTGGTTAGGGTATCGTTTTTAGTATCTTACTCATACACCCTTCCTTTCTGCGAGTAGACAGCTCGCTTATCTCTTTTAGGCAATCTGTGTTGATTAGTGTCACGCAGATTGCCTTTTTATTTAAGATCATACATACCACGCGCAATCCTCTTGAGTCTTGCACTCTTCTTTGCAATTTCTTGAGAGAGAATTGCAGCGATTGTGGTTTGTTCGTTTTTTGTATCTCCCAAACTCAATCCTTTATCTTTCACAAGCACAAGAATTTCTTCATTACTTACCTGCCTACCAAGTTTGTGAATTAATTCAATCGTTGCATCCACAACTCTTCCACGAATTGAATTGGATGGATTATTATTTTTTGGCTGAACGAGCGTTGCACCTATGTTGGAAGTTGGTTGCCCCTTCCAAATTGAAATTAATCTTAAGAGAGCGTCTCTCTCCTCATTCAACTCGTTCAATCTTGCCTCTAAAACATCAATGTGGTTTTCCATAATAAGCATTCCTTATTTTGACAAGCATAATATAAGCATCATTATGGCATTTGTCAAGTGAAAAATGATATGCTTGTTTATTGTGTAGTAAAAAATAACCATAATTGTGCAAAATCGCCTAAAAATACTTAAAAAAAGCCTTGACATACGCTGTTTGATTGGTTATATTATACCACAAAGAGATAGCGTTCTACGCAGAAAGGAGTCATAGATACGAACAACCGCACATACGTAAAAAAAGGAGAATATCATGAATTTCGGAGAATTTGTCAGAAACAAACGGCTTGCCGTAGGGCTAAGTCTGAGGGAGTTCTGCGAATTAGCCCAAATAGATGCAAGCAATTGGAGCAAGATTGAAAGAAACAGATTGCCGCTTTTTGATAATCGTGAGAAACTTGAGATGATAGCAGAATTGACAGGATTAGAGAGAAATACAGATGATTGGTATATGTTTTTTGATTTAGCTGCAATAGCACAAAAAAAGATTCCAGAAGAAATGTATTCCGATAAAGAGGTAATCGCAGCACTGCCAATTTTTTTTAGAACTGTTCGGGGAGACAAGCCGACACAAGAAGAATTGGATCGGTTAATCGACCTTATGAAACGGAGGTAAATAATATATGGATATAGACTTTTCGGAGATTACCGTCTCATGGCTTGACAAGCCACAAATATGGAGCTATGCTGAAACTACTCGTGCCAAATGTTGGACTGGCACGCTTCCTGTCAACGTAGAAGTGATCGCTGAAAAAGTCTTTCAGATTATAATCATTCCAATTCCTCAACTCAAAACTTTTGTGCATACTGAGGCTCATTTGTCAGGCTCTTTAGACGAAATTGATTATGATCCAACATCTCCAAGCGTGAGAATTCGTTTTTCGATTGCTCACGAATTAGGTCATAGAGTTTTACATCCTCAACAGATTAAAGCTCTTCGACCGTCATCTTATGCTGAGTGGAAAAATACAATTAATTATCTACCGAATGCGATGTGGGGTAGGGCTGAATGGCAAGCAAGAGAGTTTGCTGGTCGCCTGCTTGTTCCTCGCGAGTTATTAATTCAAGAGGCTCGTAAATATCAAAACGAAATAGAAAAGGCGGGCAAGCAAATTCCAGATGTAACTACGGATGATATAACCGAGTTTCTTGCCCCAAGAATTTGTAATAAATTTGACGTTTCTGATACCGTTATTAAAACCAGACTTTGCCACGAAGAAATCGACCTATTAAACTTTTAATTAGCATTTCAAATTAAGACACTACCCAAGGTTTGGCATTGGAAATTCAATTACTCATTTTAAACACATGAATCCTTTGTGGCGAAAGAATAAATAACTGTTTCCCTTTACATGCTATATCCTGAATTTGGTCAATTCGATCTCCAGAAATAATATTACCCAACGATGAAATATTTTGTAAAACGCCCTCTCGCGTAAACCGCCAGATCGTGTCACTTGATGCGGCAAGAAGTCCGTTCGTCAAAATCGTGAATCCATTGATGTTGTTTATAATACCATCACCAATACTACCAAGATAATTGCCGAAATAGTCAAATACGATTATTCTATTTTTTTCGCCAACAAAAATACGGGAATTTGTTGCAACGAGTTTAACCGGATTCTGTAGCTTACCTTTTCCAGCATTATCACCAAATGTACGCTCAAAGGAAACTTGAGAATTAAATTTCAACACGCGGATATTTTCGCCATCAAGGATGAACAAATCTCCAAGCTCGGATAATGCAATATCAAGAGGATAACCAAATCGAGAGTTAGCATCGGAAGTATCTCTCGTAGAAAGCGATGAAATATAATTGAGATCTCGATCGAATCGTTGAATCCGGTGATTACCAAAATCGGAGACGTAAACGTTCACTCCATCCGTTGCAACGCCTGTGGGTTTATCAAATGAAGAAGATGACCAACCAAACCCCCCAATAGTTTTGGGAGCATCTTGAAGATTAGAAAACAACAATACCTTGTTTTCGTCCGCGTCAAGAATATATATTGTCCCTTGCGTTCCCAACACAATGCGCGTCGCTCGCTGAAACGAACCAATAGAATAATCTTCTACCAGAACAGGGTCAACCGACTGGGCAGATGCAGGTGATAACCCAATGAGGAAACAAACAGCTATTGCAAATGCTGCTGCCATGATTCATCCTGAAGTTCACCGCGCTTTGTTGAATGGACAAGTCTATAATCTCCGGAGCCGCTTTGGTCAATAAAGACAAATATAACGCCATTCTCAATTTGATTGTAGTCCCATATCTCGTACGGTTTGCCATTATCGGAATTCGGGAACCTTTCAACTTCGTCTGGTTCAGCATATAAAAGATACACTCTGCCTCGATCCGTAAGCCAACCCTCTTTACCCAACGCATGATATCGCTGATTTGCCGTCAGAACGCGGTCTAAATAAATTGCGCGAGTAAGATTGGTTTGACCATGTTGTCCATTCTCGATGTTTGACCAGAATCTAGCTAAGAATTCCCTTCGTGCATCTATCGATGATAATTTTTCAAATGCCACTTGATCATCAGAAGAAGCAACATATTTAGCTTTTCTGAATTCAGCAACTAATTCATCATTCGTCAATCCAACAAATTCAGCGGTTTTAGCTGATGTTATGGGAGCCGCTTGTGATAAAAGATGCGAGTTATAGATAAAAATAGTCTTTTCAGAGCGTGCGATTTCATGCCCCAAAGTATCTGCGACTATAACGGCAAATTTATATTTACCGGATGGAATAGAACTAATGTTTAACGAATTTACTTCAACAACATCGCGCGCTCCATATCGTTGAAGCTTTTTTTTATACTTAAGCAGCTCCCCTTTTCCATTTATTATGCAAGCTGTTACCGAATACACCGAATCTATATTTAGATTATACAATTCTGAATATGAGAACGGTATAGGAGCATCTTCTCTACCAAAAATAAGGGTTGGATTTGAAATGACACGATATGAATTTTTGTAAAAAGGATCTTTGGTATCCTTAGATTCAGTAATGCTGCTCGCGAGCTCAATGTCGCTCAGGATCACAGTTTTCGGGCGACGATGTATTTCAACATGTATAATTGCACTATCACAACGGATAGGGTTCCCTTTATCAAAACCATATATTCCTAATGAATACGAACCATATTCCAACGTGTAATTAAATTTATTTATTAAGACACCTGATTGTAACTCTTTAACAGAATCTTGCATTGTCACTGGTACGCGAAATCGATCAGCACGAATAATCTCATTATTAGAATTACTCTTAATTTTAATCCAGAATTCAACGCTTCTATGAGATCCTACTGAATCTTTATATAGAGTTGCTTGACTTGGATAGCACGCCGTCGCAATTTCAAGAAATGCAGTCGAGTCATTTTGCCAGAACCGATTAATTAACGCATTTATTATAAAAGGATTTTTGGAGCGAATAGTTTGTGATTGCCCCTCATTGCTTAATAATAGTATTGCCAGTGCACAGTATATATAAAATAAGATGTTTTTCATGTAAGTATGATTCTCGTATGGCTAACCTTGTTATTCGATTCTATAAATAGAATGTAATACTAATTTTTCAAGTAAGCATAAAAAAACCGTCAATGTTTTATTCATTGACGGTTTTTGTAAATTGAATATTTATTCCTGATTAAAAATTAATATTAATATCAAGAATATTATTTGCACTGAAGTATTGAACGGGCACGTACGCATAGTCAATACTTATTGGAACTTTAACGTACTCCTTTAGATCAACACCTATTCCCAAAGTATAATTTTGGAAGATCGATTTTGTTCCTGTGGGATCAGTACTATAGATATAACCGCCGCGTAGGAATAATGATTTCACAAGTCCTATCTCTGCGCCCATTCTATATTCATCAATCCCATAGTTATTGTTTTCATACGCGATCCCAAGCTTCAATCCAGTGCTTTCAGCGAGGCTCATTTCATATCCAAAGCCAATTTGGATAATAGAAGGCATCTGCGCGCTCGCTGCTTCTACTTTGTAGTATGTTGAACCTCTTGATAGATCTGTTGCATTTGCTGGTAACCATAAATCTGATCCACCATATTGCATAGATGTCCCAATATTGTTTACACAGACACCTAAGCTCAATCCTGCAATTCCACCAAGATTTCTATACTGTATACCAGCATCAAATGCAACACCAGACGCACTGACATTTGCAAAGCTTTCATTCACTATATTCGCTGTAACACCAATACTTACATGATCGGTAAGTAGTTTTGAATATGTGAGCCCGAGTGTAAAGAACGTCGGATTAATAATAGCTCCAGTTCCATCTGGTTGAGCCTCCGTTGTTACGGAGATTTGGCCGATATTAAATGAACGCAATGTCAGCCCTAGTGAGCCAAATGAAGATAGTTTGGTCGCTACTGCAGCGTAATTAATGCTGATATCTCCGATGTATGATCGATGAGAAAATAGCGCACTTGCACTCACATCGCTTACATCGAGACCGGCTGGATTCCATGAAATTGCACTTGATCCTGAAACGAAAGAAACAACAGCACCCGACATCGCCACTTGTGGTGCGCCAAGCGGGATAAGCAATTCTGGAGCTGCGGCTGTTCCGGCTTTGCTCTGCGCAAAAGCAGAAATCGTAAACACACTCAGCACCAGAAATGTCAATGTTAATATTAATAAAACTTTTCTTTTCATAATTTGCTCCTTAGAATTTAGTTGGAGTCATCATAAAATCATGGTCATCTTAATAGTTCGGTAAAACTTGCTCTTCTTGAATGAGCGCTAACTTGAGTATTTTCGTTTTCCCAAGTGTTGGCATATCGACATAGACAATGTAGATTCCACTTGCTACAGGAAGATTGTGGTCGTTCAAAAGATTCCAAGTTGTAAACTGTGTCGCATCATTTTTTGTAATAGTTTTAACCGGTACGCCTGACAAACTAAATATTCTAATTGTCGCACTTGCAGGCAGATGGTTAAATGTTACAAATTTATTAAGACGACTTGTCTCTCGTGATTGTGCACCAAAATATGGATTAGGGAATACATTGATTTTATCAACGTCTAACTTTGCTGAATCAGCATAGTACATAACTGATGGTGCTTTAAATTTGAAAATATCATTCGATCCGTTCACGTTCGCCGCGATAATTTCAAATTGATCACCGGCAGCCCAATCTGCATCAGCACGCCGATTGCATGTCATAACCCACATAAGAGGTGTTGTCGCATTATTAGAGAGATTTACCTCAAGTGCTGGATCCGGTGTCGTTGTATATGGAGCACTAAAGATGAAACAAAACTCCCGGTTTACTGTGTTGTCACCAGTTGTAAGGGGCGGCCAGTAACGTCCGTCAAGAGATGCACCAGCAACATTGTTTTCAAACATACCAACCGCTAAACGGGTCGGTGGGTTTGTAGACATATCCCAAGCCGAGAACGGCACGCCATAATTGTAGTCCTGGTATGGATAACCAGCACCTTTATTAATAATCCATGGAGCAAATGCTGGATCTGCCGGAGTACTTGCAGTACCAACCGCTCGCAAAAAACGATAAGCAAGAGAATAATTCGCATCTGTAGGTGTAGCTTTCGGATCCCATAGGTTTGTATGGTCTACAGCTGCTAATTTTAAAAGCACTGTATGATACTGTTGCGCAGTTGTCAATGTTGTTCCTATGCCACCAAATGCTAAATGACCGGCCATACCTATAGTACCGGCAGTTACATCATACGCTGATGGATTGGCAGCAGTACTAAATCCTTCAAGCCCTAAACCTGCCCACCCTCCAACTGGAGAAAACCTTCGCGTTCCACTTGGGATGGACCACTCTTTCATTCCAGGTTGTGGCCCTACAATAATAGCCTGTATTCCATCAACAATAGGATAATTGGCGTCTCCAGACTGATTGGTACCTGTTGCAATTGTAACATTTTTTGTGACGTCAACAACAGACCAATTAGTTCCTGTATTGTCGAATTGAATATTATAGTTGTCGCCTGTTAACTTATCGGGTTGTTGGACTATTACGGTAACACTTCCGTCACTCGACGGTTTTGTTGAGTCCACAACAGCATGTGTTACTTGGAGGGCATTTCCACTTTGAGCTGTTAACCGCGTTCCTGGATTTACTGTATGCGGTGTTATGACAAGAATAAGTGGATTACTTTCCAACGTTGGAGATCCCGGCGAATAATATTCCGATGAATCGACATTCCAGTATGGGTCATACGAATATGCCGTAACAGAAAAGTAATAGGCCTGACCATCTACAAACGGACGCTGTTTTATATAATCTTTTGTTAAGTCAATAACTCTTTTCAATCCTGTATCATTACCATTCTCATATACTTTAGTAATAGTTGCCCCAGACGCTGCGTCTATAGCAGGGCCAACAATTACCTTAACATTATCAACAATATCATATGTCGCTATTTTTACTGTTGTAGCATCTTCAACTTTTGAGCTTGATGATGAAAATTGATAAATGTTGTACCCTTCGAAAGCGTAACCCCTATCAAAACTTGATTCTACGCTTGCGCTCTGAGGTCCACCCCAATTGAGTATTATTTCCTGGTCCAATGCGGAAACACTCACTGAAGGAGCAGACGGCGGGGAAGGTAATTTAAAAAGATTTTTAAATGCACGTAATGCAAATGAGCTGTTATTTCTCAGCATTTTCACACTGCCAATATTATCTGCACCCATCGCATCAATAAGTGCAATAACAACCTCGGCCGTGTCGTGCAATTTAAGTGTGAATGGTCCATGGACATTCACCATCCGACGGTCACCTGCTGCAAGATCCGATCCATCTATCCAACCTATACCAGTTGTTGGATCACCATTCGGACAATATTTCGTTACTATTCCATGTGCGCTTGCATATGTAGAAGAAGTATAGTATGGAATTCCACTCGGATATTGCGGTCGCGGCAAATCACCTCGCATAAGGTTATACCACTGCTGCGTTCCAGTATATGTTCCATCATCAGGATCACTTATCGGTGAACCAGCAGCAAAATAATCGTACGCACTTAACGGGTTAGCGCTCCAATATTTATAACCATGCCTCCATTGAAAATTCACAACAGCACTGTCATTAAAATTGCCAGTCTGATATGCAACGCCATTTAAAATATCGTAACCAACTGCAGGAGCAGCTAAACCCACCGCCGCATATTTTGAATCTGTTACACCGGCATTATATTGATATCCAAGGCCTAATGTTGAATCGCAGCCCGCAAAATCATCTCCGGCATCTCCATTATCACCATCTGCCCATTGAACGATATACATACTATCAATTTCAGCATTTGTCGGTGAATTTCGGTTTCCCTTATAAATTAATTTTACTTGTCTAAAAATCATATTGTTTAACGGAGTCGATGATGCATATGACCAGAGCAACATCTGCTGTTCAATACCCATCGGTGGAGAACCACCAAAAACCTCTGAGACCGATGGATTAAGGTCATTGCACACAAACCACATAGATTTTGTCGCTCCCGGCATACCAGGAATATGGTGTGGATTTGTATGATCGAACGCATTATCATTTCTTACTACCTGATCTACATCAACGTACCAAGGTGCGCCCTTACTTGCCGGCCATTCATTCCAATCTGCAATATATTGATTAATAATAGTTTGAATTTGCGCAGAAGTCACAGCACCTGGAGAGACTTGAAAAAACGTTGCTGCGTCATTCGTTAAATCTGGATATGCACTTGTTGCAGTGAATGGCGTCACATCAGGCCGTACTCCCCATACTCTATTAACAGCTGATGAGGACGGATCTTCTGCGCCCGTCGTATTGCCGTTTGCAGTTAAAATACTTCCTGCCTGCAATCCATTGAAATAAGTATTTCCTGTGACACGCAACGAATTCGTGTACAGTCCATCATTGCAGAAACCTCCAAAAACAACACCCTCGGAAAAAATTGTTCCCACTCCGGAAAGTTTTGGAAATTCGCCATTCCATGATTGAGCAACATCCCAATTAAAGAATCCATTAGCTCTTATCCAGCTGGTCACATTATTTGCATTCATTATTTGTCTTGAAACTCCAGCAGTGTTTTTATACAACTTATGTGCTGATTTGTTCGAATTATCTTTTCCAGGAGAGGAAAACGAGACGAACAATAGAGCTAGAAAGATCATTAACACCAGCTTTTTATATTTCATAGTCGATATCTCCTGAACGTTCAGAATAAATTATTTACAATTCTATCCTTGCACCGACGCGTATTTGACGCGGCGTGCCAAAGTTGACAAAATTATTTTGTCGGAATTGATTTTGACTGTTTTGAAGATTAATAACCTGATACAGTGATGCATACGTCTGTCCATATGAAGGATTAAGTACTGTTTGTCCACTTGCTAGTGGATTACTTAACCATCCGTCGTCGTATGCGTTACCCGTTCTAAAATATACATTTGTAACGTTTTGTGTATTAAGTAAATTTTGAACATAAGCATAAACATTAACATTAAAAGATCCTATTGAAAATGTTTTATCAATTCGGAAATCCAATTCATATGCCCACGGAGTTACAGAGTTATTTATTGGTTCTTCAGGAAATCTTGTACGTGCATCATTATCATTCAAGATGGCTCCTAAATCCGTTCCCTGTTGTCCGCCGCTGCCAGTTGATAACGTATATGGATGGCCGGAATTAAAGGTGAACAGAAGATTGATTCCCAATTGTTCAAGAATTGGTCCGCCATCATCCTTCCCCCACCGATAATCTAACGAGATTGAGCCGCGGTGTGTTTCTGCATAGTCCAATGGTACCACCATACTTGGTGCAACACTACCTGTATTTAGTAAGGCTATAGTTCCATTAGCATATGAATTCGTTCCACGGGAGTCTTGCAACGTGTAATTTACATCAGCTTGAAATCGTTGAATTCTTCTAACATGCAGACTAATCTCAACGCCAAGCACGTTTTGAAAGTCACCATTCGAATATGCATAATAGATATTCCCTGGAAGAAGAAGAGACGCTGGCATAATATAAGCTGAAGTCTGTAATTGACCTGTAATATTCTTGTTGAAACCAGTAATATCAATAGCGCATACATCACTAAATTGCTGTGAAAAACCAATTTCATACTGAGTTGTCTTTTCTGGTTGTACATTATATCCGACAGGGTTTGCAAAATAATGCCCATTCTGTAAAATATATACTGTAGTTGCTACGCCNNATAACGGTGGCGCTTGAACAAATACTCCATATTGCAAGTGGAAAACCGTTCTATCTGATGCCGGGAACGAGAATCCTAATCGAGGTTCGACGTATGTATAGATTGGTGTTTTTTTCATATTTGATATAGTGAAATCACTTTGGTTGACAACGAGATTGGATATATCCGAGAATGCCCATCCATCCAAATCCATTGCATCAAAACGCAGACCAGCGTTTACAATCATATCAGCGAATTCAACTTTATCCTGTAAATAAGCAGCTGCGAAATAAGGATGCTTGGGACCGTCTGCTCCACTTGTTATGGGATTTCCAAATTCATCGAATCCGTAATTGTTTACATGATTTACTGTTCGCATTAATATTCTATAATCCGTTAGATTCCTTGCAACATCAGGATCGCCTATAGCCGAAGGGAAGATAACGCCCGGATTAACATCGTAATGGGATATTGACCAGTAGCTGAGTGATCCGCCGGCTTTCAATTCATGTTTATCCATTTGCGATGATAATGATAAAGAACCTCCCATCGATGTATTTTTATTCTTTGTATACAAATAGCCCGGTAACGAACTGGTTGCGCCAACGATTGTTGATCCAGGCCGATTGAATTCAAATCCATTGATGTTGTAAGGAAGCGGATCTTGAGTGAGACTCGCAAACTGCCATCCATGTTGAGCAGCTGCAACACTATCTTCATAAGACGTAAGGTCATCGCCAAATACCGGATCATATTGTCTATTCCGAACATCCGTATAGTTGATATTAACCTCAGCAAATGTATTATTTGTAAGGAAATAAGTCGCTTTTCCATTGAGGAGTAAATTACTATTGTCTTGCATTGGGTCACGATCTAAATCAAATATATTCGCGATAAAATTATTAATTTGACTTTTTGACCATGTATAAGCGCCTGAAACTCTTACAAGAAGAGGTTTGAAGTCGAAGAGCAATGAACCATTACCCGTATATCGTTTATTCATTCTCCCAGGGACATTACCGCCGTTCCAGTTCATGAGCACCGAATCACCAGCAGTTCCTCCACTATTGCCGTTGTCATAGAGATATCCAAAATTGCCGCCTGACCAGAACCAAATATTATTCTGATCACGTTGAAAATTACTCTCCAAAGCTGCGAAGAGTTTAATGTTATCTGATGTGATGGGTGTGCTGAGAGTCATCACATAATCCGAATAACCGTAAGAATAAGTTCCTAGGAATTTTTTGCCTGGGTAATTGCCAAAATTATCTGTTTCTGCTTGGAGTGTAACTTTCGTACCAGAACCCGCCGTTTTAAACGTTTGAGCCACAATTCCTGCGTTTCCACCTCCATATTCGGCACCATACCCACCAGCTTGAACGGTGACTTCTTCTAGAGCTTCCGGAATCGTCGTTATTTGATTTCCATTAATGTTATATCGATTTGTAGTTCCTACAACATCACGAACATCGGCACCTTCAATAGTAAAGCCGACTTCATCATTGCGACTACCGCGCATATAAACGGAGCCATTTTGTAAAACAACACCTGGAAGTAATGTGAAGTAACCCTGAACACCTCTCACAGGTAAATTTTGAATGTCTTCCGCTCCTTGAATTCTTACAGCATTTGTCGCACTTTTTTCAATTAAAGGTCTTTCAGCAACAATAGTTACCGTACTGACCTGAACAGCCGTGTTCGATAATTTAATGTCAATGTCTCTTGTGAGATCAGCAAGAACTTTTACATTCGTTATTGTGAGTGTCTGGTAGCCTATGTACGAGGCTTTAACCGTGTATGTTCCTGCAGGAACATTGAGAATCACATAACCCCCATTAATGTCCGTTGCTGCTCCATATGTTGTCCCCTCAACAAGAACATTTGCGCCAACCAACGGCTCTTTTGTTTCTTGATCGGTTATCATTCCTGATATTTTTCCATATTGAGCGCTCGCTATAGAGAAGCTCAATAAGAGTAAGAAGAAAATTACAGCGTATCGTTTCATCATACGATCCTCCATTGACCTTAGTCTTCTTTATAAACTTGTGTTTGTAATGTGTTTGAACCTTGGAATCCATACAATACAACTGAAAAACGTCCTTGTGTTGTAGACACAGGTGTCGATGGAATTAGCGGTGTATGTATCGAAGTATCCGCTCTCATAACACGATAATTAGCTGAATTAGAAACAGCGACTTGGTAATAGGAACTAACTCCTTTAAACGCCAAGAGATCGGTTGTCGTGTCAGTAGTGTTGTAAGTAAGATGGAACTGTACACCACCGCTTACTGAAGCGGAAGTATCGTTTGATAAATTTATGAAACGCACTAATATATTGTTGGCAACAGAAGCTACTACGCCACTATACGTTTGTCTTTCAGGTATTAAACAGTAATAATGAGTTAAATCTCCGCCTGTAGGATCAGACACAAAGAAATATGTTAACTTGTAATTTGGTGCAAGAGCATAATGAAACGTATCTTGCATTGCTGGAGTAGTGCCAGCATACATTACAGAAAAAAATCGAGTGCCAGATGCTAAATCCTGATATGCTGAAGAAGAAGTATAGGCTAAAGAAGTAACAACCGCACTTCCATCTACGTTTACATTTACACCCGTACCCACTTTTGAGAGATTGACAAATTTTACTGAAGAACGATAATCAACAGTGCTAACATCTGGATTGTTCACATTAACACAACCTCCCACATAGAAAATCAACACTATGCCCAATAAAACAATTAGCCACCATGTTATGGAAAGTTTCATATTTCCTCCATTTGATAATTATAAGACAGGACAGAATAATTATTGTATTTCTGTCGCTGGAAAAAAAACATGGGATTGGTTACAAAAAAAAGACAAGCATCTTTACGATTAACAAGAAAAGTTTCGCAACGAATTATAAGGTGCCTCCTTCTTAGTGATGTGCATTGTTAGTTAAAAAGAATATATATCTTGTTGCTTTGTTTGTCAAGCCCTTTTTCATAAATATTGAAAAAAAATACATTTATTTTGACGAGAAATTATTACATGAAAAGTTGGAGAACCAACAAACTCTAAAATGAATAAACTAGAGATACACTAACTCTCCTCCATAAAATAAACGACCTCGAGTTTTTGGCTCGAGGTCGTTTTAAAAATGGAATATCACGTAAATCGTTAAACAGCTTCTTTCTTCTTTTTGGGGGATGTCTGCAAATGCAATTCGATATATTTGAGTAACTCTGTTCGCCCATCGCCACTGATAATCGAGAAGGGTACAATACCACGACAACATCCATCGGTCAACTGACTTTGGAAGCGATCCTTATATATTTCAATTTGCTTTCCTAATTTACTAAACGGCAGCTTATCCGCTTTTGTTAGAACAAGCAAGTAAGGAACTTCATAATACTCTAACCAATCCATCATCATCAAATCCAACGGGGTGGGTTCTTGACGTGAATCGATTAATTGCATCGCTAAGATAACCGGTTCACCACGCTTCAAGAAATCTTCTATCAACTTCTTCCAACCTGCGCGCATTTGTTCTGGTACCTTAGCGTATCCGTATCCCGGTAAATCAACAAAATAAAAATCGTTGTTGATGATATAATAGTTAATCTCACGTGTTTTTCCCGGAATGGTACTCGTGCGCGCAAGATTCTTCTTGTTACACATCTTATTCAGCAAAGATGATTTTCCGACGTTTGATCGTCCAATATACACGATCTCGCGTAATTCGTTCTTCGGGAGTTGTCGAAGATCAACAACGCCCTGTAAAAACTCTGCTGTCGCAATCTTAAGCATACTTTTCTCCTACACAACAAAAGCAAGAAAGGATAGCAATATGCTATCCTTTTTTGATCTCCATATTATTCCGTAACAACCGGAGGCGACCCTGCATTATTCTCCGGCGTGTTTTTCACTGCCTTCTCAGGTGTTTCAGAAGCGGTTGTCACATCGGCATTCTTCTTAGTTTTTGATGCGCTTTTCTTACGAGAAGCCGCTTTCTTCGCCGCCTTTGCTACCGCTTTTTCTTGACCAACATTAAAATCGACAAGCTCTAGTACCGCAAGTTCAGCACCATCGCCTAATCGTCTGCCGAGTTTCACAACTCGCGTGTATCCGCCTGCACGCGCAGCAACTTTTGGTGCAATGTCCTTGAATAATGTCGACACTGCCACTTTGCTTCGCAAAGCTGCAAACACTTCACGCCGCGCTGATACATCTTTCTTGTCGGGTGCGGATTCTGTTGCAACAGCGTTTTTTGCTCGTGTAATAATTTTCTCCACGAACATCCTCGTTTCCTTTGCTTTCGCAACAGTTGTTTTGATTCTCTTATGGACAATTAAAGCAGTGCACAATGCTGCAAGCGTCGCTTTACGATGGCTATGTGTCCTTTTAAGTTTTCGTCCTGAGTTTTGGTGACGCATACTTCACTTTCCTTCTACGACTTAGTCGTTGCCTTCTTTCAGATACTTATCTACATCCATTCCGAATATCAATCCATGTTGTTCAACTATCTCGGAAAGCTCTGCCAGAGACTTCCGTCCAAAATTGCGGAATTTCAATAATTCAGATTCACTGCGCCGCACCAGATCCGCCAGAGTTTTAATATTAGCGGAACGCAAACAATTGTGCGAACGTACTGATAATTCCAATTCGTCCACAGACATTTTTAAAATTTTCCGCACTCTGCCAATTTCTGCTTCTTGTTCTGTTTCTGCTTTTTCTGCCTCTGGTTCAATGCCAAAATTAATGAAGAGCTGCAAGTGATCTCGTAATATTTTTGCTGCATGGGTCACTGCTTCTTCTGGGGTTATCGATCCATCGGTTTCAATTTCAAGAACAAGCTTCTCAAAGTCAGTTTGTCCGCCAACACGTGTAGGTTCAACCGTGTAACGCACATTCACTATAGGCGTAAAGATTGAATCGATAGCGATTGTTCCTAGCGGTAGATCTGCCGATTTGTTTTCTTCAGCAGGAACATACCCTTTTCCACGGCCTAAGCGCAATTCTATCTCGAAGTCTGCATCTTTATTCAACGAAGCAAGATGGTAATTCGGATTTAAGATTTCAATTTCCGACGAAAATTTTTGAAGATCGCCACTCTTCAACTCGCCGGGACCTTTCACTTGCATGACCACTTTTGCTGCTTTTTTATTAATCGGTTTTATCCGAAGCTGCTTCAGATTCAGAATAAAATCAGAAACATCTTCAACCATTCCTTTAATCGTAGAGAATTCATGATGAATTCCTTCAACACGAATTGCGGTAATTGCTGTGCCCGGTAACGATGACAACAATACACGGCGCATAGAATTTCCGATGGTCACTCCAAATCCTTTTTCAAGCGGCTGAAGTGTGAATCTTCCCGAGGTAACGGAGTATGTCGACTGTTCCAGTTCGACTTTTTCAGGCATTTGCAGGGTACTCATAGTCTTCCTTTTCCCGAGTTCATCGAGGCGGATAAAAGTTCTTGTCTCATAGTTAAGTTTTTAATTATTTCGAATACAACTCAACAATCAACTGTTCGTTTGCATTCAACGGAATATCTGCGCGCTCAGGAATATTTAAAAATGTACCGGTCATAGTCGCCTTATCAATACTCAACCATGGCAGCATTGAAGTGTCCTTCACACGTTTCATAGCATCGTGGATAAGAGACAGCTTCTTGGCATGATCCCTTACTTGAATGACATCGCCAGGATTGATAAGATATGACGGAACATCAACAATATGATTGTTTACCATAAAATGTCGATGGACAACCAGTTGCCGCGCCGCTTTGCGTGATGGCGCAAAACCCAATCGATAAATAACATTATCAATACGGCGTTCCAACATCTTCACTAAAGCATCGCCGGTACGACCCGACTGCTGAGATGCTCGATGGAAATAATTTCGGAATTGCGCCTCCAAAACTCCATACATCCGACGAACCTTTTGTTTTTCGCGCAATTGTACGCCGTATTCGGAAATCCGAGATCGACGAGATTGACCATGTTGACCTGGGGCATAATTCCGTTTTTCAAGCGGACATTTTTCCGTCAAGCACTTTGTTCCTTTGAGGAACAATTTTTGTTTTTCTCGACGGCACTGTTTGCAATTGGCATCAATGTATCTTGCCATAATTCTCCTAAAAAATTATTTATTGATTTTTTGATCTGTAATTTTATGATTAGACTATCAATCACTCAATCATCAAATCATCCAATCGAAAATTCTATTATACTCTTCTACGTTTCGGCGGACGGCATCCGTTGTGCGGAATTGGTGTAATGTCACGAATCAACGTTACTTCCAATCCTGCGGTTTGCAGCGAACGTACAGCTGCTTCTCGTCCACCGCCAGGACCTTTGATAAACACCTCAACACGTCGAAGTCCAAGATCGCGTGCCTCTTTTGCGGCTGCTTCAGCGGCAACTTGAGCTGCAAATGGAGTGCTTTTTCGTGATCCTTTAAATCCGTTTTTACCAGACGTTGACCACGCGATGACGTTGCCATACGTATCTGTTAATGTAACGATTGTATTATTGAAAGTTGCCTTGATGAATGCTTTTCCGTTTGCATCAACATGCACTTTCTTTTTTTTCTTTGTAACTGGTGCTGTTTGTTTAGCCAATGAAATTATCCTTTTGAAAGAATCTCTACAAAATAATTACTTTTTCTCGAGCGCTTTCTTCTTGCCGGCAACAGTCTTCCTCTTTCCTTTTCGTGTACGGGAATTAGTACGAGTTCTCTGTCCACGAACTGGCAGGCCTTTACGGTGACGCAACCCGCGGTAACAACCAATATCCATCAGCCGTTTTGTATTGAGCTGATTCTCGCTTCGCAGCGCACCTTCCACTTTAAAGTCGGACTGAATGATAGCACGAATTGCAGCTACTTCGTCGTCATTCAAATCGCCAACCTTCTTAGCACCATCGATCTTTGTTTTTTCTAGAATCTCCAGCGCCGCAGATCGGCCTATACCGTAAATATAAGTGAGGCCAATTTCGGTACATTTATTCTTAGGTAAATCTACTCCAGCAATACGAGCCACGTCTTTACTCCTTGTTTATCCTTGCCGCTGTTTGTGTTTCGGATTCTTGCAGATAATCCTAACGACACCTTTTCGCCGGATAATCTTACAATTCTCACACAACTTCTTTACTGATGATCGAACTTTCATGCTTACATTCTCCATCCACGATCAAATCGCCGTGGCTTTTCATTTATATCGATACGTAATCCGACCTTTAGATAAATCATACGGCGACATTTCTACTGTCACACGATCTCCAACAAGAATCTTGATATAATGCATACGCATTTTGCCAGAGATATGAGCAAAGATTTCTACGCCGTTGTCAAGTTTCACCCGGAACGTTGCATTAGGCAGCGTATCCGTAATCACTCCATCAACTTTAATCGGTCCTTGCTTCGCCATTCTTCCTTAGGACAAGGTGAGTATTTCTGCCTTGCCGTTTTTAATCGCTACCGTATGTTCAAAATGTGCTGACGGTTTGCCGTCTGCGGTAAAGACTGTCCAACCATCCGATGCTACTTTGACTCGCCAAGTTCCCGCATTAACCATCGGTTCGATAGCAAGAGTCATTCCATTTTTTAGAACTGCCCCTGTTCCTGCTTCACCATAATTTGGAACAGACGGTTCTTCATGTAATTTCCTTCCAACGCCATGTCCGACTAAATCACGAACGACTGAAAACCCATTTGCTTCTACATACTGCTGAATCGCGTTCGAAATATCATGCACTCTATTGCCGACAACTGCTTGCTCAATTCCTATTAATAGCGATTCTTCTGTCACGTGCATTAATCGCAGCTTTTCTTCAGACACTTCACCAACTGCAAAAGACCAAGCACCGTCTCCATAAAATCCATTCTTCTTTGCACCGACATCAATGGATAACAACTCTCCATCTTTTAACACACGCTTACTTGGAATGCCGTGTACAACTTCCTCGTCTATCGACATACAGAGTGTTGCTGGAAATAAATTACTTTTGTCCCACCCGTATCCTTTAAACGCCGGTTCTCCGCCCATCGAGCGAATATAATCTTCAGCTGTCCGATCAAGTTCTAATGTCGTTATACCCGGCCGAACCTGAGCACCTACTAATTTGAGCACATCTGCAACTATTCTGCTACTTTCACGAATTAGCTCAATCTCTTCAAGCGATTTCAAAGAAATCATCACAGAATTCGAGGCTTATCGTCTCCCCCGAAGTTTACCACTCTTCATAAATCCATCATAGTGGCGCATTAACAGATGCGATTCAACTTGTTGGAGCGTATCAAGAGCAACGCCCACTACAATTAGCAAACTTGTTCCACCAAAGAACGATGCAAAGCCGGGTGTTACTCCAAATTTAATCATCAGCGTTGGAAGAATGGCTATAACTGCTAATGCAATCGAACCCGGCAGCGTAATCTTCGTCAGAATATTATCTACAAATTCTGACGTATGAGTGCCAGGACGAATACCCGGAATAAATCCGCCCTGCTTCTTCATATTATCAGCCACATCCTTCGGATTAAAAGCAATGGCAGTATAGAAATAGGTAAAGAAAATAATCATCAGAGCGTACACAAACGAATACGACCAAGAACTATAACCAAACCAATTTGTTGACAATTCATTGATGAACTCACTATTCGGGAAGAACGAAAAAATAATTTGGGGGACGAACATAATTGACTGAGCAAAGATGATCGGCATGACACCAGCGGTATTGACGCGCAAAGGAATATATTGCGTTACACCGCCATAGACTTTTCTTCCGACAACTCGTTTGGCATACTGCACAGGAATGCGCCGTGTACCTTGTGTAATCAATACTACACCTGCAACGATGAAACCCATCAAGACTAAGATGACTAATTCTACAATCAAATTACGAGTACCACCCTGCACAAGCTGGAATTCACTTAAAAGGGCATTTGGAAATCGCGCTACGATACCAATAAAGATTATGAGAGAAATTCCATTGCCAATACCACGCTCGGTGATCTGCTCACCCAGCCACATCATAAACATAGTACCCGTAGTAAGAATAATCGTTGTGCTTAAATAAAAACCAGGTCCGCGAATGGCTTCTGGTACAATAGGCATACCAGCAGTGGATGTGCTCATCAGCTTTGCTACAACACCTGTGGCCTGCATTAATGAAATAGCTACTGTACCATAACGAGTGTACTGGGTAATTTTTTTGCGCCCTTCTTCACCTTCCTTTTGAAGTTTGGCAAAATAAGGGACCACCGCACCTAGCAGCTGTATCACAATAGATGCACTGATGTATGGCATAATACCGAGCGCAAAAATTGCAGCATTGCTGAATGCACCGCCGACAAAAAGATCGTACAATCCGAAGAGTGTATTCTCAGATGATTTCCTGATGGTATCCGCTAACAAAACAGCATCAACACCTGGAACAGTAATGTGCGAGCCGATACGTATAATAATCAGAAGAAGCGTTGTAAAGAGTAATCGCTCCCGCAGCTCCTGTATTTTAAAAATATTCGTAAAGGTTTCAGTCAGCTTACTCATGATTTCACAGTCGTCTTTGTAAGAATCGTGGCTTTCCCTCCAGCGGCTTCGATCTTCGCCACCGCCGATTTACTAAAAGCATGCGCAGTAACTTCTAACTTAACTTTTATATCGCCATTGCCAAGAATTTTCACAGGAACATTCTTCTTTGTTATTGTTCCAGCTTTATATAGAATCTCGGGTGTTACTACGCCGTCCGTCAATTTCTTCTTCTCAACTAAAATTCCTAAAGTTGCAACATTCACAATTTGCAGTTCGGTACGGTTGCGCGGCGTGAAACCGAATTTCGGTACACGGCGCGTAAGCGGCATTTGTCCGCCTTCAAACCACATCTTAAACTTGTGACCCGAACGCGACCTGGCACCTTTGTGCCCCTTCGTTGCCGTTCCACCATGCCCAGAACCTTGTCCACGACCGATTCGTTTTGTTTTTCTTCGCGAACCTTTTGCCGGCGTTAAATTGCTAAGAATATCTTTCGCCATTACTGCACCTCTTCCACTTTAACGAGATGCCGAACCCTGTTGATCATTCCACGGATTTGCGGTGTGTCGTTCTTGACAACAAAATAATTTGGCCTGCCAAGTCCAAGCGCTTTAATCGTAAGCTTGGCATCTTCAAGATGGTCAACAATGCTCTTGATCTGTGTGATTTTTATTTTTTTCTGTTCCGACATAATAAGTCTTTACTGAGTTTATTGAAACAGTTCCTGAATTGTGATCCCGCGGCGTGCAGCAATCATTTTAGCATCTGAAAGATTTAAAAGCGCCTGCATGGTTGCTTTAACAACGTTGTGGGAGTTTGGTGAACCCATTTGCTTTGTGAGCACGTCTTTTACGCCTGCCATTTCAAGCACGGCACGTACACCACCGCCTGCGATAAGACCTGTTCCGGGAGATGCCGGTTTCAGCATTACCTTTCCTGCTCCAAATTTTCCAATGACAGAATGCGGAATGGTTCCCTTAAAGATTGGGATAAAAACGAGGCTCTTCTTCGCATCGTCTGTTCCCTTCGCAATTGCATCTTGTACTTCATTCGCCTTACCTAGTCCGACACCGATATGTCCGTTGCCATCACCAACGACAACGATTGCGTTGAAGCTAAAGCGACGTCCACCTTTGACCACCTTGGCCACACGGTTGACGTTCACCAATCGCTCTTTAAGTTCGAGTTCGCCTGCTTTGACTTTTGCCATGTTTTTCGTACGAGTATTAGGAGTTAGAATTTCAGTCCACCTTCGCGAGCACCATCCGCGAGTGCTTTGACGCGGCCGTGATACAAATAGCCGCTCCGATCAAAGACTACTTCTTTAATATTCTTTTCAAGCGCTTTTTTTGCAGCTGCTACTCCGATAAGTTTATAGCGTGCAATCGGAGTCTTCGCTTGTTTGACATCTTCACGCAAATCCTTTGACAATGTCGATACCGACAACAGCGTTTTACCAGTCGAGTCATCAATGATCTGCGCATAAGCATGTTTAGCACTTCGGAAAATCACTAACCGAGGACGTCCTGATGTGCCTTTTATTTTTTTGCGGATACGCGCCTGTTTCTTTGCGAGGCGTTCCACAGTATTTTTTTGAATCATAAGCTGTTTTTCCTTACTTCAAAATCTCTTTATTACTTTGCAGCCGTAGCAGCCGCCTTACCAGCTTTGCGGCGGATGTACTCACCTTCGTACTTGACACCTTTGCCTTTGTATGGCTCTGGCGGACGGAATGATCGTATCTTCGCAGCGACTAATCCAACAAGCTGTTTATGAACACCGCTAATAATAATGCTCGTCTGCGTTGGTGCTTCAATTTTAATACCATCCGGCGCTGCAAATAATATTGGATGACTGAAACCGAGCAGAAGATTTAAGCGTGTTCCCTTCATTTCTGCACGGTAACCTACACCGATTATTTCTAATTTTTTAGAATACCCAAGAGTCACGCCAGTAATCATGTTTTGAATGAGCGCGCGCCACAATCCGTGTAACGCACGATATTTGCCTTCATCCGATTTGCGTGTAACGAGTATCTGTTGATCTTTCACTTCCACGCCAATATCTGGATGCACTTTTTCAATTAACTCGCCCTTTGGTCCTTTCACAGAAATAGTACCGTCTTTCACTGCAATTGTGACGCCCTTGGGAATTTCAATTGGTTTTCTACCGATACGTGACACTATGCTCTCTCCTCTTCAAACACTTACCAGATATAAGCAAGAATTTCGCCGCCAACATTTTCTTTTTTCGCCTGTGCATCCGTCATCACGCCTTTGGAAGTCGAAATGATTGCAACTCCCAAACCTCCAAGTACACGCGGTAATTCATTGGATCCGCGATATAATCGAATGCCTGGTTTACTGATACGGCGTAATCCTGTGATAACTGGCTTTCCATTATAGTACTTCAGATTAATCCGCAAAACATTCTGCTTCTTGTCTTCAAGCACCGTGAACCCGGCAACAAAACTCTTCTCCAAAAGAATTTTAGAAATCGCCTTCTTCAAATTGGAAGATGGAATATCCACCCTGCGATGTTTCGCTTTTGCTGCGTTGCGGATTCTCGTTAGATAATCAGCGATTGGATCTGTCTTCGACATCGATTCAACTCTCTTATTATAGTTTTACCAACTTGCTTTGCAAACACCGGGAATCTTGCCTTCAAGCGCTAGCTTACGAAAGCAAATACGGCAGAGGCCGAACTTGCGATAATAGCTGCGCGAACGGCCACAGATGTTGCAACGGTTGTGTTGTGAAACTTTATGTTTTGGCGTTCTCTTCGCCTTTACTCGCATTGCTAAGCGTGCCAAGCGAACTCCTTTGCTTTACTTTTTCTGGGTTTCTGGTTGAACAATTTCTTGCCGTTTTACAAATGGCATGCCAAGCTCTTTTAATAATTCATACGCTTCAACGTCATTCTTGGCGGTGGTGACGAAGGTAATATCCATACCGTTAACACGTGTTACTTTATCTACATCAATTTCCGGAAAAATGATCTGCTCTTTTATTCCAGCAGTATAGTTTCCATGACCATCGAAAGACGTATCTGATAGCCCACGAAAATCTCGAACACGAGGTAATGCCACACTAATAAACCGATCTAAAAATTCGTACATCTTTGCGCGGCGTAATGTGACACGGCATCCGATGGGAAGATTCTCTCGTAGTTTGAAATTGGAAATTGCTTTTTTTGATTTTGTTATAGCAACTTTTTGACCAGTAATAGATTCTAACTCATGCACAGCGGCATCAAGAAGTTTTGGGTCCTGTGTCGCTTGCCCGACTCCAATATTGATGGCGATTTTTTCCAATCGAGGCACTTGCATTTTGCTTTTAAACTGGAATTTTTTCATCAACGCTGGTACAGATTCTTTTTGATATCGCTCGAACAAACGTGCAGCTACGCCTTTTTCCTGTTCACCGGCAGACTTTTTACCTTTTGCTTCTGGTGCGGACTTTTCAGCTTTACCTTTGGCTGCTGCTACGGTTTTCTCGCTCTTGCTTTTTGCCGCAGGTGCCGACTTTTCTGCTTTTTCTTTATTAGGAACTTTCTCGTTCGCCATGGATTACTCTCTTAGAACATCTCTTTACATAGTTTGCAGGTTCTCATTGTCTTCTTTTTATTACTCGTCGCATCTTTCACATGCGTATGTCCCACGCGAGTTGGTTTACTGCACTTTGGACAAATCACCATTACATTAGAAGCGCGGATACTTCCTTCTTTCTGAACAACTCCGCCTTGCGGACTTTTCTGTGAAGGGCGTGTAGCTCTTTTAATAATGTTGACGTTTTCGATAATCACGCGCTGAGTATCTGGAAACACTTTCAACACTTTGCCTTGTTTTTTTCGGAACTCGCCCGAGACGACCAAAGCAGTATCATTTTTATGTACATGTAAATTCTGCGCCATAATTTTTAGAGCACCTCAGGTGCTAATGAAATGATTTTCATAAATTGACGTTCACGCAACTCTCTTGCAACCGGACCGAAAATACGTGTTCCGCGCGGCTCGCCCTGGGCATTGAGTAACACAGCAGCATTCTCATCAAACCGAATGTACGAACCATCTTTCCGGCGAATTTCTTTCTTTGTCCGCACAACTACAGCACGCGAGACTTCACCTTTTTTAACCGGAGCACCCGGAATAGCGCTCTTGACGGACACAACAATAAGATCGCCAACACCAGCGTAGCGTCTATCGTGACCGCCGAGGACACGGATACACTGGACACGTTTTGCGCCCGAATTATCGGCTGCTACTAAATTCGTTTCTTCCTGGATCATCGTCTTCGCCTACTTTGAAAATAACCTATTTTGCCTTTTCAATGATTTCCACTAACCGCCAGCGCTTGCGTGCGCTGATCGGACGGGTTTCCATAATCTTCACCGTATCACCAATACCAGCTTCCTGCTTTTCGTCGTGTGCCATCAACTTCGTCGTCCGACGGAAATATTTCTTATATAATGTATGTGCAACCTGACGTTCTACTGCAACAACAATACTCTTTACCATTTTGTTGCTCACCACTTTACCAATTCGAACTTTGCGTCGCGCGCGTGTCGGAATTTCTTTTGGGATTTCTGTCATCATCATCTCACATTACTTTGGCTGCTCAACTTGTCCGTCTTTAGACGTCGCTTGCGCAGTTTTTTCGGTTGATGGGTTCAATTGTCGATCGCGGAGAATCGTTTTAATCCGCGCAATTACTTTTCGAACATGACCCAACTTCATTGGATTTTCTAATTGACCAATAACCTTCTGAAATTTCAGATGGGACAAGTTCTCTTCTTCTTCTTGAATTCTCTTCAGCAGTTCCGCGTCCGAGAGTTGTCGCAATTCATGTGCCTTCATTGCTTCGCCTCTTATGCACCCTGATAATCGATACGGGTGACAAACTTTGTTTTGATTGCAAGCTTGTGTGCTGCAAGTTTCAATGCTTCTGCTGCCGCTGCACGGTTGATTCCGCCCAATTCAAACAGAACGCGGCCGGGCTTAATCACCGCTACCCAAAATTCTGGTGAACCCTTGCCGCTTCCCATACGAGTTTCCGCTGGTTTCTTCGTAACCGGTTTATCCGGAAAAATTCGAATCCATACTTTGCCTTCACGTTTCATCATTCGAGTTAACGCAACACGGGATGCCTCAATTTGTCTCTGAGTAACCCAACCCGGTTCCATTGCCTTCAATCCAAAATCTCCAAAAGCAATCGTTGCACCGCGCGTCGCCTTACCCTTCATGCGTCCACGCTGGGCTTTTCTATATTTCACTCTTTTTGGCATCAACATAAATCAACACTCCTTATTGCCGCGGTCCAATAATTTCACCTTTACAGATCCAAACCTTAACGCCGATTGCTCCGTAAATGGTGTGCGCGGTTGCGCCCGCATAATCAATATCTGCCCGAAGCGTCTGTAAAGGAATCCGTCCATCTTTATAATGTTCTGTACGCGCAATTTCGGCGCCGCCAAGACGTCCCGCACACATCACCTTAATTCCTTCAGCGCCCATCCGCATTGCAGCTGTAATCGATTGCTTCATAGCTCGCCGAAATGAAATTCGTCCTTCAAGCTGGCCAGCGATCGCCTCTGCCACAAGTGAGGCATCTAATTCCGGGCGTTTGATTTCATGGATAAGAATTTTAATTTCTTTCGATGTCACTTTCTTCAACTCTTCTTCGAGCTGCGCGATTTCTTTTCCGCTTTTCCCAATCACTATACCGGGTCGTGATGTATGAATGGTAACCACTGCACGCTTTGGAGTTCTATCTATTTGAACTCGTGCAATTCCAGCTTTCTTTAATCGGTTGTGAACATAATTCCGTACAAGTGCATCTTCCTGCAATTTGTTAGCAAAACTTTTATCGTCGTACCAATTTGCATCCCACGCACGAACGATTCCGAGACGAAATCCAACTGGATGTGTTTTTTGACCCAAGTGATCCTCCGATTAACTTTCGGTTACTTCTTTTGTTGCTGTTGCTGGTTCCGATTTCTTTGTATCGGCTTTCTGTGCACCGGTTGAAGCTTTGGCTTTCGATACTATCGCCTTCGCTTGTTCGCGCTGCGCCACTACAATAGTTATATGATTTGAACGTTTACGAATGCGGAAGGCACGCCCCATCGGCGCAGGCAATACACGCTTTGCCATCGCACCGCCATTGACAAACGCTTCCTTAACATATAAGGTTGCGGTATCCACCCGTCCGCTCTCTTCTTTATTCTGCACATTGGAGATAGCTGAACGAAGAACTTGTTCTGCTGATTTTGCAGCGGCTTTAGTTGTGAAGTGAAGAATGCTCAATGCTTCTTCTACTCCTTTACCGCGGATCAGATCAATCACCAGCCGCATTTTGCGCGGTGATGTTCCGATATATCTATTTATTGCTTTCGCTTCCATAGCTCACTCTTAACAGACAGTTCTTACGCTGGTGATGTTGTCTTTTCGCTCTTCACACCGGGATGTCCGCGGAAAACGCGAGTCGGTGCAAACTCACCGAGCTTGTGTCCTACCATCGCTTCGTGAATGTACACCGGTATAAATTTGTTCCCGTTGTGCACTGCGAAGGTATGCCCGACAAATTCGGGAATAATTGTGCTCGACCGCGACCAGGTTTTTACTACACGTTTCTGGTTGGACTTGTTGAGCGACTCTATTTTACCTTGCAACTTGAGGTCAACGTACGGCCCCTTTTTTATCGAACGACTCATAGGTATTTACCTATTACTTACGATGTTTAACAATGTATTTGTTTGACTGATTCTTTCGCTTGCGTGTCTTCAATCCTTTGGCATACTTGCCCCAAGGTGATTCTGGATGCTGTCCGCCACCGCCGCTTTTTGAACGACCCTCACCACCACCCATCGGATGATCAACCGGATTCATCGCCATACCACGTGACTGAGGACGAATACCAAGCCAGCGAGATCTGCCGGCTTTACCCAGACTGATATTCTCATGATCCGCGTTACCTACTAATCCAATAGTTGCATAACAATCTGCACGAAACTTTCTTATTTCTCCTGAAGGCAATTTTAACGAAACAAATTCGCCTTCTTTCGCCATTACTTGTAAGGAATTACCGGCACTGCGGCCTATTTGACCACCCTTACCAGGAGCAAATTCGACATTATAGATAAATGTACCTGCTGGAATGTTTTTCAACGGCATTGCATTGCCATTTTCAATTTCAGCTTGCGGACCAGACACAATTTTTGCGCCGACTTTCATTCCAATAGCCGCAATGATGTATCTTTTTTCACCATCGGGATAATGAATGAGCGCAATTCGTGCTGCGCGATTCGGATCGTACTCAATTGCAGCAATTGTTCCAACAATGCCATGCTTGTCACGTTTGAAATCAATAATTCGATACTGTCGTTTGTGTCCACCACCGCGATGACGCGAGGTGATACGTCCAAGATTATTTCTTCCACCCGATTTTTTATTTGATTCGAGTAAAGCCTTTTCCGGTTCTTTCTTCGTAATTTCTTCGAACGTCGAGATTGAATAAAACCTCGTCGCAGGAGTCATTGGTCGTAATTTTCGAATTGCCATAATCTTTTATACCTTCACGATCAGACGTTACCGAAGTAATCGATCTTATCGCCTTCTTTCAGCGTTACGATCGCCTTCTTCCATGTCTTTGTGTGTCCTTCAAAGCGACCGCGCTTTGTCATTTGATTTTTGCGCTTTCCTTTGACGATGACAGTGCGTACACTGGTCACCTTGACATTGAATTTCTTTTCGACTGCTTTGCAAACTTCAATCTTGTTCACAGTTGTTGGAACTTCAAACGCATACTGCCGCTTGTCGCCAAGCTCTGTCATTTTCTCTGTGATAATTGGTCGAACGAGAATACCTACCATTGCTTGTTGTCCTAATTCTTCAAAGATTTTTGTAAAACATCAACGGCGCTTTTTTGAACAAGAAGAACCTGATTTTTCAGAATCTCAAATGTTGATGCTTTATCCGCTTCACGCACTTGCAACTTCGGAATGTTGCGTCCTGATTTGAGCAATGTTCCATCTGTTGTCTTTGTCAACAATAATGTTTTTTGTTTATCTAATGAGAGAGCTTTCAATACTGCTGTCATCTTTTTTGTCTTTACTTCATCAAACTGAAAATCTTCCACTACTTTGACAGCCCCATCTTTTGCTTTATAGCTTAAAGCAGACTTACGTGCAAGCTTGCGCATCTTTACAGTAAGCTTGATCACATAGTCATGCGGCGTTGGTCCGAATATTGAACCGCCACCTACCCACAATGGTGAGCGAGTTGTTCCTGCACGCGCACGGCCTGTCTTCTTCTGCTTAAACGGTTTCCGACCACCACCGCTTACTTCACTGCGCGTCTTTACTTTGTGCGTGCCTTGACGCTGATTTGCCTGAATGCTGCGCACTGCTTGATAGATAGCGTGGTCATTTGGCTCAATCTCAAAAATATTCGCGTCCAGCTCAACCTTCTCGCCGCTCAGCGTGCCATCTATTTTATAAACATCAACCTGCATGGTACTTTTTCCTTACGAGGAAACTCTTAATTATGCTTCTTCACAATTTCCAAATATCCATTTATCGCACCAGGAACTGAACCGCGAATAATGAGAATATTGGATTCCGGTATCACCTTGACAACTTTTAGATTCTTTATCGTGATTCGTTCAAATCCCATCCGTCCACCCATACGCATGCCTTTGAAAACACGCGATGGATAAGAACTTCCGCCGATTGATCCTGGAGCGCGCACACGATCAGAGGCGCCGTGCGTTGTCATGCCGACACCACTGAAATGATGACGCTTCACAACACCTTGGAATCCGCGACCCTTTGATTTTCCACTCACGTCAACAATATCACCAGGGGCAAAAATATCAACTTTCACTTCGTCGCCTGCTTTCATTGAAGTTCCATTAACTCCTCTGAATTCACGCATTAAGCGAAGCGCTTTTGTTGCTGCCTTTGCAAAATGCCCCTTTGATGGCTTGTTGACGAGACGGTCTTTCTTTTCGTCAAAACCAAGCTGGATTGCATCGTAGCCATCTTTCGCTTGTGTTCTGACCTGGGTGACGTAGCACGGACCCGCTTCGATAACGGTGCAAGGTACAGCTTCACCATTCTCATCGAAGAGACTTGTCATTCCAATTTTTTTTCCTAAGATGCCACTCACTGTTTCTACTCCTTTGCGCTCTAGCGCATGAGCCTTTGTCTCTATATATTCTAAAGTAAGAGCTACAAATTTTATTTGCTCTCACCGCAAATTCAATTCATTCAAACACATTTTTTTAAAAACTATACCTTAATCTCCACATCGACACCTGCCGGAAGTTCTAACTTCATCAGCGAATCAACAGTACGACTTGTCGAATTGAGAATATCAATCAATCTCTTGTGTGACCGCGTCTCGAACTGTTCTCGAGATTTCTTATCGACATGCGGAGAACGATTGACCGTATAGACACTACGTTTGGTCGGCAGCGGAATCGGGCCAGACACAATAGCACCAGTCGACTTCACTGTTTTTATAATTTTCTCTGCAGACTTGTCGATCAAATTGTGATCGAATGACTTCAGCTTTATTCTAATTTTTTGTCCAGCCAAGGAAAACTCCTCAAACTACTCTCTGCTCTCGAGTTACCCCGAGAGCGGAATAAACGATAAATTACTTTATGATCTTTGTAATAACACCAGCACCAACTGTGCGTCCACCTTCGCGAACCGCAAATCTCTGTCCTTCTTCCATTGCGATGGGAGAAATGAGTTCAATGTTAATGGCATCGAGGTTATCACCCGGCATAACCATTTCAACTCCGGCTGGTAATTCTGCAACACCCGTAACGTCCGTAGTTCGGAAATAGAATTGAGGGCGATACCCCGTCAAGAACGGTGTGTGACGTCCGCCTTCTTCTTTCTTCAGCACGTAGATTTGTGCAGTGAATTTTGTGTGCGGGGTAATTGTTCCAGGTTTTGCAACGACCATGCCACGCTCAAGTTCATCTTTTTCAATACCGCGCATCAACAAACCTGCATTATCACCTGCAACCACTTCGTCCAGTTCCTTGCGGAACATTTCAGCGCCGGTAATAACTGTCTTTTTATGCATACCGAGACCAACGACTTCTACATCATCGCCAACCTTTGCCCTACCACGCTCAACGCGACCTGTTCCAACCGTACCGCGTCCAGTAATAGAAAACACGTCTTCGATCGGCATCAAGAACGGACGGTCTGCATCTCGTTTCGGCATCGTAATGTAACTGTCAACTGCATCCATCAATTCCATAATACACTTGAATGCAGGGTCATCAGCTTTTACATCTGGCCGAAGGGCTGCTTCCATTGCTTTCAACGCAGAACCGCGGATAATAGGTATTTCATCACCGGGGAAATCGTTCTTCTTTAATAAATCACGAACTTCGAGTTCGACAAGATCCAAGAGTTCCGGATCGTCGACCGCATCCACTTTATTCATGAACACTACCATTTTCGGCACATTCACTTGGTGAGCAAGCAAAATATGTTCACGCGTTTGCGGCATAGGACCGTCAGTTGCAGCGACGACCAATATAGCGCCATCCATTTGTGCAGCACCAGTGATCATATTTTTAATATAGTCAGCGTGACCCGGGCAATCCACGTGCGCATAATGGCGCTTCTCAGTGGAATATTCAACGTGTGCTGTGTTAATTGTTATACCACGCGCTTTTTCTTCTGGAGCGTTGTCAATTGAATCNNGATCTCCTTTAATTAGATAAATGTGCTGATTTTATAAAAACCTTACGCGGCTACACTACTTTTTCCGCGAACTTTTTCCACAATTTCTTCTGCAATATTCTTTGGTACTGGTTCATAGTGCGAAAACTGCATTGTATAGAGCGATCTACCTTGTGTCATTGAACGAAGTTGAGTCGCATAACCAAACATTTCTGATAGCGGTACATGCGCCTTAATAACCTGCGCATCTTTTCGTGGAGTCATTCCTTCGATCTTACCGCGGCGAGAACTAAGATCGCCCATGACATCGCCAAGATATTCTTCTGGAGTTACAACCTCAACCGCCATCACTGGTTCAAGTAATACTGGTCCGGCTTTTTTGGCTCCAGCTTGAAACGCCATAGAACCTGCAATTTTAAACGCCATTTCTGATGAATCAACTGCATGAAACGATCCGTCAAATAATCGCACTTTAATATCTTCCATAGGATATCCAGCGAGCACTCCATTTCGCATTGCTTCGATGATACCTTGTTCGGTCGGTTTAATATATTCTTTTGGAACCGCTCCACCGACAATATCATTTTCAAACTCAAAGCCCTTGCCTTTTTCATTCGGCTCAATATCGATCCAAACATGTCCAAATTGACCGCGACCACCCGATTGACGAACGAATTTACCTTCCGATGTTACTTTCTTTGTAATCGTTTCTTTATATGCAACCTGTGGCTTTCCAACATTTGCTTCTACCTTGAACTCACGCCGCATTCGATCGATAATAATTTCTAGATGCAATTCACCCATACCACTGATAATTGTTTGTCCCGTTTCTTCATTTGTAGAGATACGAAATGTTGGGTCTTCTTCTGCGAGACGCTGCATTGCCTCACCCATTTTCTCTAAATCGACCTTTGTTTTCGGTTCGATTGCAACGTCGATTACAGGATCAGGGAATTCCATCCGCTCAAGAACTATAGGATCATCTTCTGTCGAAAGTGTATCACCTGTGCGCGTGTTCTTCAAACCTATTGCCGCTACAATATCACCCGCGTATGCTTCCTGTACTTCTTCACGATGATTCGCATGCATTCGAAGAATACGGGCAATGCGTTCTTTTCGATCCGTAATAATATTATGCACGTACGAACCAGCAGAAAGCGTTCCAGAATAAACTCGGAAATATGTCAACCTGCCAACAAAAGGATCGCTCATAATCTTAAACGCTAAAGCTGTGAACGGCCCATCATCGCTTATTTTCCGGATAACATCATCATGTTTGTGAGGATGGTGTCCGTGAATTTCTCCGTTGTTAATATCTCTAGGCGACGGTAAGAAATCAACAACCGCATCCATAAGATCCTGCACACCTTTGTTCTTAAAAGAAGAACCACAGAGGACTGGAATAATTCCACCTTTTATCGTAGAACGTCGTAAGACTTGAAGAACTTCCGCTGGGGAAATCTCTTTTCCGTTTAAGTATTTTTCGAGCAACGTATCGTCTTCATCAGCAACAGCTTCAAGCATCTTTATTCGATATTCATTTGCCTTAGGTTTTAGTTTTGTTGGAATATCAATTTCATCCCAAGTAGCCCCTTGTGTGTCTTCATGATACATTCGGGCTTTCATTGTAATCAAATCGATGATACCTGCAAACATATCACCTTCACCAACAGGCAACTGAATTGGGACAGCATTTGCTTTGAGGCGCGATTTCATCATATCTACCACAGCAAGGAAATCTGCACCAGCTCTGTCCATTTTATTTACAAATGCTATTCGAGGCACACCATACTTATCGGCTTGCCGCCAGACTGTTTCAGATTGTGGCTCTACACCGCCAACAGAACAAAACAAAGCAACAGCGCCATCGAGCACGCGAAGCGAACGCTCGACTTCAATTGTAAAATCAACATGACCTGGAGTATCGATAATATTTATTTGATGGTCGCGCCAGAAACACGTAGTCGCTGCACTTGTAATCGTGATACCACGTTCCTTCTCCTGCTCCATCCAATCCATTGTTGCAGCGCCATCATGTACTTCACCAATACGATGTGTCCTACCAGTATAGAACAAAATACGTTCTGTCGTAGTCGTCTTGCCGGCATCAATATGTGCCATGATGCCAATATTTCTAGTTTTTTCTAAAGAATATTCACGAGGCATAAATTATTACAGACTCCAACCCACAGACTCAAATATTCAAGACTGGGCGGATTAAATACAGCTATTAAGAAAAAATTACCATCTAAAATGTGCAAAAGCTTTGTTGGCTTCGGCCATGCGGTGTACATCATCTTTCTTCTTCACCGCACCACCTTCACCTAAAGATGCAGCGAGTAATTCTGCTGCAAGCTTTTGTGACATTGATTTATCCGAGCGTTCTTGGGCATAAGTAATAAGCCAACGAATTGCAAGAGCGGTTCGTCGCTCGAGACGAACTTCTGTAGGAACCTGATAGGTCGCACCACCAACTCTTCGTGCTCTAACTTCAATCAACGGAGACGCATTGTCCACCGCTTTTTTAAATACTTCCAAGGGATTCTTTTCAGTCTTTTGTCCAATTTGATCAAGCGCACTATAGACAATATTACGGGCTATATTCTTCTTCCCGTCTTTCAATACGCTATTCACGAAACGGGAAATAAGTTCATCACCGAACTTTGGATCTGGCGTTACACGCCTTCGTATTGCTCTTTTTTTTCTCATCGGTTAATAAATTACTACTTAGGTTTCTTAGCTCCGTATTTTGAACGTCCTTGTTTTCGATCCTGTACTCCTTGCGTATCTAGAGTACCTCGAATGACATGGTAACGCACTCCTGGCAAGTCTTTCACTCTTCCACCGCGAATAAGAACAATTGAATGCTCTTGAAGGTTATGCCCTTCACCGGGGATATATGCTGTTACTTCAATTCCATTTGTTAAACGAACACGAGCAACTTTACGTAAAGCAGAATTAGGTTTTTTAGGAGTAGTTGTGTACACACGCGTACATACACCTCTTTTTTGAGGGTTGCCACCAAGAGCGGGTGACTTGCTTTTCCACAACACCCTTTCTCGACCATCTTTAACGAGCTGATTAACTGTCGGCAATTGAAACTCTCCAAAATTTCCTGATTCTATATTGACAAAAAGTTATTTAATATAATGTTTTTTAATTTAGAAGTCAACGCAAATTATTTCAAATATGGAAAAACTATTCTACTAATTTCACTTTCCGCTTAAGTTTCTTTGTTTCGATTTCTGATGTATTTTCCTCTTTTGAATTCTCTTTAACTGAATCTGAAAAAGTCGGCTCGGGCGCAGAAACAATAATATCCTTGAATTTCCTTTGTCCAGTTCCCGCAGGAATAAGATGTCCCATAGTAACGTTTTCTTTCAAACCAAGAAGATGATCTATTTTTCCTTCAATAGCCGCATCCGTCAATACCTTTGTTGTCTCTTGGAACGATGCGGCCGAAATAAAGCTTTCAGTTGTCAAAGATGCCTGTGTAATGCCGAGAAGAATTGGATCCGATGTAGCAGGCAATGCATCACGGAACTCAGCAACCTTCTTCGACTTTTTCTTGAGATCAGTATTCATCTCACGAACAGTTCTCTTGGAGATTAATTGTCCATTCTTCAACTTTGCATCGCCCTTGCCCACAACAATGACTTTATCTGTAAGATTTTCATTTTCATCGTTCAGCAGATTCTTGTCAATATGATCACCTTCAAGATATTTCGTATCGCCCTGATCTGCGATTCGAACCTTCTGCATCATTTGCCGTACAATCACTTCGATATGTTTATCGTTGATTTTCACACCTTGCATACGATAAACTTCTTGAATTTCATTCACGAGGTATTCTTGCACTGCAGTTGTTCCTTTAATCTGCAAAATATCATGAGGATCAATAGAACCAGCAGATAAGCGCTCACCGGCACGCATCAAATCTCCGTCCTGAACTAAAAGATGTTTACCTAATGGAACAAGATACGTACGTTTATCTTTACCGTCAGGACTTTCAATAAACACTTCTCGTGAACCGCGCTTAGGTTGACCAATAGTAACCGTTCCATCAATTTCACCGACTACAGCCGGATCGTTGGGATGCCGTGCTTCAAAAAGTTCAGTAACTCGTGGTAAGCCTCCAGTGATGTCACGTGTCTTACCGATGTCTCGAGGAATTTTTACTAAAATTGCTCCAGCTTGAATTACTTCACCATCGTCAACATTCAAATGTGCCCGTGTCGGAATCGGGTATGATGAAACCTTGTTACCCTTTTTATTGATAATTGCAATTCCAGGAATGAGACTCTTTTCACGGCTATCGATGACAACTTTTTGAATATGTCCAGTCTGCTCATCTGGTTCTTCACGATAAGTCAAGTTCTCTTTCATATCGACGTACTGTACTGTTCCACCATGTTCCGAAACAATAACTGCATTGTACGGATCCCATTCATAGACGAGTTCGCCTTTTGTAACCTTTGCACCATCCCGCACCAACAACGTTGCACCATATGGCACATCGTATTTTGTGAGCATACGATTGTCATTATCCAATACATTGATCACTCCGCTTCTGCCAGATACCATCAAGCGGGTCATTTCTTCTTTTGTGAACTCGAGGAATTTAATTCCATCATATTTTACATGTCCATCGAATTTAGAAATGATTTGCGATTGTGCAGCAATAAGACTTGCCGTTCCGCCTGTATGGAATGTACGTAATGTCAACTGCGTACCAGGTTCGCCAATAGATTGTGCGGCAATAACTCCCACCGCCATTCCCGGTTCGACTAAATTTCCTGTGGTGAGATCGCGGCCATAACATTTTGCACATACACCGCGACGCGAGTCGCAAGTGAGCACAGAGCGAATGATGACAGTTTCTATAGACGTTTCAGTAATTTGCTGTGATTTATCTTCATCTATAAGTTCACCGCCATGCACAATCACTTCTTTTGAAATCGGATCTACAATATCCTGCAGCGACACACGACCAAGAATGCGTTCTGCTAACGGTTCCTTAATATCCTCAGCTTCTTTCAAAGCACCAGTTGTAACGCCTTTGATCGTACCACAATCGATTTCACCGATAATCGCATCTTGTGCAACATCAACCAATCGGCGCGTTAAATAACCTGCATCGGCTGTTTTCAATGCCGTATCAGCAAGACCTTTACGAGCACCGTGTGTAGAGATGAAGTACTCCAAAATAGAAAGACCTTCGCGGAAGTTCGCGATGATCGGATTCTCAATTAATTCTCCAGTCGCACCCGACATACTTTTTTGTGGTTTAGCCATCAATCCACGCATACCAGCAAGCTGACGAACCTGTTCCTTCGAACCGCGCGCGCCTGAATCGACCATCATATATAAAGAGTTAAATCCTTTTCGGTCGTGCTGCAACGCTTCAAACAATCGATCTGCAATTCTACTTGTAACGCGAGTCCAAATATCAATTACTTTATTATAGCGCTCGCCATTAGTAATGAAGCCGCGGAAGTATTGCGATTCCACATTCTCCACATCTTTTTGTGCTTTTTTGACGAGATCAATTTTCTCCTGCGGAATAACAACATCGTCGATGGAGACAGAGAGTCCACCTCTTGTTGCATAAGTAAATCCTAATGTTTTCAGCTGATCAAGGAAGTTTGCTGTAACTAAATTGCCGCTCTTACGAAACACAGTCGAGATAATCTGCACAAGACGTTTTTTATTCAACAATTCATTCACAAAAGGGATTTCTTTGGGAACAATTTGATTGAATATAATGCGCCCTGTCGTGGTCTCGACCAACTCAGCATTCATGCGCACCTTAATCCGTGCATGTAATCCAAGTCTTTCCTGATCATATGCAATGATGACTTCTTGCGGTGAAGAAAATATTTTCCCTTCTCCGAGATCACCTGTCTTAGATTTTGTTAGATAGTAGCAACCCAATACTTGATCTTGCGTTGGCGTGACAATTGGAGCGCCGCTTGCTGGCGAAAGAATATTGTGACTCGAAAGCATTAACATACGCGCTTCGAGTTGGGCCTCATAGGAAAGCGGTATGTGCACCGCCATTTGATCGCCGTCGAAGTCTGCGTTGAATGCTGTGCAAACCATTGGATGAATACGAATCGCCTTACCTTCTACCAATACTGGCTGAAATGCTTGAATGCCTAGCCGGTGCAAAGTCGGTGCACGGTTTAACATAACCGGATGTCCATCGATTATATTCTCTAAGATGTCCCATACTTCTGGACCTTTTTTGTCCACCATCTTTTTTGCACTTTTTACTGTCTTAACCAACCCGCGCTCAATAAGCTTGCGTATGATGTGCGGTTTAAATAATTCTACCGCCATATCTTTCGGTAAACCGCATTGATGCAATTGCAATTCAGGTCCGACGACAATAACCGAACGACCGGAATAGTCGACACGCTTGCCAAGCAAATTCTGACGGAAGCGTCCTTGCTTCCCTTTGAGCATATCGGAAAGTGATTTGAGTGCACGATTATTATCAGAACGCACTGCATTGACGCGGCGGGAATTGTCAAAAAGCGAATCAACTGATTCCTGTAGCATGCGTTTTTCATTGCGTAAAATAACTTCCGGCGCCTTAATTTCGATGAGCCGTTTTAGCCGATTGTTGCGAATAATAACTCGGCGATATAGATCGTTCAAATCCGACGTCGCAAATCGCCCGCCTTCCAATGGAACTAAAGGCCGCAACTCAGGTGGAATAACAGGGATTACATCTAAGATCATCCACTCTGGCTTATTTGCTGCACCGCTTTCTGGGTTACGAAACGCTTCAACAACACGCAAACGTTTCAAAGCATCCTGCTTCTTTTGCATGGATGTTTCCGTTGCAAGTTGAGCGCGTAATTCTGCTGCAAGATTATCTACATTCACGCGCCTGAGAAGATCCTTAATTGCATCACCACCCATTTTTGCAATAAACTTTTTTGGGTCGTCATCATCCAAGTCCTGATTTTCTTCTGGCAGGGAAGAAAGGATTTCTATATACTGATCCTCCGAAATCAAGTCGAGTCGTTGCAAACCAGTAGTTCCCGGACTGACTACAACATAGGATTCATAGTAAATTATCTTTTCTAGTTCCTTACCAGCGATTCCAAGGATAGTACCAATTTTACTCGGCACAGAACGGAAGTACCAAATATGCACAACCGGCACTGCCAATGAAATATGTCCCTGTCGTTCGCGGCGAACACTCTTNNATGCGTTTGTACTTTCCGCAATGGCACTCCCAATCGCGCACTGGACCAAATATCTTTTCGCAAAACAATCCATCTTTCTCTGGACGAAACGAACGATAATTGATCGTCTCTGGTTTTGTTACTTCACCATGCGAACGGCTCAGGATCATATCCGGCGACGCAAGGCTAATTGTAATTTTTGAAAATGTTTTCTTTGCTGTTAAATCTGTATAAGGCATGTCGCCTCCATCAATCAAACTATGTTCATTATTGGATGAATGATTACTGCATTTGAGCAGCATACATCACGATCATTCAATCTTCACTTCCAGACCCAGTCCTTGCAGCTCGCGAACGAGCACATTGAACGATTCAGGAATATTTGGCTCTGGAAGGTTTTCACCTTTCACAATGGATTCATATACTTTCGCGCGTCCAAGCACGTCATCTGACTTCACAGTGAGAATTTCTTGTAAAATGTTCGCCGCACCATAGCCTTCGAGTGCCCACACTTCCATTTCTCCAAAACGCTGACCACCGAACTGCGCCTTACCACCCAACGGTTGCTGCGTGATAAGAGAATATGGTCCGATAGAACGTGCGTGAATTTTATCATCCACCATATGCGACAACTTCATTATGTACATATATCCAACCGATATTTCCTGATCGAATGGCTCGCCAGAGCGCCCATTAATAAGCACTGACTTCGAGGTCTTGCTGAGTCCAGCTTTCTCTAACCAACCCTGCACTTCTTCCCACCTTGCACCATCAAAGATTGGTGATGCAAATTGTTTTCCGAGCTTAATACCAGCCCAGCCAAGCGCCACTTCAAACAGCTGTCCCAAATTCATACGGGAAGGCACACCTAATGGGTTGAGCACAATATCGACCGGATGTCCGTCTGGAAGGAAGGGCATATCTTCCATAGGTACAATAATGGAAACAACACCTTTATTTCCATGACGCCCTGCCATCTTGTCGCCTACTTGAAGCTTACGTTTTTTAGCAACATATACTTTTGCCAACTGAACAATTCCCGGTGCAAGTTCATCGCCAAGCTGGATTTTATTTTTCTCATGACGATAGAGCTCTCCAATCTCGCTCATCTTCTGATGGAAATTTTCAAAGATGCGGACAACGATATTGTGTTTCCGTTTATCGTCAATCCACTCTTGATTGAAATCGAGCTTGTCGAGATTTTCCATTTTCTGGAATGTGTCGTTTTTAAAAATAACACCAGCACGAATAGCAATTTCGCCATCAGTGTTTCGAATACCGATCGACTTTTCGCCTTCGAGTACTTGGTCTAATTTATACCCAAGCTTTTCTTCCAAGTCTTTCACTTCTTTACGGCGCGATCTTTCAAGCGACTCTAGTTTTTTCTTATCTTCTTTTTTACTCTCCGTATCTTTTTTCTTCCGGCTGAAGAGCTTCGTCGAAATGACAATACCTTTCATACCTGGAGGAGCTTTAAGCGATGCATCTTTCACATCGCCAGCTTTCTCTCCGAAAATCGCCTTCAAGAGTTTTTCTTCTGGCGTCGGATCGGTTTCACCCTTCGGTGTAATCTTTCCGATGAGAATATCGCCTTCATTCACTTCTGCACCGATTCGGATAACTCCATTCTCATCGAGATCTTTTGTTGCTTCTTCACTGACGTTCGGAATTTCGCGTGTTAGTTCTTCTTCACCGCGTTTTGTATCCCGAACTTGAAGCTCAAATTCTTCAATGTGCACAGAAGTGAAAACATCTTCGGATACAATGCGTTCGCTGACGATAATTGCATCTTCGAAGTTATACCCGCGCCATGGCATAAACGCTACCAAAATATTTCTGCCAAGCGCTAATTCTCCACCATCTGTAGCACAACCATCGACCAAAACATCATTTCTCTTAAAGCGTTGACCTTCTTTCACCACCGGTTTCTGGTTGATGCAGGTGTCTTGATTGGTTCGGAGGAATTTTGTCAACTTATATTCAACACGTCGCTTGTCATCAAAGCTGATGATTGCCTCGTTACTGTTTTCGTCAATATCATATAACACGACAATGCTGTCACCATCCACAGACTCAACGGTACCATTGCGTTCTGCAACTATAATGGTTCGCGAGTCACGGGCAATGGTTTCTTCCATTCCCGTTCCAACTACAGGTGCTTCCGGCTGCAATAGCGGAACTGCCTGACGCTGCATGTTCGATCCCATCAATGCGCGATTTGCGTCGTCATGCTCAAGGAATGGAATCAGTGCTGCTGCCGCGCTGACGATTTGATTCGGTGCAACATCCATATACTGAACCTTATCTGGTTCAGTTACCGGATAATCGCTCTGATATCTCGCTTTTACTTTTTCTTCAGTAAAGCGTCCGCGATCATCTAAAATTGCATTCGCTTGTGCTATCGTCACTTCATCTTCACGCTCGGCGGTTAGGAATTCAATCTCTTCTACAACCTTGCCGTTCTTTACTTTGCGATACGGTGTCTCGATAAAACCGAAATCATTAATTCGTGCATGTATGCAGAGTGAGGAAATTAAACCGATGTTCGGGCCCTCGGGTGTTTCAATTGGACAAAGTCGGCCATAGTGAGTATAGTGCACGTCTCGGACTTCGAAACCGGCGCGTTCGCGTGTAAGACCGCCTGGTCCGAGTGCAGAGACACGGCGCTTGTGTGTCATTTCCGCCAGCGGATTTGTTTGATCGAGAAATTGCGAAAGCTGGTTTGTTCCAAAGAACGCGTTGATAACACTTGTAATCGTTCGGGCGTTTACTAAATCTTGCGGCGTGATTGTTTCTGCATCGCGTAGGTTCATTCGTTCACGAATGGTACGCGTCATGCGAGACAATCCGATATTAAATTGCTGGGCGAGTTGCTCGCCAACCGTGCGGACACGACGATTTCCCAAGTGATCGATGTCGTCTACCGCCCGTTTGCCTTGCTGAAGATCAATTAAATATTTTACGATGGCAATGATGTCATCTTTTGTCAGTGTGGTGACATCTTCAGGAATACTCAAGTTGAGTTTAATATTCATTCGGTGCCGGCCGACATCACCAAGATCATAACGTTTTGGATTGAAGAACAATCTGTCGATCAGATTTTTTGCGGTATCAAGGTCCGGGGCTTCGCCTGAACGCAATTGTGTATAAATTGCTTCTAACGCATCTTCAGAGGAACGTGCAGCATCTTTTAGTATAGTGTTCGCAATCACGGAGCTTGAAGCCGCCTCATCGGTCTTGAGCAGGCGAAGCTTTTTCAAGTTTGTCTTTTTAATCTGCTTAATATGGTCTTCGGTGAGTTTCGTATCTTTGTTGATAAAGACTTCACCCGTTTTTTTATCAAATACATCGCTGCAAACTTTTCGATCAATAAATTCTTTCAAATCAACCTTAGCTATTTCAATTTCTTCCACAAGTCCAAACAAATCGAGGATATCGTCGTCCGAAGAATAGCCCAACGCACGAAGTAATGTTGTGACGGGAAATTTCTTCTTTCTATCTATGTATGCATACATCACATTATTGATGTCAGTAGCAAATTCAACCCAGGATCCGCGAAATGGAATTATACGCGCTGAATACATCATCGTACCATTTGGGTGAACGGATTCGCCAAAGAACACGCCCGGCGAACGATGCAACTGACTCACTACCACACGCTCAGCACCGTTAATGATGAATGTGCCCCGATGCGTCATCGCAGGAAGATTGCCTAAGTAAACTTCCTGTTCAATTGTATCGACAAATTCTTTTCCGCCTTCTTTCTTAGCAGACAATCGGAGTTTCGCTTTCAAAGGAACAGCGAATGTTAGACCGCGTTCCTGACATTCGACGACGGAATACTTCGGCTTCTCGACGTAGTATTCTGAGAACTCGAGGAGAAAATTCTCACGTGCATCAGTGATTGGAAAATTCATCTCAAACACTTGTTGCAAGCCAAGTTTTTTCCTGCGATGCGGAGGTGTATCTGCTTGGAGAAAATTATTGAATGAATCGATTTGGACGTTTAGCAGGTCAGGCGTTTCAATGACTGACGGAATACGTGCAAACGAAATACGTTCTTTGGGACCGTTGGATTGGTTTTTCAACGTAACCACTCCTTGATGATATTAAGATTTTCGAATTCAACCATTCCGGTTGGACAATAAATTTCAGTAAAAAAACAAACATTTACAACGTGATCGCCGAGTGCTATTCTATATACAGCATAAGCCGAGAGTTCTTGAACCCGATTCCTCGGGAGAACCATCGGCTTAGCGACCTATGCATCCTTCACGTTCATAACAAACTCTTCATTTGTATAGTTCGTACTTACTCGCCACTATTTTTCTTAATGGCTTGCAAGAAGGATTTGCTACTTCATTTACTTCAGCTCGACTGTAGCGCCTGCTTCTTCGAGTTCTTTTTTCAGCTTTTCAGCATCATCTTTCGAGAGACTTTCTTTCACAGTCTTCGGTGCGCCATCGACAAGATCTTTGGCTTCTTTTAAACCGAGACCAGTTGCCGCGCGCACAACTTTAATAACGTTGATCTTCTGTGCACCAGCGCTCTTTAATTCGACATTGAACTCTGTTTTCTCTTCTACTGCAGCTACTGGCGCAGCAGCGGCTGACATTGCGCCCATCATTACAGGGGCAGCAGCGGTTACACCAAATTTCTCTTCGAGTGCCTTTTTCAATTCAACGGCTTCGAGGAGCGTAAGTTTTTCAATCTTCTCTACGATTTCAGCAACGACTGACATTGTAATTCTCCTTTAAATAATAGTTTTCAAATTCTAATTAAGCTGCCTTCTTCTTCTCAATAGCATCAATAACATAGACGAGGTCACGCGCAACCGCGTTAACCGCACCAACGATACCTGAAGCAGGGGCATTCAAGCTTCCGAGAACGGAAGCAATTATTTCTTTGCGCGTTGGCATACTTGCAAGCTGCTCCAGCTTTGTGGCTTCATAGACTTGCTTTTCGACAACGGCGATTTTGAGCTTTAACTTTCCTGTCTTTTCGGAAAATTTCTTGATAATTTTTGCTGGCGCTGACGGATCGTCGTATGAATACGCGATACCGGTAGGTCCAACAAGTTTATCAAACACACGATCATAACCGCTCAACTGCTCAAGTGCTTTGCGCGCAAGTGTATTTTTCACAACATTGTACTCAATACTAGACTTCCGAAACTCGCGGCGCAGTTCTGTTTCTTCTGCAACCGTCAGTTTAGAGAAATCTGCAAAGTACATTGCTACAGCACGCGCAGCTTTCTCAGCAACTTCGGCGATGATCGCCTCTTTTTCACTGCGTTTCATGTTTTTCCTTTACGTTAGTTCCTATATTGAATGAGAAGCCCTCCGTTTTGTGGAGGCATCCAACGTCACAAGCGAACGTGAGTGCGTAATTTCTATTATACCTGCGCTCCGGCTTCAGCACGATCTATGTGCACGCCAGGTCCCATAGTTGTGGAAATGGCGATGCTCTTTATATATTGACCTTTTGCTGTTGCAGGTTTCAAGCGCATGATAGTGCTAAGGAACAAATTAATGTTCTCAACTAATTTTTCTTTTTCAAAATTTGCTTTGCCAATGGTGGCATGAACAATGCCTGCCTTCTCAACGCGGAATTCAATCTTGCCGGCTTTTACTTCCTTCACCGCTTTTGCGACGTCAGGTGTAACGGTACCACTTTTGGGATTCGGCATTAAACCGCGGGGACCGAGAATTTTTCCAAGCTTTCCAAGATCGCCCATTACATCAGGAGAGGCGATTATCACATCGACGTCCGCCCAACCTTGCTGGATTTTTTCTAAATAGTCTTTGTATCCGACGTAGTCGGCGCCTGCCGCTCTAGCTTCTTCATCCTTCGGCGATTTGGCGATCACTAGCACGCGGACTGCTTTGCCAATGCCATGCGGCAATGCAACAGTACCGCGAAGCGCTTGATCTGCCTTCTTTGGATCGAGTCCAAGTCGAACGGCAATATCAACCGCTTCAGAAAATTTTGCGGAAGCAGTCTCTTTGACTATCCCTACCGCTTCAGCAATAGTATAGTTCTTGGGTTGAACTTTTGTAGCAACAGCTCTGAATCGTTTGCTGTGTTGTTTCATTGTCTGAACTCCATCTTCAATAGTCTTAATCTTCGACCGTAATGCCCATACTGCGGGCAGTACCGGCTATCATGCTCATTGCTGAATCAACGTTTGCCGCGTTCAAGTCAGGCATTTTTAATTCTGCAATTTCGCGAATTTGTTTCTTTGTTACTTTGCCGATTTTTACTCGATTCGGCTCACCGGAACCTTTTTCCAGTTTCGTGGCTCGCAACAATAATGTTGCCGCAGGCGGTGTCTTCGTAATAAATGTAAATGATTTATCACTAAAGACTGTGATAATCACTGGTATGATAAGTCCCTGTTGATCCTTCGTCCTGGCATTGAATTGTTTGCAGAACTCCATAATATTCACGCCCTTTTGACCGAGCGCAGGGCCAACTGGCGGCGCAGGATTTGCTTGACCAGCAGGGATTTGGAGTTTAATGTAGCCTGTTATTTTTTTTGCCATGCTAAATGCCTTACTTAATTAATTCTAAAAACAATCTAATTATTTTTCTATTTCTACTTGCGAAAAGTCAAGCTCAATTGGTGTCTTGCGCCCGAAAATACTCACCATTACTTTTACTTTCAGCCTTTCGGGATTCACTTCTTGAACAAATCCATTGAAATTGTTAAACGGTCCTTCAGTCACTTTCACTGGTTCACCAACATGGAATGGGATATCAAGAAGCTGCGTCTCTTCCTTTTGTTCCATCTTACCTATAAGGCGTTTTACCTCCTCCGGCTGTAGTGGCGCGGGATTGTTTTTATCCGGCACGAATCCCATCACCGATGGTGCTTCAAGAATAAGATGTGTTGATTCCTTATCAAGAACAGCTTCTATCAAAATGTATCCTGGGAAAAAATTCTTCAACCTTGACTTCTTTTTTCCTTCTTTAATCTCGAAAACTTTTTCTGAAGGTATCAGCACGTTTGAAATCTTTTCTTGCAATCCAATGCGCGCAATCTCGGTGTCTAGGTATGTTTTAACTTTCGCTTCGTGCCCAGAATACGTTCGTAATACATACCAGCGTTTATCCAAAGTTCATCCCCCGAGATTAAAGAATTGCTTTGAGAATTTGGCTCACTGCAAAATCCACAACCCATGCAAATGCCGCAATGATCAATGTGACAAGTATGACAATTTTAGTTGACTCCGTGAGTTCTTCACGCGAAGGCCAAGTCACTTTGCCCATCTCTTTTGTGACATCAGTGAAAAAATTTATAATTTTATCTTTCATCGCTCAATATCTTCCTTCTTGTTTTGAGTGATCCTGCACGTCAGGAGGGAGTCGAACCCCCAACCTGCGGTTTTGGAGACCGCTGCTCTGCCAATTGAGCTACTGACGTATCATCTTTTTGCTCTATTTGCAGGCGGTGATACCGCTGCCCAACCGAATAAATTATTCTCGTGCGCAAAAAAACCTGAGTATAAATTAGAATTAAAAATGTTACTTGGTTTCTTTATGCGGTGTTCGTTTTTTGCACCAAGGGCAGTACTTCTTATACTCAACCCTTCCGGTCTGCTTTTTCTTATTCTTTGTTGTAGAATAATTGCGCCGCTTACAATCGGTACACTCTAATGTAATGATGTCTCGCATATAGGTTCCTTCATCTTCTTCTAACTCATTCGAGCTTGCGATCGGGATTGAACCGATGACCTCTTCCTTACCAAGGAAGTACTCTACCAACTGAGTTACTCCCGCATGCATTCCATCCGTCTTATGTAAAGAACTCGTTCACCTCAAGTGAACTTACTCATTCCATCCCGCAAAAAAGTGGGCAGGGGAGGATTCGAACCTTCGAAGGCATGAGCCGTCAGATTTACAGTCTGATGCGTTTGACCGCTTCGCTACCTGCCCAGCAACTCTGCTCAACAACGGCTCCGCTTCTCGAAGCGAATTAAATTTTTCACCAGTTTTTAAACGAGCTGGCTATCGGACTCGAACCGATGACCTGCTGATTACAAATCAGCNNAATTGCCGAACTATAAATATAGAAAAAATTAGCACATAGTCAACGGTATTTCTGAAAATATATTTATTTTTGCATTAATATTTCAGAATTTCTCTCTGAGCAACTTGATTATTCTTATCATCAAACGAATTTTTGGGAGTGATAGAATCATTGACAATTTGGGAATTTGTGTTAATATAAAAACTATGGTAAGTATATAGCGAACAATCAGTAAGCTTATCAAACAAAGCGAATGTCCCTAAATCACTCTGCGTTATATGCAAAAATCGTTCCTTAAGTCGTGGTAAAAAAGGGAAAATTGCAAATAATTACTCACTTTTAGAATTCATAAAAAAAGCATCCAATCCCAAAAAATGGACTGGATGCTTTCTACTATAAGATTCCCATCCCGATTAATAGTATCCTGTAAGAAATCGTTTCATCACAGGAATCGGAATTGTTCCCCCAAAAAACAAACAGGGATAACACAAAACATTAGTAACTATTTCATCAGAATCATTTTCT
>PLMK01000065.1:0-49731 GCA_003142475.1 Ignavibacteriota bacterium
TCGGGAAGACCATCGCCATCTACATCAACAATTTGTAGGTTCGATCTCTCTTCAATCGATAAGCCGCTTGTAATAATTTTAGGATCGTAGAAAGAGCCATTTCCCATCCCTTTGGCAACCAACAGATAATCCACGGGATCTCCTGCTTGCATCAAAAAATCGAGAACACCGTTATTATCAAAATCAACCAGCCAAATAAAAACTTGTTTGACCTCTGGAAGCGCAAACTCCCGAGAGACAATGCGATGTTTCATGGAATATGTAGAATCACCAAACGCTACACCAAGTTCTACCATGGAAGCATCACCAGTACGATACATATATACAATGCCTGGAAATCCATCATGATTTAAGTCTGCAATCGAAGCTCCCAATAAATAATCCGGCGGCGGCAGGCGAAAAGTACGTTCGACAAATGTTGTCGAACCAAGCTGTTCATAAAAGCTTAAAGAATTTCCTTCTGGCGAATTTGTATTAAATGTAACGAATTCTGATCGATGGTTTTGACTTACAGAAGCAGAGATGAGTTGCGCATCTCCCTCGCATCCTATGAATGCATTTGAGACAGAATTATTTGCAGCATCAAGCGTGAAGTACGAAATTTGCTGTGTCTGCGGAAACGTGAGCACAAGCTGTAACGTCGTATCCGTTGATGAATGAAACGCGAGATGGCTTGGCTCACCAGTCAGTGAATATGAAAGTGGTCCAAAGGGAGCAGTGCCCTTTTGGCCCCAATATAGTGAAATGGATTGACTTTCCGTATTGAGCAATGCAATGTCCGTAACACCATCTCGACTGAAATCATTCACAATGATTTCAGTCGGAGAAACGCCCGCTGCAAGTTGAATGGAATCTGCCATCGAACTTGGCTTCAAAGCATTTCGGTACACAAGTAACTGGTCATCGCCCTTGTCAAAGACAATACAATTTCCTTGAGATGTAACAACAACATCTTGTGGATTATCACCAGATGCGTACTCAATGCGATCAGTAAATGCATCCATATCATTGTTGAAAATAACTTGCAGAGACGCAGGATTAGTTGACATGACGATGTCATTTAAACCATCATTATTCACATCGGCGAAAGAGTAATTCGTTATATGTCCTTCAAAAGGAAGATGATTTTTTAATTGAAAATCGCCGAAGCCGTCCCCTTCCCAGACTTGAAACTCGGACGGTTTGGTCATCTTTAATATTAAATCAAGTGCATGGCCGCGAACCATTGATATTGCAGTAAGTGATTCCACTTCACCTTGCACAGGAAAGATGCTTTGGTCGATAAATCTTCCATTCCCAGCACCATAAAGCACATGGAGTTCACTTTTCACCCAATCCCATAAAATAATGTCAGTTAAATTATCATTGTTCACTTGGGCGAAATCGGCGGCGCCAATTGCATTATCCTGTGCAATAACTTTTCCACATTTAAAGTTACCTTTGCCATTTCCAATGAGAGGAAGAATGCCGGGAGTTTTGCGCGCATACACCAGAATATCAAGGTGTTTATCATTGTTATAATCACCAATTAATATTTGCTCCGGCTCAAATGGAATTTTAATCGTACTCGTTACTTGAAGAGAATCCGGTTTCAGATCCAGTACAAACGAAATCAATTTTTCACGTTTGTTCACCAGCATGATATCAGTTAAGCCATCACCGTTAAAATCTGCTGCATATAGGTTATCAAACTCGAATGCCGTGTGTTTCAGGTTATACGTAACAGATGTCTGTGTCGAGTCAAATATCGCTAAAAGAATTTCGCGGCGATGTCCTGACCACGCTGCAAGCGTGGTAATTCCCTGGTGATTTGATGAGACCTGAGCAGTCCGATCAAATTTTGCAGGAAGTGAGAAGATACGTACTTCTCCAAAAGCCGATTCATGCGTTTGCGCTGAAACCGTACGAATAGTAAGCCAGAAAACAAATGACGTAGAACTGAACAGGTGTGTGGCAAAGCGATGGCACCGAAAGGGTACGCTGTATTCGGATGTTTTTTTTCCCCCGGAAATAATAATTAACCTCGCTGACGGTGCAACAATCGCAACTTCCTGCGATGACCTGCTTCCCGATAACGCCGTTTTTCAACACTTTTTACTGGCCTAACAGGATTCGCTGGCACAGGCTGTCCATCATTATCGATTGCAACGAACATCAGATATGCGCTATTTGTATGTTGTCGTTCGCTTGTAAGAAGATTTTCTTTTGTGACGCGTACACCAACTTCAAGCGATGTGCGGAAGACTCTGTTCACCGATGCCTGCAATATTACAACCTCTCCCTGCTTAATCGGATGATGGAAATGCAGTTCATCCAGCGAAGCAGTGACACAGACACGATTAGTATGCCGAGAAGCGGCAATTGCGGCAGCGATGTCGATCCAATGCATCAATCGTCCACCAAGAAGATTTCCCAGCCGATTCGTATCATTCGGAATAACCAACTCTGTCATTTCTACTTGTGATGCTGTGACCAGCTTTGCTTTCAATCGCTGCATATTAATTTCCCAATTGAGGCGCTAGCTTGCTTGTGTCTTTTTTCGGTTGCGACGTTTTTTGTATCTTAATTTTTTCATCATGAAGTCCTGTTTCAATATCATAATTCAACTTATCGACATCCGATTTCAAAACACTCGACGGATATTTCGCACGGAATTTCTCTAATACTTCTTTAGCATCGGCATATTTCTTGCGATTTGTTAATGCTTCGGCTTTCTTTATGTATGCCGGTTCGGCATACTGCGTATCGTGATATTTATCTAACACAAGGTCGAAATAATAAATTGCGGCTTTATAATATTCCATGTGCATATATGTCATGCCATTCTCAAAATCTTTCCGGGCCAGCTTTGTATTTAATTCATTAATTCTTTGTTCTGCCAAAGATACCAGCGTGTCAGTAGGATGGTATTCCAAGAATGCTTGGTACTCATCAATCGCTTTCCGAGAATAATTTTGATCTAAAATAGAATTTGGCGAAAGCTCATAGAAACACGTAGCACGTCTAAAACGAGCACGGGACACCAAGTTACTGGAGGGCATTGTACGTATTAAAACATCGTATTCAAACGCGGCGAGTATGTATTCTTCTCGGAAATACCTGCATTCTGCCATATAGAACTGCGCCGAATCGGCAACCTTGCTTCCTTGGTACTGCAGAGAAACAACCTTGAATTCTTCGATCGCCTCCAAATAATCTTCATTCTTATATGCCTTCATGCCGAGATTATACCGCTCCTCGGCACCAAGCTGCTTTACTGCTTCATTAGAACTACATCCAATAATTATGGATAAGAGGGCAATAAATGGAAAAAGAATATATGTATTATTGAGATGCTTTTTCAATAAAGGGTTTAACAAAGTAACCTCGCTCAGTATGTGTGATAGAAACTGTTGATAACATTTGAATCCGATTCATCAATTTCTCTATCGCGTCCTCATCCAAATCTGTGCTTGGCTGATAACCGGGATGAAATGGAATCAATTCTATAGACGATATTTTTTTCTGACCGTTCCTCTTTTCAAATTTTAAAAGTGCAGCAAATGATCGCTGTGTCCAAAACCGCTGCGGCTGATTGAATACCGCATTGCCCAGCGAATGAAATATCCAGCATCCGTTGTATACTTCAATACCATTTGGCACGTGCGGATGATGTCCAAAAACAAAATCAGCCCCAAACTCTGCAAGAAGTTTCATTTCCCGATCTGCAGACTCTCCAGGTAAATCTTTATACTCGTCGCCGCCGTGATAACTCACGATCACGAAGTCGACTTGCGATTTCAGTGCATGAATTTCGCGTAATGCTCTTGCTGAATCAAAGACAGAAATTAATCCCTTCCAACTTTTATGAAAGTTAACGGTTTGTGTGTACGCTAAGATACCAAATTTTATTCTATCGCGTTCGATAATAGCCGGTCTAAATTCTTCTCCAGCACTCATTACTGTACCGATAAACTGCATGCTATCTTGATTAAGAAACTTAATCGTTTCTTGAAGCCCTTTTAGACCATAATCAAATGCGTGATTGTTTGCTGTTGAAACAACTGTTACACCCGCACGTCGCAACGTTGCTGCCGCGCCCGGCGGTGCACAAAAAACTACATTTGATTTTGGACTTTGAGTCTCACCATTCTGATCCGTGACAGGACATTCAAGATTCGCAAATACAACTTCGGCACGTGCCAAAACACAGCCAAATTTCTCAAAAGGATAATTCGTTTTACCTTTTAATATTTCCTGCCCGACAGTACGCCCGAGATTAACATCACCCAAAGCAAGCAACGATACATTCGATACAGAATCAGAATTCTGTGTGAACGTTGTTGATATTGGCAGAAAAATCAACGCGCCAAAAATCATCAGCGCAAGATTGTGTCTCAACTTCTCACCGTAAAGAACAAATAGACAATCACGATTGCACCGCCAACGACAATAAATGGCGTTAACATCCGCTGAAGAATTCCTGTTTCATCGTTCTTCTGAACTGTCGGAAGTAATTCCGTCGCGAATACTTGCGCTGTATCTTTTGTTTCCCGATGAAACGTACCAAGTATATGCGTTTCGCGTTCAGCACCTTTTGTCGTTCTCACTTCCAGAGTTATTCGGATGCTCCGTTCAGACAACTTCGTATCCAACTCCCGTACTTTAACTTCGGCGTTAAGAAAAAACACGTGAAGTATTTGATTTATTGAGACAGTATCGATGACTATTGAAACATAATTCCGTTTTTGAAGCGCCTCGATAACCGCATTCTCTGCCAAAGTTCGCGGTCCTTCACCTTCCACTAAAACAGCAACGCGCCCTTTTACATCGAACTTCGCTGAATCGACAACTTCATCGGCAATACTTTGCAACTGTGATCGCACAATAGACGTACTGCTGACTCTAGTGGAATCATTTGTAAAAGAAATTGCATTTGATCCTACTAAAAGTATCATCAATACAGCATAACAGATTGATCGAGTATAGAGTATCAAGCGGATGCCTTTAGCGAATGCCGCCCATTGCAAGTTGCTCGAGCCGGGCGATGCGTTCTTCTGTCGGTGGATGCGTGGAAAATAATTTAGTAATTCCGCCACCGAATAAAGGATTGACGATAAACATATGCGCAGTTGCCGTGCCCGCATTTTCCATCGGAATTTGTTGTACGCCTTTTTCTAATTTGCGCAGTGCGTTGGCAAGGCTCAATGGCCGTTGACAAATTTGTGCGCCACCTTCATCTGCAGCAAACTCGCGCGAGCGCGATACAGCAAATTGAATCAGCATTGCCGCAATAGGTGCAAGAATGATAAGAAGAATTTGACCGAAGGGATTCGAGTTCTCCCTGTCTCTGCTTCCACCACCAAAGAATGAAGCGTACATCGCCATCCGAGCAACGAATGTGATTGTTCCTGCCATCGTCGCCACAAGCGTCGCAATGAGAATATCTCGATGCTTAACATGCGCCAACTCATGTGAAATCACACCTTCCAACTCGTCGTCTGAAAGTATGCGAAGAATTCCTTCGGTTGCTGCAACGACAGCATGTTCCGGATTGCGTCCGGTCGCAAATGCGTTTGGCGAATCACCGGGTATAATGTACACCTTCGGCATCGGCAATTGCGCTTGTGCAGCAAGACGATGCACAATACCGGTTAGACGCGGCGCTTCCGCTTCCGTTACTTCTCTTGCACCGTATGTCATCAGCACAATCTTACTGGAAAACCAATACATCCCAAAGTTCATCAGCAACGAGAATATAAACGCCATAACTAAACCTTGTTCGCCGCCAAGCCAATCTCCAAGAAACAGCAACAAGCCCATCATGAGAGCCATCAACAGAACCGTTTTCAGTGAATTTGTCATTTTCAATATCCTTTCAAAACATTTTCAGAGTGAACCGATAGAAAGTTACGAAAAAGTGTGCGGAGTTTCAATATAAGAGTCATTTGATAAGTTTCCCTAGATACTGTGAAGATAATAGCATTTTTAATTACAACCCTTGGATTTGATAAAATTATATATTAGCATTTAAGGAATCAGAAGTGATTCTATCTAAAGACTGCCGATCAAAAACAATTAAGCTCAAATTATTCAATAGCGGAGGTGAAGAATGAAAAAATATCATTGTTTTTTTATCGCATTTATTTTTACAACCGCATTTCTTCACCATACTACATCCGCCCAGTGGATTCAAACAAACGGGCCATACGGAGGCTTAGTTATGTCCTTCGCTTCAGATGGCACAAATATATTTGCAGGAACAAATAGTGGCGGTGTATATCTCTCTACTAACAACGGCCAGAGTTGGTCACCAGCTAATTCGGGATTACCTATAGGCGAACTTGCTTCTATTGCAATTAACGGATCAATGATTTTTGGTGCGTCATATAATAACGGCGTATATCTTTCGACAAATAACGGAACAAGTTGGTCAGCGGTCAATTCCGGACTTGCTAATAGAAATGTATGGTGCGTTGCCGCAAAAGATAGTCTCATACTTGCCGGGACTGATAATGGAATATTCCTTTCCCATAACAATGGTTCGAATTGGATTCCAACGAGCGCTGTATTGCCGAGTACAAATAGTGTTTGTAAGCTGGCTTTTGGCGGAGGGAGAATTTTTGCAGGCATGGAAGGATCTGGAGATGGATTCTGTAGCACCGATACCGGAAAAAGTTGGATGAAAATAAATCTCGAAAGTCATGGGATTATCACTTGCATAGTTATCCATGAACCATATGTTTATATTGGGACCGGTGAAGGGATTTTTGTCTCCACCGATACTGGAGCAACGTGGACGCATAAAACATCTATTAATGTATATTCTCTCGCTGTGAAGGACTCGGTGATAATCGGAACATCCGGAATGAGCATCTTTAAATCGACTGATTACGGATATTCATGGGTTAAAAACAACACAACAACGCCTGTCGGTGGTGGGCTTTATAGTGCGGTTAGCAACGGGTCTAGTTTTTTTGTCGGTACACAGAATAGCATCTTTCGCTCGACTGATAATGGCGAGAGTTGGACTCTTGCCAATACAGGGTTGTGCGCTATGAAAATTACATGTTGCGCCTCAAGCAACAATATGCTCTTTGCAGGCGGATGGGGAGGCGGCATATACACCTCTTCCGATAATGGAGAATCCTGGGCGCATGATTACTTATCGTTAGAGTGGGCAGCTAATATATCAACACTCGCTGCAAGTCCCACAATCGCTGGAACTGGTTATCCTAATATTTATGCAGGATCATTAGGATACGGTGTATTTATGTCCAGTGACAATGGTCAAAACTGGTCCGATATAACTAATGGATTGAACAAATATGTATACGCACTCAGCGCGCGTCCCGCGACGGACAGCTTTATTCTATTTGCCGGTACTTCATTTGGTATGTTTATGTCGGTCGACAGTGGCAAAAGTTGGACTGCCGATGGATTAAAGGACACGATTGTTTTGAGTCTTGCAGTAAATGATAGTTGCCTTTTTGCAGGTACATCGCAGGTATCGTTTGCAGGTACAGAACCGGCAAACAGTAATCCTGGTGGAGTTTTTTCCTCAACGAATTCGGGAGCGAGTTGGAATCCCTGTGGATTATCACATTACGATATACTTTCTCTTACATACGCTAATGGTAATCTTATAGCAGAGACGCCCGAAGAAGGTTTCTTTGTTTCGACTGATGGAGGTAAAAGCTGGGCACCTCTAAATGCAATTTCACTAAATATTCAAAATGCCAAAATAAATTGCATAGCCGCAGTGAATAATAATGTTTTTGCGGGCACCGAGGGAAAAAGTGTATGGCGGCGTCCAATTTCGGATATGATTACTGGCGTGAAAGTTAATGGTAAAACATTTCCTATTCAATATTCTTTGCAGCAGAATTATCCCAATCCGTTTAATCCCACTACAACAATAGAGTTTGAACTCCCCAAAAATGCAAGGGTCGTGTTGAAGGTGTATGACCTTCTTGGCAGGGAGGTGCAGACATTGGTTGACGAAAAGGAAGTGGCAGGATTTCACACTGCTATATTCGATGCTTCAAGACTTGCGAGCGGCGTCTACCTAACAAGGATGTTGGTACAACCGCAAAATGGCGGCAATCCGTTTATACAAGCGAGAAAGATGTTGATGCTGAAGTGATTCCGATGTTTTTTATCGGAATCAACTCAATCCGATTTTTAATCAGATTATAATACGAATAATAAATAAGCCATCGATAAGGGGGATAATTACTTTTGTTTCAACTGGCGGCGAAGCGTCTCAAGAACCAATTCCGGACGTTCATCAAGGAAGTGGCGAGAGAATCGCCTGGCGCGCTGTACCTCATTGGAATCAAGTTCGGCATAGATTAAGCATTCTTCTTGTAACTTCGCGGTAGAAATCATCTCCCCGCTGGGAGATGTAATATTGGAACCACCCCAGAAATTCACACCATCCTCAAATCCGACTCTGTTGCTGAAAAGGATATAAATGTTGAGCAGTCGTGCAAATGTGCGGTGATGTTCATAATTTACTACTTGATTATCGAATTGAGTTCCTTCACCTGAAAGTCGGGTCGGGCTTGCAGTCAAGCAAAGAACAGCTTCTGCTCCATCAAGTGTCAGCAAGTACGGCAATGATACATGCCAGAGGTCTTCGCAGATGAGAATACCTAAGCGGCCAAGTTTGGAATCAAACGCCGCAATAGTTTTTCCTACACCAAAGTATCTGCCCTCTTCAAACATTCCGTACGTCGGCGGATATATCTTGCGATGAATATGTTTGATTTCGCCATCTTCTAAAAACATTGCACTATTGTAGATGCCGTAATGTGTACCGCTCTCAACAAATCCGACAGCGATAGAAATCTTACGGCTTTTTTCAAGTAATGGAGCGACGATTTTATTTTGAAAAGGATTAATGGCGACATCCCATGCTAAATCTCGTAGTGTATAACCTGTAAGACTTAATTCGGGGAAAAGGATAAGTTTCGCTCCATCGGCAATGGCGCGATCGATAAATTCAAGGTGGTGTTTGAGGTTCTGTTCGAACGCTCCGACGCGGCAATCAATTTGCGCTATGGCAGTTTTACATTTCATCGCTGTGAAAAGGAAAAGACAGAAAATTCCAAAGCTTTACCGCACATGCACATCATTAGGTAATTCGTTTGTATCGTCGGATTTTCTCGGAAAGAATTTTGAAAGTTCCACGCCGATCGATTTGACACCATGAATAATGCCAATCCGAAAATTCTTCTGCGAGAAATGATTGGACATTTCGTTTGCAATTTTGTCCCACGTACCATCTTCGACCTTTGCGTGAATTCCATCATCAGCAAGGATAAAGAATTTCTTATCTTGTAGTAAGAAAAAGATCAGGATACCTGTGCGATTCTTTGTCTTAGTCATTCCCAGTGAATGAAATTCTTGCCGTGCCATCTCTTCGATGGAACGTTTTTTCTCCCGCCACTTTCGCTTCTGACGGATGCTGACACGGATTTCTCCTGCTGTTGTTTTTTCCGCCTCACCTATTGCTGATGCAACTGCGGCAAGGTCTTCTTTTGTGAACATTTGCTTTACAAGGTTTGTCATGCGGTGCTTCTCCGCTACGATAAGTCTATCATTTTAATATCTCTGATGTACTTTACTGTTTTGTCTTCCTTCAGATTCCGAAGTTTTTCCAGTTTCAACTGCATACGTTCTACATTATCCTTGATCAGTTTGAGGTACTTCACAGCTTTTTCAGGAAGTGCATTCTGTTCAAGTGTACTAACAATCTTATTCATATCTTCAAGCGGTTCACTGATTTTATCGGAGATACCTACAACAATTTCCTGCATTGTTTCTAAACGCTTCCGTTTAATTTCCAATTTATCTTGTTCTTGTTTCAGATGTCCCTTCTCTACAACTCTGAGAAGTGTTTGTGGAAAAACATGGGTAACAACATCTTCTTTAAGCAAATAGTCCTTCACACCCATCCGCATAACTTCAACTGCAAAACTTACATCTTTGATCGTTGTGAGAAACACAATAGGAATGTCATATTTCAAGTCCTTCAATTTGTTCATAAATTCAACGCCATTCATTCCCTCCAGAACGTCTTCGGTCACTATGACATCAATAGCGTTTTGTTGTTCAAGAAATGTTATTGCTTTTTCAGCACTTTGCTGCCAGATAATTTCAAATCGTGCGCCCTCAAATTTTAAAAGACGTTCACTAATAGATTGAACATCTCGCTCAGTCCCGTTCACATAGAGCACTCTTATTGTTTCGTTACTCATGTATCACTCGCTTTTATTCTCTGCTCTCAATTACCAGCTGCCGGAGGCACCACCGCCGCCGGACATTCCGCCACCACCGCTGAATCCGCCGCCGCCGCCAAATCCGCCACTGCCAAATCCACCTCCACCAAAACCGCCACCGCCATAACCCCACCCGGAATAATAGCTATGACCGTTTGAACCGATAATAGAACGCCTTCGTGATGCCAACATGGGTAAAAGGAAAAATAACCCAAACATAATTGCGAGAAAAACAAATCCAACTGTAACTTGCGGTGATTTATTCCCTTTGCCGTCTGCATGGTACTCACCGGTTGCCGCGCGCATAATTGCATCAACACCGGTTACAATGCCGCCGAAATAATTATCAGCTTTAAAGTACGGTGTAATTTCCAGGCGGATGATCTGCGATGTCAGAGCATCAGTCAGTACACCTTCTAACCCATAGCCGACTTCTATTCTCATTGCATGATCTTGTTTGGCAATCACGAGCAGAACACCATTGTCTTTCTTTGTCTGACCGATCTTGTTTAATGAGAAAGTCTTGTTGGCGTATTCTTCTATACTTTCTCCTTCAAGAGAATTAACCATAAGAACAACAACTTGTGTAGATGTTGAATCTTCATAGCTCTTCAGTAAATGGTCTAACTGCTGCCATTCCTGAAAACTCAATGTGTTTGTGAAATCCGAAACACGTTGTTCAAGCTTCGGGATTTTCGTTTCTCCTGCAGTGTATGCACTGCATAGTACGATTACAAACGCGATAACAGCCCAGCGAAAATTTTTCATAGGGATACTCAGAATTTTACTTGTGGTGGCTTTTCAGACCCTGCAATAGATTGGAAATATTGTGCTTCATGGAATCCGCCGAAACTCGCAATAATCTTTGTCGGAAAACTTTTGATCATACTATTGAAATCCTGTACTATTTCGTTGAATCTACGACGCTCGACAGCAATGCGATTCTCGGTGCCTTCTAATTGTGATTGAAGCTCAAGAAAATTTTGGTTGGATTTTAAATCGGGGTACTTTTCTACAACGACCATCAAACGTGATAATGCCGAACTTAATCCGTCCTGTGCTTTTTGAAAATTTTGGAATGCTTGTGGATTATTTAGTACTTCGGGGGTCACTTTCATTTGTCCTACACTCGCACGCGCTTCAGTTACACCAATGAGCACATCTTTTTCCTGCTTTGCATAACCTTTAACTGTTTCAACAAGATTGGGTATCAGATCATAGCGGCGCTGGTATTGATTCTCCACTTGACTCCACGCACTCTTTACACCTTCATTTTTTACAACAATTTTATTATAGATACCAACGCCCCAGCCAATTGTTAAAATGGCAACTAACAGCAGTCCACCAAGAATTGATAATGTGATAATCAGTCCCTTGCTCATATTTTTCTCCTCAAATTATCTTGATTAAATCTTATGCTATTGTACCAAATCTTCGTGCCAAAAACAACAAATGCTAACGATAAACCATGCCCTTTGCAAATCCGCTGACTTGTGAGTACTTTACAATTAATAATAAAGACAGGAATTTATCTATGCGGATTTATCTTCGTTCAAAAATCCATAAAGCCACGATAACAAACGCAAATCTTCATTATGTCGGATCAATTACAATTGATGAACAATTATTGAAGCTTGCCGATTTGGACGAATATGAAAAAGTGCTCGTTGTTGACAATACAAACGGTCAACGGCTCGAGACCTACGTCATCAAGGGAATGAAGAATTCTGGGATCATCGGAATAAATGGCGCCGCAGCTCACCTTGTACACAAAGGCGATGAAGTGATTATTATGTCGTTTCAGATTTCTGACCGCCCTAAGAAACCAGTCAACATTCTCGTAGATGGTAAAAACCAGTTCGTAAAATATCTCAAAGAAAAATCCGAAATGCGGGATGCGGATGGATGTTAAGTTAAGAGTATATTGTTAAATGGCTAATGAAGAACACAATTTATTTCTTCCCTTCAATCGATTAAAATAACAATCTCCGCAGAAACAACTGAGCCACGTATTTCTTTCGATTACCGTGGCCCAATTCAATTAACTATTCATCACCTTCAGGAATTCTTTGTTTGTCTTCGTGCCTCGCATTTTATCAAGTAGTAATTCCATCGCTTCACTCGGTTCTAAATCACTCAAGAATTTGCGAAGAATCCATACACGATTCAAATCATCGGGTTCGAAAAGTATTTCTTCTTTGCGCGTGCCAGATCGATTCACATTGATCGCCGGAAAAATGCGCTTATCACTTAAGCCGCGATCCAATACAATTTCCATGTTACCGGTACCTTTGAATTCTTCAAAGATCACTTCATCCATACGACTACCTGTTTCCACAAGTGCAGTGGCAATAATAGTAAGACTTCCGCCTTCTTCAATATTTCGTGCAGCACCAAAGAATCGTTTCGGACGATGCAATGCATTGGCATCAACACCGCCGGAAAGAATTTTGCCGCTATGCGGAACAACCGTGTTGTGCGCTCGTGCAAGGCGAGTGATGCTGTCGAGAAGAATAACAACGTCCTTTTTAGCTTCAACCAACCGTTTGGCTTTATCCAATACCATGTCGGCAACCTGCACGTGCCGCTCGGGTGGTTCATCAAATGTAGAACTCACAACTTCTGCGCTGACTGAGCGTTCCATATCTGTTACTTCTTCTGGGCGTTCGTCGATCAGTAAAACAATGAGCTTAACTTCCGGATGATTGCGGGTGATACTGTTTGCCATTTTTTGAAGAAGGATCGTTTTACCGGCTTTTGGCGGAGATACGATCATACCGCGTTGACCCTTTCCCACTGGTGCAAGTAAATCGAGAATGCGCATTGCATATTCGCCGGGAATGGTTTCCAACTTTATTCTCTCTGCCGGATACATCGGCGTTAGATTTTCAAACAATACGCGTTCGCGAATTAAATCCGGATGATCATCATTTACCGCTTCAACGCGAAGTAGTGCAAAAAACCGTTCGCCTTCTTTCGGTGGGCGGACTTGGCCGCTCACTGTATCGCCTGTACGCAATCCAAATTTCTTAATCTGTGACGGTGACACATAAATATCATCGGGCGATGGTAAATAATTATAATCAACCGAACGGAGAAAGCCATATCCATCGGGTAGCACCTCGAGCACGCCCTTACTAAATCCTAACCCATCTTTCTGCGTTTGTGCTTCGAGGATTTTAAAAATTAGGTCTTGTTTACGAAGATCACTATAGCCCGTTATATTGAGCTCTTTGGCAATCGTGTTCAACTCGGCAATTTTTTTAGTTTTTAATTCAGAGATGTCCATTGGCATGGAAAATATACCTCAATGTTATTTAGATAGTGAGAGAAGATAATTTTTATTCGATGAGAATATTATAGGATACGAGTACAATATTTTTTTATAAATAGTTAGATTGGAACAAAATTTCTTGAAGTAACCTTGGTTGGATAAATAGGAAACAAAAATTTCTCTACCAACTTGCATTTCTATAATACTCGATTATTGATTGATTGTCAAGTATTTTCCCTTATTTAGAAAAGTGATTGCCTCGCCAACCACAAAGTGAGAACCAGTGATAAGTATTGGTGCATCATTATGCTGCCTAAGAGCCGATGAAACACCATCGGCAACATTATTGAATTCTTTTGCAGATACTCCGACTCGACGAACTTCACGTGCCAATTCAGATGTACATCTAGATCGTTCTGTTTGCGCTTTTACAACGAAAATACTTTTGGCAATCTTCCGAAGCGATGAGATAATAGTCGGAAAATTCTTATCTTGCATCAAACCAAAGACAATATGAATCTTTCCAAGACGTAATTGTTTAAGCGATTCACAAAGAATACGCATCGCTTCAGGATTATGTGCAACATCGGCAAGGACAAGCGGATTTCTCTGAATAATCGATAAGCGTGCTTGAATCCCTGAAAACTCTTGGATATGTGTTAATCCTTCACGAATTGCGTTTTCATCTATTATAAAATTACCTCGCTGAGCAGCAATTTCAACTGTATTAAGAGCAAGAAGCGCGTTCATTGCTTGATGCTTGCCTGCCAACGACACTTTCACATTCCTGATTTTTTTCCCTGTTATATAAAAATCTGCCCACAGTCCATCGAGAGAAGACTGACGAACAAAAACTTTATTCGGATTAACTCGAATCAATTTCGATTTCTTTTTGGCACAAATACTAGTTAAAACGCGAATTGCCTCCTGCGATTTCACTCCTATAATGCATGGAACTCCTTTCTTTATGATGCCTCCTTTTTCGAAAGCAATCTTTTCCAAGCTCTCACCGAGGATCTGTGTGTGTTCCAATCCGATTGTTGTAATAACAGACACTTGTGGCTGAAGAATATTTGTAGCGTCTAGTCTGCCACCTAAACCAGTCTCCACAATAGCGATATCCACTTTGGATTCGGCAAAGTATTTGAATGCTATCGCAGTCACCGCTTCAAAAAAAGTACAGTTATTTCTTTCTACCTCTGGACGAATTGCAGTTGCGAGCCGCGCCACTGCTCTTGAAGGGATTGGTTTACCGTTGACTCGAATTCGTTCATTAAAACTGACAAGATGCGGTGAGGTGTAAAGTCCTGTTTTGTAGCCTGATGCCGTAAATATTGCGGCTATCATCGAAGCAGTAGAACCTTTGGCGTTCGTTCCGGCAACATGGATAGAAGAAAATTGTTTTTCCGGATGATCAAAAGAAGTGAGCAATGTTCGGATTCCATGTAATCCGAATTTGATTCCGAACTTCTGGAGATTGTAAAGGAATTTGATAGATTTAGTGTACGTCAACGTAATGTTATGCGGAAAATAAGTACTGCGATTTTCTGTTATATCACAACCACGATTGGATTACCGAAAATTTTACGTCAGCATCAAGCGCACCAACTAATGTGCCGATATCTGAGATTTTATTTTCGCGGGCATAATTTTCAAAACCGTCTGCGATCTTTACAGAAATTGCCGGATCGATAAAGTTCATTGTACCAATTTGCACGGCAGCTGCCCCAACAAGCAAAAATTCGATTGCATCTTCGGTACTAGCAATTCCACCAATGCCAAAAATCGGAATTTTCACTGCCTTAGCAACTTCATAAACTTTCGCCAGTGCAACCGGTTTAATGGCTGGCCCAGAGAGACCGCCGGTTACGGTGGAAAGTTTTGGTTTGCGTGTTTTAATATCCACCGCCATCCCGACGAGCGTATTAATGACAGAAACTGCATCTGCACCCGCCGATTCTGCAGAACGGGCAATTTCTGAAATATGCGTCACATTTGGCGTCAACTTAATGATGAGCGGTTTGTTCGTCAATTTGCGAAGATGCGAAGTAATTTCCGCCGTCATTTTACAGTCAGTTCCGAAATTCATTCCGCCCTCTTTCACATTTGGACATGAAACATTGACTTCATAACCGACAATTCCATCTTGCCCTTCCAACAAACTAAGAACATCGCAGAATTCTTTAAGCGAACTTGCAGCAATGTTCACAATAATGTGTGTATTGAATGTGCGCAGATAAATAAGTTTTTGCTCGATAAATGTCTGGACACCTATATTTGCAAGTCCGATTGAGTTGAGCATGCCGCTTGCTGTTTCAACAATGCGCTGCGGAGGATTGCCAGAACGCGGTTTCCACGAAAGCGACTTAGTAAAAATTCCCCCTAATCGATTTACATCTACCAAATCGTGAATTTCATCACCATAACCAAATGTGCCGGAAGCAACAAACACTCGATTTTTGAATTCAACGCCGCGAAGTGTGAACGATGTTTTTATTCCGCTTCCTATTGATAATGTTGTCATAAATTCACTTCCGTCGAAAGAAATGCCGGTCCATCTTTACATACGAGTGCGTATTTTGCAGTGTCTTCCGTGCGTTCAACTGCACATCCTTGACAAATGCCAATGCCACAAGCCATTTGTCCCTCCAATGACAATTCGCAACATATGCTCTTGCGTTTAGCAAGCTCTGTGAGCGCTTTCAACATTACAGTCGGACCGCAAGCAAATATTTTTGCTTTTTGAAAATTGTTTTGATTAAGAAATAACTCAAGAAGTTGAACAACATTTCCATGGAATCCATCGCTACCATCGTCCGTTGCAATCCGGACATTTTGCAGATGCTTAGTAAAAACCTGCCCTGCATTTCTATATCCAACAAATGTCTCAATACGTTTGCCATACTTCAATAAATCGTTTGTAAGAAAAGGTAATGGCGCAACACCAATTCCACCGGCAACAAGCAACGCGGTGCCGTAATCGGCATCTCTATGAAAGGGTTGACCGAGCGGGCCTATAACATCGATCCAATCTCCAGGTTGATTCTGAGAAAGAAGATTTGTCCCAATTCCAACAACGTGAAAGATTAATTCAATAATGTTATCTTCAACTCTAGAGATACTAAACGGCCTTCGTAATAGCGGCCCTTTGCCAATTTCGGCGGTCAATATATTTACAAATTGTCCTGGTTGCGCTGAAGCAACAATATCTGGAGAATTAAATCTAAGCAGAAATGTATCTGTAGCGATTTTCTTACAAGATTGTACCGGGCATAATTGTTGAACCATACTATTCATCGGAGTTCAATTCCTTAGTCGAGAACTTTCGGCTTCNNTCTACTTCTTCTATTCTCAATACTATCAATTGGAACAACTGGCAACTGTTTCACCGTATCCTTCTCCAATCCCTTAGAATTTCTTTGAAGACTATCTAGACTTAACGGTTTTTGGATTTGTCGATTATTTTTTGTCTTTAGTGAATCCTTTTCCAATCCCTTTGAATTTCTTTGAATACTATCCAGATTAAACGGTTTTTGGATTTGTGGATTAATTTTTGTTTTCAGTGTATCCACTTTCACAGTATCAGATTGCTGAACCTCTACAAATCGTCTCGATGCAGCTAGCGCATACATTGTGCTTTTGTAATTCTTTGCAACCCGTTTGTATTGCACCATCGCACTCTCAGGTTGTGCAAGACAATTTTCCATAATCCATCCAATTGCATATTCACTTTTAGCCACAAATTGTGATTTTGGAAATAATTGAATTATAGACCGGAGTGTTCCAATTGCTTTTTCGTATTGCTTGGCGTCAACTTGTTTCTCGGATTGTGTATAGTATTCCGACGCTGTATCTGTTTTTACCGCAGAGCCTTCTTTTCGAAGGAATCGACGTGCTTCTTCCGCGTAAATCGATTCAGGAAAATCATGATCGAGGCGCGTATGGTATTCTTCTGGAGCAGGAAATTTCTTTTCTGGATTAGTCCTAGAAAGTTCTGCGAGAACGTAAAGAATACGCGGACTGTAGATATGATCATAATGCCATAAAAGAGATTGATTATACCAATAGAACGCTGAATCTGGTTCCACAACTTCCGAATAAAAAACATCACCCAGCTCCTGTGCTGCAATAGACTTAAGTATATGAAGCGAGTCGGCACTTGGAAGTGGTGACTGAGCAGCAACTTGTCCAGCTTTCCGCTTTGTAGTATCCAAAACAGAGTTCTTTGCTTTTAGGGAATCGATATTGGAGATTATCGAGAGCGAATCCATCTTTACAGATTTTCGTTGCATAGTATCTGAAATAAAATTCTTTGCTTTAACGGTATCGCTATTGGAAGTTACAGAGAGCGAATCTCCATGTACAGTTTTTTGACGTATCGAATCGGCGGCTAAGATGTTAAGCGAATCTTGAATAGTTTTACGCATCGTATCACTGAGAACCCATAACAAACTATCCGCTAGACTCAAGCGATGCCGAGCATCAAAATAGCGAGTGAACGCTGTATATTTTCGGCGACCTTCTGCCACAATGTTTAGTCCTGCGGCTGCGTTCACTTCTGTATAATATTTCAGCGCCCGATGGTAAAGACCAAGTTCCTTCTCGAAAATCAATCCAAGTTTATATGCGGAACGTATGGCATACTCGGTATTGACATAAGAGGTATCTACAATAACATACTCGTCGATCGCTTCGTCTCGCCTACCGCTTACTGCATAATTATTTGCCCTTTCATAGAGTATTGCCGCTAAATATTCTTTATTGCGGAAATTATCAATCATCGAATTGAGCAGGGTCAATCCTTTTTTCTGTTCTCCAACTTCACGATAGGCGATTGACGCCCGCAATTTACTATAATAGTTTGAATATATATCGGAAGTGTAATCTTCAGTTCTAAGATACGCTTCTATCGCCTTTTTATACTGACCGTCTGCAAAGTAGATATCTCCCAAACTAATCTGCGCATCACCCCTAGCAGCATCATCAGTTGAAATGGAGATTACTTTTTCATATTCAGTAATCGATTTATCTGTTTGGTTCATCCGTCTATAGAGTACGCCAAGCAATTGGTGGGCTCGAGTTTCGATTTTTTTGTCATGGCTTGTTTGCGCCGCTAATACCGCCGCGTCACTTTCACGAACACCATCATCCAATTTTCCCAATTTCTCTTCCGACCGTGCGTACCAAAGCTGTGCTTCCAATACCAGCGAACTATTGGGAAATTGTGCCAACAATTCGGCAAATTTTCGCTCCGCCTTGAGATAGTCCATCTGATAGAAAAAAGATTTTCCGATGAGCAAGAGCGCATTATCCACAAAACTGCTGGAAGAATGGAATGCAAGAATATTGGAACATTTATCAATAACCTGTCCAAGCTTCTGTTTTGCAGTTGTCGGAATCTGGTTAGTTTGCGAAGCAGAGACTTCTTTTCCTCGTGCTAAGATCGCTGCAGTTTGGATTTCATCTTCTGCATCGTCGAATAGGTTTTTTGCATTATAGTATCCATTAAAGTACGTGACCATGTTTTCGTACCCCTGTGATACTGTATTCCCTATAGGAGAAAAAACAGAACAGCCGTCAAAGAGAAATGCTATTACAAGAAAAAGTGCGATCAGGCACAATCGGACGTAGTGCATATGGTTCTCCATTGCTACTAATATATTAAATGGTGATCTGTGTATCAAGAAGCATCGACCCATCCTACGAATTAAAGAAAAGGTTTCTTAGAAAAGGCTAAGAAACCTCTTCATGAAATAAAACAGGTCAAGATTGCAAAGTAGCAAGAAAGGAATATTTTGCCTCCATCAACTTTATGATTTACTGTTGATGAGTGTAAGGAATTCGCTCCGTGTCTTCACATCATTACGGAACGCGCCAAGCATAGCACTTGTAGTCGCAATAGAATTAAGTTTCTCGACACCACGCATAATCATACATAAATGCTGCGCTTCCATCACTACAGCCACTCCCATCGGTTTGAGATACTGATAAAGCGTATCGGCAATCTGTTGCGTCATTCGCTCTTGAACTTGCAGACGCCGCGCGAACACTTCGACAATCCGCGGCATTTTGCTAAGGCCAACAATGCGGCCATTTGGGATGTATGCGATATGGCACTTACCAAAAAATGGAATAAGGTGATGCTCGCATAAAGAGAAGAAATCGATATCTTTCACGATCACCATCTCGCTGTATTTTTCTTCAAAGACAGCGCCATTCATTACTTCGTCAATATCTTGTTGATAACCTTTCGTTAAAAATTCGTACATTTTCGCTACACGATCCGGAGTTTTCAATAGGCCTTCACGTTTTGGATCCTCACCGAGTTCGGTAAGGAATTCTTTGATAAGCGTTTCTTTCCGACCATTGTGTCCAGTCGTCATTCTTCACCTCTATATTCTACCATATTATTTTCTGTTTCATGCAGGCGGATGGAATAAAGTTTCGCTTCACTGTTTTTCGATTCCAGTACATGCCAAAACGCACGAACGATATTCTCTGCAGTTGGAATTGTTCCCTTTAAGAAATCGACATCGTAGTTTAAATGTTTATGATCAACCTTCTCAATAATTTCTGTTCGCACAAGGTGTTTGAGTTTTTTGAAATCAACAGCAAATCCGCTCTCTCCTTTTACGTTTCCAGCGACAGTGATTTCGAGGATAAAATTATGCCCATGACCATTCGGATTTGCACACTTGTCGTACAATTCGAAATTCTGTTCATCAGACAATTCTTGATTCCAAAGGCGATGCGAGGCGCTAAAAACTTCTCTTCGAGTGAGGTACATCTTTGCCATTAATCATTGTCCTTCTCTTACAGTATCGCGAGCACTTCATCGGTGTGGCCATCCACCTTCACCTTATTGAAGATCTGCCGCACAATTCCCTTTTCATCAATTACAACGGTTGTACGTTCTATGCCAAAATATTTCCTGCCGTACATAGATTTTTCTTTCCACACACCGTACGATTTAATGATTTCTTTCTTCTCATCGCTGAGTAATGGGAAGTTTAATTCATACTTCTGAGCAAACTTCATATGCGAGTCAACACTATCCGCACTCACGCCGATGACTACTGCACCTTTTTTCTTAATTACTTTAAGATTACTTTCGAACGAGCACGCTTCTTTTGTGCAGCCGGATGTGTTGTCTTTCGGATAGAAATAAAGTACGATTTTTTTGCCGGCAAAGTCTCTCAAGTTCAAAATTTTTCCGCCGCTGGACGGAAGTTTGAAATCAGGTGCCTTTTGACCAATCTTGAGCATAATTTTTCCTAAGCATAGAATAGGGATAATCTGATTGAAATTCAAAAGAGATTTTTAAGATTTTTCACTTTAACGCTTGGGAGATCGCATTGTAATCCGGTTCCACACCTGGATTTTCTGAGACCCACATATATTTCACATTGCCTTTCGCGTCAATGATGAATACCGCACGTTTAGAAACGCTGTATCCTTTCATTCCGGCAAAATCTTCATGAACGCCGCCGTACTCTTTGCTCACTTCGCGCGAGTAATCACTCAGTAATGGAAATTGTAGATTGTTTTGTGTCGCAAATGCTTTATTCGCAAATGGCGCGTCGACGCTGATCCCAACTACCTGCGCATTAAGATTGTTGAAATTAGACATCGCGTCGCGAAACGTACAGAGTTCCTTAGTGCATACGCCTGTAAATGCACCAGGATAAAATGCAAGCACAATATTTTTGCCACGGAACTCAGAAAGTGAACGAGATTTGTTATTTGTGTCGAATAAAGTGAAATCTGGCGCTTTACTTCCAATGTTAATTGCCATATAGATATCCTCCTTTTTAGTCATTGTGAATTCAAAGATAAGAACATTCTTTCGGCACGGAAGGTTTCATCATCTTTGAATTCTTTGCTCTTTTCTGTATATTTGATTTATAGAGACCAAACTCGGAGAGGTGCGAGAGTGGTTGAATCGACCGGTCTCGAAAACCGGAATAGCCGCAAGGTTATCGAGGGTTCGAATCCCTCCCTCTCCGCTTTTTCAAGCCGTTAGAGAATTGCAAAACATAACGGTTTTCGGTACAAACCATTTTTAGAAAGAGATACAATGATTAATATAAAGTATAAATTCGACGAGAATAGTTTTGAAAAATCCATTATTGATGTAATCATGAATCAAATCCGTGATAAACTTAAGGATGTCCTGTGTCCAAATGGGCATACAGGAAATTCGACAATAACCGTTACTGGAAAAAGCATCGAAAATCTCAGTTTTTCCGTAGAATGTTGTTGCGATAAATACAAAAAAACTATCAAATCTAAATTAAAGAGATGATTTTTCTCTCGTCTTTTTTGAAACTGAGACACTACCCTATTATTTGGAAATGAGATAATAGATTAGGATATTTAATCAATCGGAGAGATGCAAGAGTGGTTGAATTGGCTACCCTGGAAAGGTAGTGTATCCGTAAGGGTACCGTGGGTTCTGAGCCTAAGGCTCATGCGCCTCTGGCGCAGAATCCTATCTCGGGAGGAAAAACATTGTTTTATATTTATGTTCTTTGGAGTGAAAAGATACAGAAACGATATGTTGGGTGCGCTGAAAATGCAGACAAACGGCTTATCCAACATAATAATGGAAAGAATCGTTTCACAAAAGGCGGTATACCATGGATTTTAATCTATACCGAAGAATATTCTGCACTATCTCTTGCTCGAAAAAGAGAATTGGTTTTGAAAAGTGGAATCGGGAGAGAATGGTTGGATCAGAAATTTCCTCAGTATAGAAAGTAATATGTTCTCGGAGAGATGCAAGAGTGGTTGAATTGGCTACCCTGGAAAGGTAGTGTATCCGTAAGGGTACCGTGGGTTCGAATCCCACTCTCTCCGCATAAAATAAAAAAGCCGATTCTTTACGTCCTCCTCCACAGAGATTTGATGAATCAAATCCCTACGAGGATTTTCCCTCCACAATCTTTATCTCTTCCCCAACGCATCATTTTTCATCCAGGCTCGGATTGGTTCTCCTAACTTGGATCTGTGGTGGCAGCCGTCACATCAACATGCTTTTTCAATCTGCTCTAATGCTTTTAGAACAATCTCCAGATCGGTAACTCCTGTAAACCCACTGAATCCAATAGAAAATTTTGTTCCGTCTTTTAAAATGATGGGTTGTCCACCCTCCCAACCAATGAAGTCTGGCTTACTTATTCCAGCAATTTCTTCGGCAATTTCATTATTATAAATTTTCTTTTCATACTCTCCTGTTTTCATTCCAGTGAGCCATACTTGGCTTGCCTTTGTCCATGCGACTCTAAATGATTCGCGTGCTCGTATTTTGTTATCGTGGATAAACACTTTTCCAAATACTCCGCCTGCTTCATCAATGATGCAGACAGCAACATTACCATTCGACACACCTTTATCTTCATCCTTCTTCATGTAAAGAGGAATTAACTCTTCCATCCTTTGAATAAGATGTTCAATGCGTTCCTGAGGGTTATTCATTTTTTAAACTCCAATGTTTTTATGCAACAATCATGTATGATTATGGTACCACAGATTTCTATTGGCTCAACAATAATATTTTCAATTACACAAGGTCTGGATGCCCGCTTATCCGTCAAAAAGACGGCGGATGCACAAAACCGCGAATCCGACGGAATGACAATGGGTGTAACGGTTTTTGCTTTTGTAGGGACGTATGGCGATACGTCCCTACGAATGCTTTATCTTTTTCCATCGGATGGTGAGCCTGTCGAACCACCTTCTACAACCTTTATCTCTTCTTCCGTCAATCCATATAGCTTATACACCAACTCATCAATCTCTTTATCCGTCGCCTTGATTTGATGCTCGAATAATTCTTTTTCACTGTCTGAGTTGGCGTGCTGCTTTTTCTTGTGCAGGTCTAACATTCTCTCGACAAGCTGCACCATCCGGTCGTGCATTACTTTTTCATCTGGATTGTTAAAGTCGATTGTACGGATGGGAAGTTGCTTTATATATTCTATTTTCATCTGGGAAAACATTTCGCCTGTTTTTCCAATTCGATTCTGAAAGTAGAAATCCAATAATCGTGAATTCAAAAGACCCAAAATGAACTTTAAATCGTATCGGTTGTCTTTCTGCAAGATACTGTGAAGAGAATTTTTTACATAGAAATTCTGATCATCAAATGTCCCAATGATTCTCTTAGCGTTTTGCCTTGTTAATATCTTTGTTTGGTCAAATATTTTTCCTTCTCTAAGCCAAACACCTGACCGCTGCAACTTCTTTTTTTCCTTTCTTGTTTCCGCCCCTTTCGCTTTTTCTTTCTTGCGCTGCAACTCCTTCTCTATGAGGGTTTTATCGTAACAGATATATCTACCAGTCCATTCGTAAGAATATCTTGAAACTTCGCTACCATCGAGGAATCTCTTGTATCGTTTATCTTTTTGTCTATTTGATAAGAAAAGGTCTTTTATCGCACCGAGTATTATCCCATCTTTAACATCGCATAAACTTTCCAACAAAACGGAATTACTCTGAATCCTTCCAAGAATTGGCATTGCATCAGATCGCAAGCCAAGATTTATAACATAATTCGGATTCTTGAGACACTCGGACTGGTTCAGTTCTGATTCTATATATTTCCCTTCTTGGACATTCTCGATGTCTTTCAATATTCTAATTCTCTGTTCTGGATGTTCTATCAGAGGTCGATTTTGAAATACAATTACAATAGTATCAACCGCCGCATCAAAAACTGCTTTTTTGAACGAGAGTATTTGGTCAATCAAAGTTGAATTCAATATCAATCCACGTAAAGTATCAAGCTGTGTGTTTGTCAAAAGGCGATTCGATACTATAAATCCACATTGTGCACCTTTTTTTGACAAGGAGAGAAACTGTTCAAAGAAAAGTGAAAATGAATTTACCCTGCCATGGGCAGTCTTGTACTTTTTCAAGAAGTATTCTGCAATATCTTTGATGATGTCCTCGATTGAGATATATGGTGGATTTCCGACTATAGCATCGAATCCCCCATTTTTCATGACTTCTGGGAAACCCGTTTGCCAATCAAACGGACGGATTTTCAATGGATCAATTGTTTCTCCAAACAAATCTTTATTTGTATCCAAAATATCCATTCCAACTAGCGAATTGCCGCACTTAATGTTGTTCGAAAGGTTAGGGAGAATCGTTTCTTTCAGCTCAAATGATAACTGCTTGCCGAATGTCTCTGCGCTTTCACCTTCAAGGAGTTTCAGGTATAAGCTCATTTGCGTTACCTCGACCGCTTGCGGATCGATATCGACGCCATAAATGTTATTCAGCAAAATTTCTTTCTTCTTGCGTGTCGAGAGATGCCAAAGTCCCTGCCCGTCCGGCAGGTGGGCTTCGGAAGTTTGGAAAGCGTCGGGAACACTGCCAACCGTTTTTATTTTATCTGGATTGCTGGAGTAGTAATCGATATGGTAATGAATCAGGTAATCGAACATCTCCAAACAAAAAGATCCGCTGCCGCACGTAATATCGATAAACTTCAACTTGGCGATCTGTTCTGGAGTCTTGCCTGCAATGAGCTTGCCAATTGTGTTCTTCACAATGCATGAGGTGATAAACTGCGGCGTATAGAACACACCGCCGGCTTTTCGCACTTCCGGCTTCACCTCTACTTTTACCCGGTGCGTTGGTGTCAGTGTGATAATTCTGCCTAAATATTGCTCGTAGATCGTGCCGAGAATTTCAATCGGAATAACGTTGAAGCGGTAAGGCGAGCGGGGCAGGTAAAGATTGACGATGATTTCTTTCAACAGCTTATCGTCAATGGAAAGTTGTTCACTTAATCTGTGTTCGTTGAAGATTAAGCCGTTATACTTTGCGCGAAGCCGCGTGAATTCTTTTAGCAAACGACGATAAATATCATCACCTGAATTGGCATAGCTCAGCAGGATTTCACTTTCTTCTATTTGGCGATCTTCGCAGATGCGAAGAAAAATAATGCGGTCGAGAATTCGCTGGACAGCTTCGTTGATCTCGCTTACCGACAACCGGGAATTGCGAAGAGCAATATTCTTTGCAAGCTCTTCCTGCCACTTTGAAAGGTCTTTGAGAAATTCTTTATCGACCGTTGTAGAAGCTTCTTTCTTCTCCGTTGGAATTCTTTTTTCCAATTCTCCTGCAAAAACGGCATCATGAGAAAATGTATCATACAATGGATTGAACTGGTCAACATAACGGTCATAGGTCAAATCGAATTCTCTAATCAATCCATCGAGCGGCTTTTCATACTTGGGTCGCGCGAGTGTTCGGAAGGGACGGAATTCTTCAAAATCCGTAAGGATAACGATCGGCACTTTAGAACTGAATCCGTAGGACTTTGCTTGAAAAACAGGCGTCGGATCAGTAAGCTTGACGGAAGGCTTCTTTGCTTCGACAAAGAATTTTGTCTTACCATCAATGAGAAAACGATAATCGGGTCTGGTGGAATCTGAACGAGAGGTAGGGGTTTCAACACGAACTTCCTTCGGATTCAGAATATTCCAACCTAATGCTTCAAAGAAAGGATTAATGAACCGGAGGCGCGTTTCCGCTTCATTCATCTTTTCATGTTTCTCCGTGTGAAAAGTCTGAACTAAGGATTCTATTTTTTGTTTCGATTGTTTTTTATCCATGTGTAACGAATTTAAACAATTACCATAGTAAATGAAAGCCTTTTGCTATTTGACCGCTCTTTGCTTATCTTCCTAACGAATAGGAGATTGAAAAAAGTCTTCTCTTATAGTATGTTCCGGCAGCGGTATTTATCTTCTTCAAAAAAAGCAAGTCCAACAAACACAAACGCCGGATGGAGGAATATGAAAATGCTCCACCGTTTATTCATTCTTTTAGTTTTTATTGCTATCCTTCCTAGCGTCATCTTTTCGCAGCAAGTTGTTCTGCTAAAAATTGATGGTGTTATCAATCCTGCGGCAGCAGCATTTATCGAACGCGGTATCGAAAATGCCCGCGAGAAGAATGCCGAATGCCTCATCATACAGATGGATACTCCCGGCGGCTTACTTAAATCGACACGCGTGATAGTTAGTTCATTTCTTGAATCGAAGATACCTATCGTCGTTTATGTCTCTCCCGGAGGCGCACAAGCGGGTTCTGCCGGTGTGTTTATCACTATGGCAGCGCACATTGCGGCAATGGCGCCTGGGACAAACATCGGAGCGGCGCATCCCGTGGACATGGAAGGAAAAATGGATTCGATTATGAGCGAAAAAGTCACCAATGATGCTTCCGCTTTTATCCGCACTATCGCCGAAAAACGAAACCGCAATATGAAATGGGCGGAAGATGCTGTTCGTAGAAGTCAAGCTATTACAGAGACAGAAGCGTTAGATACAAATGTTATTGATCTCATTGCGAAGAACCTTGATGATCTGCTCTCTCAGATTGACGGTAAAAAAGTCGAAACAGTAGATGGGATTGTGACATTACATACCAAAGGTGCGCGGATTGAACCTATGGAAATGGGATGGGCGGAAAAATTATTGGATATCTTGAGCAATCCAAATATCGCCCTTATTCTTTTTCAACTCGGCACTATCGGTTTAATACTTGAGTTGTACAATCCGGGTTCTATCTTCCCCGGTATCGTCGGTGTCATCAGTTTGGTACTTGCCTTTTATTCTATGCACACTCTGCCAATCAACTATGCCGGACTTGCGCTCATCATCTTTGGCATTATTCTCTTTCTCTTGGAGATAAAAATCATGAGCCACGGCATGCTGGCAATCGGTGGGGTTGTCTCAACTTTTCTAGGATCAATTATGCTTATTCGCACATCAAGTCTGCTTGAGTTTGCAGAAATCTCTTGGGTTGTTGTTATTACCAGTGTTGCTGTTACGACATTCTTTTTTGTTTTCCTCATCGGATTAGGATTGAAAGCACAAAGAAAAAAACCGACAACCGGAATTGAAGGATTGATCGGTGAAATTGGTGAAGCACTTACTTCGCTAAAGCCAGATGGAACCGTTCGGGTCCATGGAGAAGTCTGGCAGGCAGAATCGACAAGCGGCAAAATTGACAAAGGTGAGCATGTACGCGTCGTGCAAATTCAAGATCTAAAACTCAAAGTTGAGCAAGTTAAATAACCAACATTCACAAAGTGATGCCTTTGGCAAAGGAGTATATATGGAACAAATTTCATTAACCCTTATTATTATTGGCATATTATTTGTCGTCATCGTTGCTGCGAATTCAATTAAAATTTTACGTGAATATGATCGCGGTGTTATATTCCGATTAGGACGGCTATTGGGAGTAAAAGGACCCGGAATTGTCTGGTTATGGCCCGGTATTGATAGAATGGTGAAAGTGAGTCTACGAACAGTCGTTATGGACGTCCCTCCGCAGGATATCATAACACAGGATAACGTTTCGCTCAAAGTGAATGCTGTTGTGTACTTCCGTGTGATGCAGCCAGAAAAAGCCGTTGTATCGGTTGAGAACTATTTATTCGCCACATCCCAGCTTTCACAAACTACATTGCGAAGCGTGTTGGGACAGTCTGAATTAGATGATCTTCTTTCGCAACGCGACAAGATCAACCAAAAGCTCCAACAAATTATCGACAGCCATACCGAGCCCTGGGGCGTAAAGGTTTCTAATGTAGAAGTGAAGCAGATTGATTTGCCGCAAGAAATGCAGCGAGCGATGGCAAAACAGGCAGAAGCAGAACGTGAACGCCGCGCGAAAGTTATCGCAGCAGAAGGAGAATTCCAGGCATCGCAACGTTTATCCGATGCAGCAAAAGTTCTAAGCGAACAACCCAGTGCACTTACATTGCGTTATCTGCAAACACTTCGTGAGATCGCCACGGAAAATAATTCCACTACAATCTTCCCCGTGCCTATCGATTTATTGACGCCGTTTTTGAACTTAGATAAGTCCAAGAAATGATGAATGGACAAGCTGCTCTATGGATATAATGCCGAAGAGCGTATCGTCTCTGTCCAACAGCTGAACGATCAGACAATTAGACTATACAAACGAGTTGAAGGGAAGGTTCTACATCAAGACGTAGAATTCTTCCCTTTCTTTTTTCTTTCCGATGAATCGCTTATCAAAGACTTCCCTAAAAAATTCTGGCTGAAGGAACTTGCCGGCGAAAACTTCTATCGTTATATCGCTGCCTTCACGCGGTGGAGTGAGATGTGGGAAGCAGTACATTTCATTCTGCGTCAATACAACAAAACCCATTCTCCGCGCGTGTCATCTTATCAGGAATTTAAAGAAATTCTTGTCCGCGCAGATGCAGTGCGTCAGTTCCTTCTGCAATCCGGTATCACATTATTCAAAGGAATGAAGTTCGAAGAACTCGTGCGGCTTCATGTAGACGTCCAATTCGCACACATAATCTGGAAAAAACGCAATAGAAAAAGTTCAGAGGAGCAAATACTTGTTATCACGCTCGCTGCCAGTGACGGCAGTGAATATACTTTCAGTACTCACAAGCACGATGAGCAATCGGTATTGAAGCAATGCATCAAGCATATCAACACGATAGATCCCGATGTCATAGAAGGATACGATTTGTTTGGAACGATTTTGCCAGCGCTCAGCCGTGCATGCGAGCGTTCACAAATCCCACTAACGATAGGCAGAGACGGTAGTGACATGCGAACACCAACCGGATATAGCACCGCCGGTACGGGAGAAAGTGAATGGTTCACTTTTGATATTTTTGGCAGACATCTAGTTGACCTTTTAACATTGGCAGAAGCGGAAATTGATGCTAAGAGAATTGAACAATCATTCACGCTCACTTCATTAGCAAGACATTTTGACATCCCAATCGGTGCAGAGAAATCAATTCCCACACAGCAAATATTTGAGCAATGGAATCATCAATCGGAGAACATCATAAATCAATCTCTGCACAATGTCCGCATTGCGCGCGATCTTTATAACCTTCTCTCACCGCCACTGTTCTATCTTGCTCAGATGTGTCCATTCAATTATCGAATGCTGACTCAGCTCAGTGCAGCTTCTCGCATCGAATCTCTGATGTTAAGAGAATACGTCCATCAACGGCATTCAGTACCCAAAGCGAACGATAATTCCCATTCAATGACAATCCCATCGGAAATATTCTATACAGGTGTTTTCTCCGATGTTATGTATGTTGAGTTAGGAGGAATCCATTCTTCCATTTTACTCCGACAGAATATCAAGCCAAAGACAGATGAATTAGGTGTTTTTCTTCTGCTTCTTAAGCACCTCTCCGATTTGCAAAAAGATACATACAATCCGATAAACAACGAGGCGCCACAATCCCAAGATTCTGCATACAAATTGAAAGCGGTTAAACGTCTTATTGACTCATTTCATCTCTATCTCGGTTCTGCACGCGGATTATACAACGATCCTGAGCAAGCCGAAGTCGTCCTAATTGCCAGACATGAGATTCTGAATGAAATTCTGCATCAAGTTGAACTCTTCAACGCAACCATTATTCAATCTGATAGTGATGGTCTTTTTCTTCTGTCCCCAAACAATATTGTCGGCGAAGCAAATCAGGAGAATTTTGTAGAGCGGCTCTCAAATACATTGCCAGAGGGAGCCATGCTTATCTTATTGCATCGTTTCAAGCAAATGTTTAGCTATCGGAAAAACAATTATGCCTTGCTGGATCAGAACAACAATGTTCTTATCAAGGGAAATAATCTTGTCTCCCGCGGAATGGAACGTTTCCTGAAAGTATTTATTCAGCGTATGATTGAATGCTTGCTGACAAATGATTTAAAACGGATGCATCATGCGTACGCCACAGCATATACTCAGGTGACACAGCACAAATGGACTCCAGAAGATTTTTGCCGCACAGATATCGTTCGCATGGATACTGAAACTTATCAGAAAGAATTACTTTCTGGTCAAATTACAGCATCGCCGGCAATGGAAGCTGCAGTGAGTTCAAGTCTTTTTGTGAAAGCGAATTCAAAAGTATCGTATTACTTTATCGGAACCGATGCGGGTATTACGCTCGCCCGTAATTCTCGTTTAGTTGATGAATGGAATACACAACAACCAGACGAAAACACTGCCTATTATCTTTCTCGTTTGCACGAAGTTGTTGGCAAATTCCGAGAGTTTTTTGAACCGATGTCATTTGATCGAATTTTCACTTTAGATGAAATGTTTGCTTTTTCCGACGAAGGCATCCACATCTTGACTCGAAAAATTGCTCCTGAGGCAGCAGAAACTAAGTCTGAAACTGAGGAATATAGCATCTGGCTGGCAAATGAAGAGTAATGAGATAAAGTGAAAGACTAAATGCTACCACTTGCATTTTAATGCACGAAATTGTAATATTTGGTCGTAGTTCACTGCACCGATTTTGTTTCATTGTTATTTGTTTTAGCTATTGCGTCGCCCGTTGTAAATTCGGTTGTGTGGCTCCGATGCGTGGAAGCTGAGCAAGGCAGGTGTTAATATTCGTTGCACCTTTTTCGTTAAGAGACAAAGTTGCGGTGTTATGTTCAATGCATCAGGGGGATGAACCCGTATGGAACAGGGTACAGTAAAATGGTTCAATAACACAAAAGGATATGGCTTCATCAAACGGGAAAGTGGTGAAGACGTGTTCGTGCATTACAAGTCCATCAACGGAGATGGCTACAAAACGCTCAACGAAGGCGACAAAGTAGAGTTCGAAGTTGAACAGGGCCCTAAAGGATTACAGGCGATAAAAGTTTCAAAGCCTGCTTAAGAAAAATTCAACAATGCACAAAGCCCGTTGAGTGTTTTTCAACAGGCTTTTTATTGTACCAACTAAATTCTTTCACTGTTTATTTTTCCATTTTACAGTTTCCGCTCTGAAGAAGTTTCCAAATCAGCGGCAAATCGTTGCAAGGTCGAATAGAAGCGCGCGAGCGGGAATCCAACAACATTATAGAAACATCCATTCACCCGCTCGACAAAGACAGCTCCAAAGTCATCCTGAATTCCATAGGATCCAGCTTTATCCATTGGCGAACCGCTATCAACGTAATCATCAATTTCATTCTCGTTCAGTTTACGAAAGCGGACTTTTGTTTCTTCCACTCCTGCCATATGCTTTCCCGTTTCCACATCTTTCAAAGCAAAACCAGTATAGACAGAATGCTCACGCCCGCTTAATAATCTCAGCATACGTTTGGCATCATCTTTGGATTTCGGCTTACCGAGAACATGATGATCGAGAACGACAATTGTGTCCGCACCAATGACAACACCTTTTCGCAGACGAGCAGCAACATCCGTTGCCTTTTCCAAAGCAATACGTTGAGCATTCTCACCCGGACTCTGGTGAGTAGAAAAAACTTCTGCGACTCGGCTTGGAATAACACGAAATTTCATCCCAATTTGCTTTAGCAATATTTTTCTTCGTGGTGATTGTGACGCAAGAATTAGAGGTCTCATTAAACCGCCTAAAAACAAAAAAAGCGATGCAGAACGATCGCTTAATAAAAAAAATTATATTACATCAAACTTTCAGCGGAACATCGCTTTGATGCTACCCCACGTGCGTTTTGCCGCCGAACTTGTGCTATTGTATAAAATACCCATAATGTTGCTAGTCCGTGAATCATTCGAACCAACTGCTGTTACTTTATAGCAAAAATATTTACTTGTTGTTTTAAACAAATCAGTTTTATCGACAAAATAAAATGTCCCTTTGGGGGCATCACCGATAAGGCTGAAAGGTCCGTTTATGTCAGTACTTCTAACTATTTCATAATAACTAATGGTGTTTTCCGATCCGTTGATCGTCCAATTAATTAAAACAGTGCCATCACCCTGTGTAGAGACTCCAGTAATCTGTGGAGTGGATGTTTGAGCGGATACTAAAGTGTTAAAGAATACAAGAAGAATTATCAGAAGAGAATATTTCTGTAATGTTTTCATACGTAGCAATATACTTTTTGATTTTGTATTACGCAAGTACTGAATAATTAATTTTTCTAATTTATTTCTTTTTTTGCGTCTTTCGATACAGGTCAATAAGTCCTTTTATTTGCCAATTTAAGCGATGAATTTTATAGTAATTCTTTTCTCAAGCGCATAAAAATAATATCTGATAATTCCGATATTATCAAACCGGACAGAATTAGTATTCCTCCAACGATTCCAATCATTCCTATTTGTTCGCCAATAATAAAAAAAGCAAAAATTGCAGCAATAGGCGGTTCCATCGAATAAATAATTGCACTCCGTGTCGGTGTAGTGTAATTCTGATATTTTGTCATCATATATAGCGCAACAACGGTTGGCATCACCGTTAAATATGCGAGGTTTAGGAGAAAGTTGGTAGTCAAATTCAGGTGTGCTGTTTCTAAAAAAGGAATCGCTATTGCGGCAAGAATTGCCGTTGAAGCAAACTGTATAAAAGTCAAATGTGCTGGATCATGGTCCTTGCCATAAACACCGAGATAAACTGTGTATATGCTAAACAAAACAGCACAAATGAGAGTCAGCGTATCACCAATATTAAACTCTGATCCTTTGGGAGATGTCAACCAATACAAACCAAAGGCAACTAATACAACTCCGATAATATTTCCAATCTTTGGTGCTTTACGCTCGATGATAAGCTGAAATATTGGCGTGAAGACAACCATTAGTCCAGTAATGAATGCAGATTTTGAGGCAGTCGTAAATTTCATCCCGATTGTTTGCAGCATAAATCCTAAAAACAACAGCATACCAAGAATTAAACCTTTAGCGACTCCATCCTTCGAGATTGTCCGTAGTCTTCGGAAGAAGAGCGCAGCAAACAGAACTGACGCCGCAAAAAAACGGATGGCAACATAGACAAAAGGAGAAGCGTTCTCGAGGATAAATTTAGTCAGAACAAATGTGCTGCCCCAAATAATTGTTAAGGAAAGCAAAACCGATTCTGCGCGTGTTCGTGATGTCAACTGCATTTCACTCACAAATTATTATCCAATTGGCGGGTACGATGCAAAAAGTTTTCCCCAATGCGTTTTCTCAAGCCAGTGTTTGAACACGCGTCTATCTCGAATCGGCCATCGGTAATAGTCGTGATAAAACTCAGAACCAAAAATAAACAAGTTGACAAGAGGTGTGCGGAAGAAAATACTTTGGAGTTTTTTTAAGAATCCAAACCACAGCAGATCACCTGCCCTGCTTGCTAAATTATCACCAACTGTAAATTTCCAATTTTCGTTTGAAATGTCTTCTCCCACGATTGTAATCTCTCGCGGGTCGCCGCATCCGAGATCACTTTGGTGCGCCAGATTAATATATTTAATAGAGAGTGGGTCGAATCCCATCATCTTTGCTGCAACTGCATCAATCGCAACCTGATCAGCACTGGCGAGAATAAGATTTTTTTCAACGGGAAACATGGTTCGAGGTCCTGGACCGTTCCCTGCCGTTGTTCCGTCCATTACTGCGAAAATACCCGTATGAATTTCTTTTTGAATGGCGAGTAAATCAACAAGTGTTTCATGAATCCATGTATGTGTATAATGCCTATTTGTAGCTAGTAAACCACCAAACGCATTTTTCATTGCTCCGGTTGTCGTTGTATAGATATGACATTTCACAGTCGGCAGATGAAGAATATTCTTTCCCAAAAAGTAATCTGGAATACGAATGCCATCAGGGAATATTTGGTCAAGCACAAGCATCGGTGATTTTGGTTTATACTCAGTCCACTTCATATCAGCGTCCTGAAAGTTGAAGAGAACTGGAATCCGATATTTCTTGAATAGCGGCGTGTACTTATTTAAGTCCTCGCCTTTGAATGCATCTGTTACCACTGTTTTATTCTGCACACATACAACATCATTAAAACCATTTTTGTGTAGACCAAGAATCGTACCCTCCAATTGCCACGGTGTTGTATTGGCACCGGGGAAAGGGAAATGCCAAGAGATATTATCTTTCAGAATTGTAGTCGCACCGAGTTTCAGCGCATTTTTTATTCCGGCAAGTTCCATTGCATGCTGTATATCTTCCAGAACTGTTTGTGGTGTCGTTCTCACGACAGCTACTTTTGGCGTGCAAGTTGGAAGATTGGAAATTCTTTTTGGAGATTTCGGTTCCGGTAATTTCATATTAGAATATCCATCTGATTGTATCGTGATAATATATTATAAATACACAAGCAATGAACCATAACAGAATGTTTACCATCAATGGCGCATCACTTAGCAATAAGTGCATCGGGTTGTCATCTGTTTTTCGATCTCGCATAAGAAAGATGTATCGAAAAATACCAAACAATACAAACACCGTAGTGAAAATAAGGTTCTCTGTTCCATAAATAGTCACAGTACGTTCAGCAACGGTATAGAGTGCGTACGAAATTGCCATTCCAGACGCTGCCACTGTCATGATTTGATCCAAGAACGTCACATCGTACTGCTTCAATACCGGACGCGAAGCATAGGAATCGGTCGCAGCACTAAGCATTAATTCGCCGCGCCGTTTGGAAACTGCAAGAAACACCGAGACGAAGAGTGTACATAGTATCAACCACGAAGAAATCACGACTTCGATGGCGAAGACGCCGGCGAGAACGCGCAGCATAAATCCCGCCGCAATGATAAACACATCTACTATGACAATTTGCTTCAACCAGAATGAATAAGCAAGATTTAAAAACCCGTAGAGCGCAATTGCGTACCAGAATCGCAAATTTAAATATGGGGTTAAACAGATGATGAAAATAAGTAAAATCAGAATAACGCCAACGGCATCAGATAATCTAAGAATCCCAGATGCAAGAGGACGATTTCTTTTTATAGGATGAAGTTTATCCGCTTCACTATCTGTAATGTCGTTGATAACATACATAATGCTGGAGATAAGACAGAAACCGACGAATGCAAGCGCTTCACGCCAGATGTATGTTGTTTCAAATAGATGTTTCGAAAAAACAAGCGGAGCGAACAGAAAACCGTTCTTTAGCCATTGGGCGGGGCGTAATAAATTAAACACGCCGATAATTTTCTTTTGCACTGCACCTCTCTCCTTAATCTATTGAAAGGTGATTCATATCCATCGCGAAGATTGCATCTTTTATGTTCTCCCAAATCGCTTGTCGAGTTCTTCCAATGAAATTCTCACAATCACCGGTCTGCCATGTGGGCAGACGTACGGCATTTTAGCAAGAAATAAATGTTCGATCAGCACGACCATCTCTGTCACGTTTAATCTATCTCCCGCTTTAATCGCCGCTTTGCATGCAAAAGATTTCGCCAGATTGTCTCTTACATCTTTCACACCGGTGTGCTCATTGTTTTTGAATTCATCCAGCACTTCCTGCAAAATTTTTTTTTCATTCCCAATACGTACATCCGCTGGAATACCGTCTATTACAACTGTGTTTTTACCGAAGAGTCGCATGTCGAATCCAAGATGCACAAGATCCGGCAGCAATTCTTTTACTAATGAATAATCGCTTGCGCCCAGATCAACGGTTTCTGGGAACAGAAGCTGCTGCGACGACGGCAGAGTGTTCTCGAAATTCGCCATCACGCGTTCGTAGAGAATGCGTTCGTGCGCAGCATGCTGATCAATAATCATCAATCCGTTGTGAATCTGCGAAATAATATATTTATTATGCGCCTGCCAAATCGGTTTGCTCTCCGGCATCTGCGATTGATCCAGCGCCGATCTTTGCGCAAGGACTCTATTAAGCGAGGATGAAGAAGTCTCAAACGGCAACGGAGATTCCAAATTTGATTCAGAAGGTCGAATATCATCAAGACCGATTATATGAGGTGTTGGTGGTGTTGATTGCTCTCCAGACCGAATGTCGGGGCGAAGTGGGAACACTGGTGCACCTGTTTGATCAATAGCTCCCTGTTTCCACGCTTGCTCACTAAATCGAAACTTGACATCAAACGGCGAGACTGCGTTTCCATCACGAAACGACATTGATGGAATCAAATCATTTGCCGCAAGCGCCTTTCTCACAACAGACAGGATAATGCGATAGACATTCGATTCGTTTTCGAACTTCACTTCCATCTTCGATGGATGGACATTGACATCAATTTTCTTAGGATCAATCGTAAGATTCAAAATAAAGAATGGAAATGATCCTTTCTCTAACATATGTTCGTATGCTTGAAAAACTGCATGATTAATCATTCTGCTGAAAATAAATCGTCGGTTCAGAAAGACAAATTGTTCTATACGGCTTTTGCGAGCGAAATCTGGCTTACCAAGAAATCCGTTCACCGTCATCAATTCGTTAGCGTCGTCAAATTTGAACATTGAACCAAATTGTGACTTACCAAATACTTCAGCCACTCGTCTTTCAACATTTTGCGATTTCAAGTCAAGCATGACTTCATCGTCACTCGCGTAGAACCATTCAACTTCGGGATATGCAATCGCCATTCTAACAATCACATCAGTTATGTTCTTAAGCTCTGTGTGCCGTGTTTTTAGAAAATTGCGCCGCGCTGGAGTATTATAAAACAAATTGCGAACTGTAATATTTGTGCCACGCTCCAATGCTGATTTAGATTTCTCTATGGTCTCGCTGCCCTCAATCCGGATGTGCGTTGCGAGATCATCAGAATCTGTCCGAGTTTTTAATTCCACTTGCGCAACTGCCGCTATAGAAGCGAGTGCTTCGCCACGAAATCCGAGTGTCCGAATTTCTTCCAGATCGCTCGCCGAATGAATCTTACTCGTGGCATGTCTTCGGAATGCGAGCGATGCATCTTGTTCAGACATTCCTTCGCCGTCGTCCACTACTTGGATTAACGCTTTGCCTGCATCCTTGACAATAACGCTGATGCGTGTCGCCTTAGCATCAAGTGAGTTCTCAATTAACTCTTTAACGACAGCTGCGGGACGCTGCACCACTTCACCTGCAGCAATTTTGTTAGATAACTCCGGTGATAATATGTGAATCTTGAAAGACATGTTTAAATAATGTATGAAAAATTAAAAATGAAAATACAATTTCAATCCAATTCCTTCTAATTTTCATCTTCAGTCTAATTTACTTCAAACAACGCATCGACAAATGCACGGCGATCAAATACTTGTAGGTCATCAATCTTTTCCCCAACGCCAATAAACTTCACCGGCATCTTCATCTCATTGCTGATGGCAAGCACAATTCCGCCTTTTGCCGTACCATCAAGCTTTGTCAATACAAGTCCAGTTACTTCAACGGCTTCTGTAAAATGTTTCACTTGTTGCAAGCCGTTTTGTCCAGTCGTTGCATCTAGTACCAATAACACTTCGTGCGGAGCGCCAGGCAAACGTTTTGCCATCACTCGTTTAATCTTTTTCAATTCTTCCATCAAGTTTGTTTTCGTATGCAGGCGCCCAGCTGTATCTATGATTACCACATCGGCTTGCTTCGATAGTGCTGAGTTAATTGCATCGAACGCGACTGACGCCGGATCTGCACCGTGCGATTGCTGTACAATATCTACACCGGCGCGTTGCGCCCAAATTTCGAGTTGTTCGTTTGCCGCCGCACGAAATGTATCTGCCGCTCCGATTACAACCTTATAACCTGCTTGACGGTACTGATATGCCATCTTGCCGATAGTCGTTGTTTTACCTGCTCCATTCACTCCAACAACCATCACGACAAACGGTTTTACCGATGCGGGTGGAATTTTCAAGGACGATTCTTTTCCGTCATCGATATGCAGAATCGTTTCGATTTCTTCCTTCAATAAAGAAATAAGTTGAGATGTGGATTCATACTTATCTTCTTTTACGCGACGCTTCAGGTGAGACAAGATAACACTCGCCGTCTGCACACCGACATCACCCGCTATTAAAATATCTTCCAACTGGCTTAGCAGTTCGTCGTCGATCGTACTCTTAGTTGCGGCAAGCTGCTGCACTTTGCTGACAATCGAATCCCGTGTCTTAGCAAGTCCGGCTTTGAGCTTGGAGAGTGTATTAAAAAGTCCCATCGTTACTTCATCACTTCTACATTCCTGCCGATAAACAATCTTTGAGCATAACTTACTAACGACAAAAGCATCATTACTATACTTGTCCATAGAGTATAAGTAAAAAGTTTGCCTAATGCATTCACTTGAATTGTCGCTAAAAAGAAAACCAACGCAACAAGCGCGACAGCAATTTTGCCGGGCCAATTTGATTGAGGTACAATTTTTTTCTTACGTTGGATGTAAAGTCCTCCGCTAAATATGAGGAGATCTCTCAGAAGAACAAAAACAACAAACCATATAGGCACATCTCCAGTCCAAGCCATCAACACCGCAAAAATGCCGATGCCAATTTTATCTGCAAGCGGATCTATGATTTTACCGAGGTCCGTTACCTGATGTAATTTTCTTGCAAGGAATCCATCAAGAAAATCTGTCGCAACTGCGATAACAATAATTCCTGCAGTCCACAAACGATGATATGGAAAATCCAAGACAAGACAATATCCCATTGGAATCACCAAGAAGATACGACTTGCACTGAGAAGATTAGAAACTGTGAAATAGCGATTCATTACTAATCGTTTTCGTTCTTTGCTGCATCTGGGTCAATGGGCACTGGATAATTGCCGCTGAAGCAGGCGGTGCAATAGTGTTTGCCTTCTTCTGTCGGGGCAGATGCAAGAAGTTTTTCCATCGGCAGATAGGAAAGACTGTCAACGCCCAATTCCTGTCGAATGGCTTCAATGTCACCATTCAATCTATTTGCGATCAATTCTTCGCGGCTTGGGAAATCCATTCCATAGTAACATGGAAATTTGATAGGGGGACTCGAAATACGGAAGTGCACTTCTTTTGGTTTTGCTTCTCGAATCATCTTCACTAATAGTTTTGATGTAGTCCCTCGAACAATTGAATCATCGACAATGACAACTATGTTGTCCTTCAATACTCCCTTTACCGTATTAAATTTCACCTTCACTTTCAACTCGCGATGATTCTGCTGCGGTTGTATAAATGTGCGCCCAACGTAGTGGTTGCGGATAAGACCAAGTTCTAATTTTACTTTTAATCCTTGTTTATTACTTTCGGAAACATATCCAAGAGTGCAAGTGTTACTGGAATCAGGAACGCTGATAACGATCACTTTATCATCAGGTGATTCCGGTGCAATCGGATTTTCGCCCGCAAGAAGTTTTCCTAACTTACGACGTACCTTATCGACATTGACACCGAAGACCTTGCTATCCGGGCGCGCAAAATAGATATACTCAAAGATGCAGTGATGCGGTTGCGAAGATTTCTTTGAAACCCAAAAGGACTTTATATTTCCCGTCGCGACTACATCTTTATCAATCACAACAATTTCACCTGGTGCGATATCGCGGATGTATTCAGCACCGTTTATATCGAAAGCGCAGGTTTCTGAGGCAACGACGTACGCTCCATCTACTTTACCAAGTGCCAGAGGACGAAATCCATGCGGGTCACGTGCTGCAATCAAACTATCATCCGTTAGGATAACAAGTGAATATGCACCTTCAACAACATCCAGAGCTTCTTTAATTTGGAATATTTGCTCTTTCTGTTTGCTGTGAGCGATGAGATGTAAAATGATTTCGCTGTCGGAAGTTGATTGGAAAATCGTTCCATCTTCTTGAAGCCGATGACGAAGTGTCCGGTAATTGGTCAGATTTCCATTATGGCTAAGTGCAAGATTGCCGGTTTTATAGTTCACTACGAAGGGTTGAATATTAGATTTGTTATCCGAAGAACCAGTTGTGGAGTACCTATTATGTCCTATGGCAGCATTTCCTTTGAGGTCTTTGCGAAGTATGTCTTCATCTTTGAAGACATCTGCAACAAGCCCGACGCCTTTTTGAATATTGAATCGCCACTTTTTCTTTTCAACAAGCCATTCACTGGAAATGATACCGGCGGCTTCCTGTCCACGATGCTGAAGCGCGTGTAAACCATAATAGCAAAAGACAGACGCTTCCGGATGACCAAAGACACCAAAAACACCGCAATGACAACGCGGCTTTCCTTCTACGATAGCAAATTCTTTCATAATGAATGTAAGATACAAAAAAAATGGCGGGCTTCCAAAACAGAAACCTTGTTAAAGATATTTAAGATTAACCAACCATAACCTTAACAAGGTTACAAAAAAAGGGAGAAAACCTTTTTCAGATTTTCTCCCTGTCTTCGCTTATAAAAAGGCGATTATAAATTAAAACTTGTATGCAATGCCAACGTTCAAGATGCCAAGGCCATATCCTAATTCTGCTTGCACTGCCCAGTGTGGATCGAAATAGTAGCGACCGCCGACAAAGATACCAAATTCGAGAAAACTTGCAGAAGCACTTGAACCATCCCAACCGTAATATGGAAGCGTGCCAGTTACTTTTGATGAAACAATATTGTACCCTAAAAGTATGCCACCATAAGTATCTATATTGGGATTATGCAACAGATCATAATGATATGCACCACGTGCTGCAATCAGGATATACGTATACTTCCAACCATAATCTCCCCAAACAGTTTCCGAAGATGATGAGTAACCAACCGTGCCACCTATTGAGATGTTTTCGGTAATACCAGATTCATATCCGCCTGTAATTGCAATACCGCCACTACCATACGCACCAGCAAAACCACCGAGGCCAATACCCAGATTCGCAACTTGATCTCCCTTTTTGTATGCCATCTGACCAAACGATATGCTGAGTGCGAGAACCAACAGCACAGAAATCAGTAGAATGCGTTTCATTATATAACTCCTTATTTGATTAGTGAAATGAGATATTGTGGTTCACCCACATGTAACATTATCAGATAAAAACCACGAAAAATATAAACCTACAACACCTAAATGTCAAGCAGTTTCTTATATATTCCCGAAATTTATCTCTATTAGTTGAGAAAGAAACGAGGCAGCAAGTAGAATAACAAAGACGACAATGCAAAATAAATAGTACAGTTCTACGAAACTTTTTGTTTATATAAGTATAAGTAATAATTAATGCAAAGTAGAGAAATGTATTGATATAAAAGGTTATTTCAATGCCAAACTGTAACGGTCATAGCAATTCAAAATATTATCAACATATTCAACCGTTTGCCGGGCGCTATGTAAATATCCATTAGGTGGGTAACCATCACTCCAAACACGGCTATGCAAAGTGTAATTCTTTTTCGAAAGGAATGGAAGTGCCGCACTGATGGAAGACCATTTATGAGGATCGTTTCCCATATACGAGGCAATTTTCTGGGCATCTTGCACGCGCCCAAGTCCGGCATTATATGCAGCAAGAGTCAGGCATACCCTATCTTCTCTCGGTATATTTTTAAATGTTGTAAAGAGCGATTTCAAATGATAAATGCCTGCTTTGATATTGTTACGCGGTGTGGATGCATCTTCAATGCCTATTTTTTCCGCAATTTCAATTTGTGTTAGCGGCATAATTTGCATCAATCCATATGCGCCTTTATAGCTCACTGCCTCATGGTTGAATCTTGATTCCTGCTTCATAACCGCAAGAACCAATACCCAGTCGACTTTATACTCTTCTGAATATTTCTTCACTAATGGAATATATTGATTCAAACCTGCCGTACTCATCGATGCAAATGGAGACGGTTGCGCAGGAAGCGTGCTTTCGGTTATGCCCTCAATTGAACTTCCGGCTTTTTGAGCGTATGTTGCACTCGTTACTTGTTGGGAACATCCGAATAGGATAAATGAACAAAGAATTAAAAACACAGCTAGTAGACTGTAAAATTTTAGCCCTTTTCCCTTTTTTCCAATACTCATCAATCTTCCAACGTTGTTTAACATTAGTTAATTATAAAACACTCAAACCTCCCTTTGCGTTCCAATATGTATTAAATATAGCCAATTCTCTTGTATAAATCAATAAAAGATGAAATGTTCAAAAACGGATATGCGTTTTTTCGCCATTTTTCGCCATATCAAATTTTATCTTCCTCATTCTACTTCAATAATCTTGTTCTTTCCTTTGAAACCAGAAACAATAGAAATGCATCGCTTGGGTTTGTTAAAATATTCAGATAGAACTTCTATGACTTTCTCGTTCGCTTTCCCTTCAATTGGCGGCACAGCAACGCGAATGATGAGCGTGCCGTCATCGCCGCACGCAACTTCGTTCCTTCTTGCATTCGGTTTGACGGTGATTTTAAACTTTTTTGTAATTGTCTTCATTATAATAAAAAAACCGCATTTACTTACAGCTATGCGGTTTATTAAGAATGTAATTTATTGTCCATTTCCCCATTCCAGCACCTCCAAGCGCACACGTGCCGTGCCGGTACGAATCAAATCAATCTCCTTAGCTGCACCCATCGACAAATCCATCATTCGTCCTTCCTTGAATGGTCCACGGTCATTAACGCGCACAATGACGGTTTTGTTGTTCTCTAAATTTGTCACACGAACTTTTGTTCCGAACGGAAACGTCCGATGTGCAGCAGTGAGTGCATTCATATCAAAGATCTCACCGTCCGATGTCTGCTTACCATGAAAATCATTCGCATAGTAAGAAGCAATTCCTTCGAGCGTCAGCAAAATTTTTCCTGAGTTCTGCTGAATCGGCCGTTCAGTTTGTACCGTCGATCTACGTTCGCCAGAGCCCTTTTCGCCTCGTTCTGCAAATCTTGGTGTAGAAGCACAACTGATGAGCAGAAACGTTGCCGTACAGCACAGGATACGAATCATCCACCGCCTACAACAGTCCATTAATTTGTTTGCGTCGGAGGTAATCCACAACCTCCTTTACATCCTGTGATTTTCCTTTTTTGCAGATCAATACAGCATCATCTGTAGTTATCACGATGATATCGTCAATGCCAATTATCGCTACAGCTTTGTTGCCCGCGTCAATATAGTTACGATGGGAATCTTTTGCGATGACAGTTCCGCGCAGTGCATTGCCTTCTCCATCGACTGGTGTTAAGCGAACCACTTCATCCCACGAACCAACATCGCTCCATCCGAAATCTCCTTTTGCCACAAAAACCTTCGACGCTTTTTCCATCACGCCGTAATCAATAGAGATACTGCGAATGACACCATATACACGTTCGAGAGTCGCTTGATAAGTTTCTGTGCCAATCGCATGTCCTAACTTTGTCAGCTGTTCGCCAAGTTCTGGAATATGTTTTTCAATTTCTCGCAGAATTATACTCGCCTTCCAGATAAACATACCGCTGTTCCAAAGAAAATCGCCGCTCTTTAAAAACTTTTCTGCTGTTTCAAGATTTGGTTTCTCGGCAAACGTCTTCACACAGTAAATGCCATCTACCGCATACGGATTCTTTTCTGAAGAATCTTCAAATTGGATATATCCGTATCCTGTTTCTGGATGCGTTGGTTTGATACCTATTGTTACTAATGCGTCATTTTCCTGCGCTACATGAGCTGCGCGCTGTAGCACACGCAAAAATTCTTCCGTATCACGGATTATATGATCAGCCGGAAGAATTATCATAATGGCGTTTGGATCATAGTGGCTAATCCATTTTGCGGCAAGTCCGATGCATGGTGCTGTATTTCTTCCAAGCGGTTCAGTAATTACATTTTGCAATGGTAGAGAAGGCACCTGCTTATGAATAATATCTTTTTGAAGTTTGTTCGTCACCACCAGTATTTTATTCGATTGAACTAACGGCTGAATACGCATGATGGTGTTGGAGATCATAGAGCCAGAGCCGACAATTTCTAAAACTTGCTTGGGTGTCCGTTCACGACTTTGAGGCCAGAAACGCGATCCGACACCACCCGCCATTATTACTGCATAGATATTAGGTTGATTCATCTTCTTTATTCAAACATGTTTTTGAAATCACGGAAAGTATCGATCACCGCGTTTAGAGCGCCGGTTCGATTGTTTGGCTCGGTTCGTGTCCATTGAGCAAACGGATCTTGAATATTGGAAAGCATATTCATTACACGCACATCATCGAAGTAATTGTTATTTGAGATATACTGAAGAAATTCCGTAAGCAACTTGCAGAACTGTTTATAATCTTCTGCAGCGGAGTCAGTGGTAAGTACTATATTGCATTCATCTATAATGTCAGACAACAACTTTGTTCGGTCGTCATTACCGCTTTGCACGGATTCTAAAAATTGCTCCAGTAAGATTGCAAGACGGCGTTCTTGCTCACTCCCATAAGTTGAGCCACCTTTCGTCGGCTGTATCAGTTCAGAAGATTGTGCTGCATCACCAAATATTGAATCTATTGTTGGTTCCAATGTTGAAATTGATTCCAGTACCGGTGGTGATGAAAGACTGAATGCTGATTCCGGAGCTGGAGTTGATGTTGATCTAAATTCTTGCGAACCAGGAAGATTAGTTGTTGTTCCAGTAGAATCCGATTCTTCTTCTGAAGGAGATACATCTCCAATTGACTGACGAAACTTGGAGAACACGAGCGTCTCTTCATCGATCGTTGATTCTTCTTTTGTAAGGTCTTTTTCTACCTTGTCCGCAATCCACATCAAGCTGAGCGCAAAATCAGCACAATCCTTGACTTGATATAGGTATAGAAATTCCGCATGAATATCCGAAGTGGATGAAACTCGATCGCGAATTCGATCAAGACTAGTTTGATGTTCGTACGAGCGAAGTTCATATTTCGGTAAACGCTCGAGAAGAAGGGATATGTATCTCTGAGTGCGATTCATATTGTCCTATAGATTCGTGGAACACGTGAACTGATACCACACAGAAACTCATAAGTGATCGTCCCAGTTTTATCGCAGAGAGATTCAAGTGGGATCGTGAAACCATCCATTTCACCAAAAAGCAAAACGTCATCTCCATTGTATGCTGTTCCACCCATACCAATATCTACCATGCATTGATCCATGCATATTGATCCTACCACTGGATATTCTTTTCCTCGAATGATAACCTTACCTCTATTCGAAAGCAAACGAAAGTATCCATCGCCATACCCTACAGGAAGTGTGATGATGCGCGTTTGATCGCTGGTAATATAGGTGTGGTTATAACTTATTCCGGTATGTGCGGGAACTACCTTAAAAAAAGAAACTTTTGTCTTCAGCGTCATCACTGGCTTCAATTTCTTACCTTTAAACGTAATATTCGGCAAATATCCATTCGGATTATATCCATATAACATGATACCGGGACGTACCATAGTATAATGTAAATCATTATAATTCATGATTCCAGCAGAGTTGGCAAGGTGAACGAGTTCGGGAAGAAGATTCTTTCTCTCCATCGTATTCAATACCGATTCAAAGCGACTTAGTTGCTGGGTCGTACAGTCGGCATCCGTTTCTGCTTTTGCCAGATGAGAAAATATTCCTTTTATATTGATTGATTCCAACTCGAACGATTTTTCGATGAACCGTTCAGCATTATACCAATGTACACCAATTCGCTCCATACCGGTATCGATTTTTAAATGAACCGATGCAGCTTTCCGCATTTCTTTTGCAACAGCGGCAATGGCAATCGATTTATCAATTGATGAGCTTGTAATTTCAATATCATGAGTAATAAATTCAGCAATTTGGTCCGCATTAATGGGGCCAAGCACAAGAATTGGAGCGGTAATTCCACGCTCTCGCAAATACACTCCTTCTTCAAGAACTGCAACTCCCAAATAATCAACACCTTGTTTTAAAAGCTCGCTGGATATTTCGTAAAGTCCATGTCCATACGCATTTGCCTTAACCATCGCCATTATTTTTACATCTTTGTTTATTAATGATTTGACGATAGAAAGATTGTTACGCAGGTTTTCAAAGGATATTTCTGCACGCGTTGGTCTATTTTTATAGGTTTCAACTCCAGCAATCATTTCTGATCCCTATAGTAGACTCATTGATCATTTGTAAAGGAGTGTACATCAAATCATCATTCTCGGTAATAATGCATTCAATGTATTTAAATAGTTTTATTGTTTGGTTAAATAATATTGAATCGTTAACAAGTGAAAAACCCACTGATCATCTCAGTGGGTTTCAAATTAATTTACGCCAGCAATCTTTAACCGATTCAGCGCGCGATAGAGAGCAAGCTTTGCACGTTCAAGATCGGTTTCTGGATACTTCTCCGCTAACCGTTTCAGTGCGCGATCGCGTGCCGCTTTCACTCGCTCAATGTCAATTTCATCGGTACGTTCAGCCGTCTCTGCCAACAAAATTGCTTTGTTCTCTCTCACCTCAATAAACCCGCCTGAAATGGCATAATGAGATTCAGTTCCGTTTGCCTCGCTAATCTTTACTTTGCCAATCTTCAAGGATGCAAGCATAGGTGCATGGCTGTGAAGCACTTGAAATCCCCCCTCAACGCCTGGCGCACTAAAGCTCGTGACTTCACCCTTGAATACAATACGTTTTGGTGTCACAATTTCCAAATGGAAGGTCTTATCTGCCATAATTATACTGCCTGCAGCTGTTTTGCTTTTTCGACCGCTTCTTCAATTGTACCAACCATCAAGAATGCGTTTTCAGGCAAAGTATCATATTCGCCGTCAAGGATTCCTTTAAAACCGCGAATGGTATCTTCAATTTTTACGTACCGGCCCGGAATGGAAGTAAATTGTTCAGCAACAAAGAACGGTTGTGAAAGGAACTTCTCAATCTTTCGAGCGCGCGTCACGGTCAGTTTATCTTCATCAGAAAGTTCATCCATACCAAGTATGCTGATGATATCTTGAAGGTCTTTGTAAGCTTGCAGTACTTCTTTCACTCGTTTTGCTACGTTATAATGCTCAGCGTCGATGACATTGGGATCGAGAATGCGTGAGGTAGAATCCAGTGGATCAACTGCCGGATAGATTCCTTTATCTACAATCTGCCGACTCAGTACAGTTGTTGCATCTAAGTGAGAAAAAGTTGTTGCAGGCGCCGGATCAGTTAAATCATCTGCAGGAACATAAATTGCTTGCACCGATGTAATCGATCCTTTCTTCGTTGATGTAATGCGTTCTTGGAGTTCGCCCATTTCTGTTCCAAGTGTCGGTTGATATCCGACGGCAGATGGCATGCGTCCAAGCAATGCGGATACTTCCGAACCTGCTTGCACAAATCTAAAAATATTATCTATAAATAGGAGAACATCTTTACCCTCCTCATCGCGGAAATATTCTGCCATCGTAAGTGCCGTGAGGCCAACACGCTGACGTGCGCCGGGGGGCTCATTCATTTGGCCAAAGATCAATGCTGTTTTCGCGAGTACACCAGACTCTTTCATTTCCAGCCAGAGATCATTTCCTTCACGTGTCCGCTCACCAACTCCAGCGAACACGGAATATCCACCATGATGTGTGGCAATATTATGAATCAATTCTTGAATGATAACCGTTTTACCTACACCGGCTCCACCAAACAGTCCGGTCTTTCCGCCTTTCGTATATGGCTCAAGAAGATCGATAACTTTGATTCCGGTTTCGAACATTTCCTTTTTAGTGACGAGTTGATCGAAACTTGGAGCTTGCCGATGAATGGGGTAAAATGTTTTCGCTTGGATCGCTGGCAAGCCATCAATACCTGCGCCAAGCACATTAATCAAACGTCCAAGCACTGCTGGACCAACTGGAACTGTGATAGGTGCGCCGGTGTCAAGAGCAGTCATTCCACGCGTAAGACCATCGGTGGAATCCATCGCAACTGTGCGTACGCGATCTTCACCTAATTGCTGTTGCACTTCTACAATGAGATCTTCATCTATTCCTTCGACGTTTTTTCTTGGAATACGTACGGCGTTCATAATTTCTGGAAGTTTGCCACCAGAAAAATCGATATCAACTACAGGTCCAATGATTTGGACGATTTTGCCTTCGTTCATAAAATCCTTTCAAAGAAAATATATTAAAACTGCACTAAATTATGAAAAGATGCCACCACAATCAATCATTTTTTCGAGTGCGCTCTTTTAGTGAACAATATTACTCAGAGAGAGAAAAGGTGGGCCAAAAGGATTCTGACGCCAATGAGAATGAGTAACACGCCTCCAACCTCTGCCGCCCTTCTACCAAATTTACTCGAAAATCTTTGACCAAGTAAAATACCTATGAATGATGTCGCACCAGTGACAACACCGATCACAACTGAGGGATACAAGATGGAAACCCGCAGAAGTGCCAAACTTAGTCCAATTGCTAACGCATCCAAACTCGTTGCAACCGAAAGAACAACCAACATCATTCCTCGACTTGGATCTTGTTGCATGACGCGGTCATCATCCGCTCGCGCAGATCGGATCATGTGAACAGCAACCCACACAAGCAATCCAAACACAATCCAGTGATCGAATGATTGGACATAGCGTTCAATACTGAAACCTGCCAGCCAACCAAGGATAGGCATTATAAATTGGAAAAATCCAAAATGAAAAGATAACCGCAGCATAGAGCGATGGCCGCGCGTTGCTCCTGTTGATCCTGCGACTACCGATACCGCAAATGCATCCGCAGCTAAGCCAAGCGCAATAAGAATGATCTCAAAAAAAGACATTGCTAATATTCGTTTATTTATCAGAGATAAAAAAAAACCGCCTATGGCGGATTGATAATAAATTCATTTTGAGCTGAAGGTGGGAGTTGAACCCACGACCTGCGGTTTACGAAACAGAAAAAGAAATAGAAATCGCACGTTTCAGCTTATATTCCACGTTCTTTCCTCATCATTAGGTAACCAATGAAGCTACCAACCACGACAGATGAAAAAAATTATTATATGTAATGTAAGAACAATCTCCTTCTAGTGCAATAAAACCTACTTAAATGCTCAACAAAATAAAATCCCTCCCGAAGCTTTGCGTAGGGAGGGATGAGTATAAATATCTAAAGATATATATAGCTTGAAGAACATCACAAACACATGACAAACACTGATCGAAATCAATGTGCTTGCTACATAGGGTACTAAACTCTGCTACCTGCGGTACTAGACCTTTTCGTTGATCTGCAAAGTATGGAGCGTTCAAGTGCAATACATCTACCTTGGCTACACTTGTGCCATCTACATCAACTTCATACTTCCTCAAGAATTTTATCTTCTCGCCAAACGCATACAGCTCATTCAGTAAATCACGAAGTCTGGTTTTCTGCCTTGCCTCAATCAATCGACAATTGCTAATGCATTTTGTCGACGAATGCGTTGCTTAACATTATGCTCATGCAAACAACGCCAACAAAAAATATTAGCAAACTCCACTTATTTTCTTTCGAAGCCTTTCCTACCCTGAATAGAATATACCCGATGAATAGGTTTCCAAGCCCCCAAAGA